>DASPKU010000001.1:0-300000 GCA_035627955.1 Phycisphaerales bacterium
CGTCGTCGTCGGCCGGGGCCAGCACGCTCACCTCGTGCCCCAGTTTCAGCAGCGCCTCGGCCAGGTCCCGGACGTGGTTCTGCACGCCGCCGGGCACGTCGAAGGAGTACGGGCACACGATGCCGATGCGTGGGTGCGCCAAGAACAGCCAGCCCATTGCCGTGAAGAAGCCGGGGATGAGCACGCTCAGGGTCATGGCGGCGGTGGTGGTGGTGGCGGTTACGGCGGTGGCGGTCGCTCCGGCGGCGGCCGCGGCGGCTGGTAATCCCCCGCACCGGTCCCCTGACCGGGCCTGACTGCAGTCTTTACGGACCTGGGCCCCGCGGCGAACCCGCGGGGCCCGGTCTTTTTTTGAACCCGCTTGCCACCGCTGGTACGCTGAGGCGGTATAGCCCGGGAGTCCGCATGTAGTCGGAGGGGGTTCGCGTGCACGACCGCCGACAAGTGAATGCCCGAACCGCCTTCACGCTCATCGAGCTGCTGGTGGTCATTGCCATCATTTCGCTGCTGATCAGCATCCTGCTGCCCAGCCTGGGCAAGGCGCGGGAGGCGGCGCGGTCGATCAAGGACGCGGCGAACATCCGCAGCATGCTGCAGGGGATGTTCATCTGGTCGGGCCAGCACGACGACTGCTACCCCTTGCCCAGCCAGGTGGACCGGGCGAACACGACGATCAACCCGGGCGCGCAGCCGAGCATCGTGAAGGACAACACGGGCAACATTTTCTCGCTGATGATCTACAACGGGTTCATTCCGCCGGAGCTGGCGGTGTGCCCGTCGGAGGTCAACGGGCGGATCATCAAGGACCCGCGGTACGAGTACAGCTTCCCCTCGACGGCGGTGAACCCCGCGGCGGCACTGTGGGACCCCGGCTTCGGCGGGTACCCGGGCGAGACCGGTAACGGCACACCGATGGGCGGGCGGCGGACGTACGGCGGCGGAGTGATGGGCTACGTGAGCTACGCGCACACGCCCGCGTTCGGTGAGCGGGCGCAGATGTGGAAGGGCACGCTGGACTCGCGCCAGGCGGTGCTTGGCAACCGCGGCCCGCAGTACGACGGCACGCCGGGGGCGTGGGGCCTGCGGCCGGGCGTCGGCGGGATCGAGAGCAACCGGCTGAAGATCTTCGGCGGGCCGCGCACGTGGGAGGGGAACCTGGGGTACAACGACGGGCACGTGACGTTCACGAACGTGCCGGACCCTGAGGGGATTCCGATGTCGTTCATGTCGCCGATCAACGGGATGCGGACGCACCGCGACAACGTGTTCGTCAACGAGGACCGGACGACGGGGCTGCCGCTGGGGGATCAGTTCGCGGACACGGGGTTCAACTGCTACCTGCAGGTGTACGGGGACGTGTTCGTGGTGCCGTCGGGTGTGGCGATCACGCCGTATATCGACTGAGCAGGAATAGGACTCATAGGAGTCATAGGACTCATAGGAGCCGGGGAGCTACTCGAAGCTCATTGCTGTGGTGTCGCCCTTTGGTGCGCGCTGGGTGAGCCAGCGGAGTTCGGGGAGTTTGAGGAACGCGGCGAACGCGGCGTAGATGATGCCGCCGGTGCCCACGAGCATGCAGAGGCGGAGCAGGTGCTTGGGCCAGGTCTCGTGGCCCGGGGGGATGCGGGTTCCACGTTCGACCACCCAGACGGCCGCGCCCATTATGGCGGTGGTGATGGCGATGCGTGCGAAGGCGGCGGTGGTGGCGCGGTCGAAGGGGCGAACGGCGAGCTTGCGGGAGCAGAGCGTTGCGAGGATGACGCACTGGATAATCGCCGAGATGGCGGTGGACCAGGCGAGGCCGGCCTCGCGCAGCCACCAGATGAGCGTGCAGTTGAGGGCGAAGTTGAAGGCGACGGCGAGCATCGCGAGGCGCATGGGCGTAAGGGTGTCGCCCTTGGCGTAGAACGCGCGGGTGAGGACGTGGTTGAGGGAGTAGGCCCAGATGGCGGGGGCGAAGCCGGCGAGGACCGCCGCGGCGCGGGTGATGTCATCGTGCGAGAAGCCGTGACGGCCGCCGCCGTAGATGACGGTGAGGATGTTCTGGCGGATGAGGAAGAGGCCGACGGTGGCGGGCAGGCCGATGAAGAGCGAGAGGCGCAGGCCGCGGCGGAGGTGCTGGACGAAGTCGGTGTTGTTGTCGCTGCTGCGTGAGAGGAGCGGGAACACGGCGGTGGCGACGGCGATGCCGAAGACGCCCAGTGGGAACTGGTAGATCGTCTGCGAGTAGCGGAGCACGGCGTTGCTCTTGTCATCGAGCGTGACGGCGAGGCCGAACGCGGTGGGGCCGACCCACACGGGCCACATGGCGAAGAGCAGGTCCATGAGGCTGTTGAGCTGGATGGTGCCCAGGCCGAGCATCGCGGGGATGAAGCGCTTGAGCACGCGGCGGGAGCTTTCCTCTGCGGTGTGCCAGGCGCGGGTCCAGGCGACCTTGCCCCTGAGGGCGTGCAGGGACCACAGGATCTGCACGATGCTGGCGAGCACGGCGGCGGAGCCGACGATGTAGGCCGCGGGGTTGGCGGCGTACCAGCCCCAGAAGAAGCCGGCGCCGGCGGCGATCTGGAAGAGGTTGAGGATGATGGGCGCGGCGGCTGGCGGGCCGAAGCGGCCGTGGGCCTGGAGTATGCCGCCGAGGATGGCCGTGGCGCACACGGCGGGCATCATCGGGAGCATGAGCATCATGAGGCGGAAGGAGAGGGCGCGCTCGGGGTCGGCGGGTGTGAGCAGGAGGAGCGCGAGGAGGATGAGCTCGATGACGAGCGTGAGGCCGCCAGTGACGAGCATCAGCGACCAGAGGGTGATGGAGGCGAGGGCGGAGGCGCGGGCGGGGTCGTCGCGGCGCAGGAGGGTGTACTCGGGGAGGAACGCGGCCGAGAGAGCGCCCTCGCCGAAGAGGCGGCGGAAGAAGTTGGGGAAGGCGTAGGCGGCCTGGAAGGCGGAGCCCAGCAGCCCCGCGCCGAACATGCGGGCGGTGATCACGTCGCGGGCGAGGCCGGCGAAGCGGGAGACGAGCGTGAGGCCGGAGACGACGCGGACCGCGCCGGCGAGGGGGGCGGCGGCGTGCCTGTCGTCGGCCGCTCGCGCGGTGGCGTTGGGCGCGGCGGGTTGTGGCGGCTCGGCAGTAATTGTGGCGGCCTCGTCCATGAGTCTCTGTGAGACTCTATCGGATCAGCAGCAGCCAGTGCACGGCGAGAATGGGCAGGAGGATCACCACCGCCCATCCGAGGTAGCCGAAGAAGGAGGGCATCTTGACACCCGCGGCCTCGGCGATGGCGCGGACCATGAAGTTGGGGCCGTTGCCGATGTAGGTCATGGCGCCGAAGAAGACCGCACCGGTGGAGATGGCCACGAGGGTGCGGTGGCCGCCGGGGAGGGCGAGGAGCTCCTGCACGCCCTGGGCGTCGATGGCGCGACCGCCGGGCATGGCGACCTGGAGGAAGTTGAGGTAGGTGGGGGCGTTGTCGAGCACGGCGGAGAGTGAGCCGGTTCCCCAGTAGAAGGATGAGGCGGAGTCGATGCCGAGTTTGGCGCCGTTGGCGGCGAGGTACCCGAGCGCGGGGATCATGGTGAGGAAGATGCCGATGAAGAGGAGGCCGACTTCCTTGACGGGCTCGAAGGTGAACTCGTTCTGCGAGAGGAGGGGCTTGGGGGCCATGAGGTAGGCGCCGATGGCGACGAGGGCCTGGAAGGTGGCGCCGATGGGGATGCCATGGATGCCGAACTGCTTGTCGAGGAAGGGATCGATGAAGACGCCGGCGATCATGAGGAGGAGGCAGACAAGGCCGGTGCCGCCCTCAATGCTGAGGCGAGCGGAGCCGTGCTGAGCGGGCTCGGTGCGGCGCTCGATGATGGTGTCGTACACGAAGAAAACGGCGAGGAGCAGGCCGACGGTGAGCAGCCAGTCCTGCCAGAGGGCGGTGAGGGTCCAGAAGAACGGGACCCCCTTGAGGTAGCCGAGGTAGAGGGGCGGGTCGCCGATGGGGGTGAGGCAGCCGCCGCAGTTGCTGACGATAAAGATGAAGAGGACGACGTGGAGCGGCTTGAGGCGGCCCTCGTTGAGGCGCATGAAGGGGCGGATGAGGAGGACGGACGCGCCGGTGGTGCCCACGAGGTTGGCGAGCACGGCGCCGAAGGCGAGCAGGAGGGTGTTGGTGAGGGGGCGGGCGCGTCCGGTGGTCTTGATGAGGATGCCGCCGGAGACGACGTAGAGGCCGCCGACCAGGGCGATGAAGGCGTAGTACTCGATGAGGCTGTGGAGGAGGGCGTGCCGGCCGTGGGCGCCGAAGCCGGCCAGGTAGTAGCCGGCGACCATGCCCCCCAGGGCGAAGGCGAAGTCGGGGTAGTGGCGGTGCCAGATGCGCTGGCTGACGAAGGGCATGAGGGCGATGCTGGCGAGCAGCGCGGCGAAGGGGGCGACGAGATACAGCGGGATGTGGGGGTGGCCCGCGGAGTCGAGGTGTGGCGGCAGGGCTTTGATGGCCAGTGCACCGGCGAAGAGGCCGAGCACGGCGGCGATGGCCCAGATGACGGGGCCGTGCCGGAACCTCAGACCTGACTCGTTGAGTGTGTCGTCGCCCTTCATGAGGGCAGGAGTCTAGGGAAGAGCGCGGCGAGCGGCTTGCGCAGGAGGAGCAGGAGCAGGGTCGCGCCGATGCAGCCGATGAGGTTGGCTCGCATGTCGGCCCACTCGCAGCTGCGGTTGACCCACTCGATAGCCTGGCCGAGCTCGTCCACGACGGCGTAGGCGCAGGAGACGAGGCAGCTGAGGACGAGGTTGCGCCAGGAGAGCGGGGGGCCGAACCAGCCGCAGGCCGCGCAGAGCACGGCCCACACGGCGAAGACGACGACGTGGATGGCCTTGTCGGTGCCCTCGGGGCCGGGGGCCTGGAGCTTGGGCCAGTGGGTGCCGATGCACAGTGCGATGGCGTAGGCCCAGAAGAGGACGAGGACCCAGCGGTGGCGATTGAACGGCGCGGCGGGGGAGGTCACCCGCCGACCTTGGCGACCGCCGGCATGGGCGTGGGCACCACCACGATGTTGGGCGCGGCCATCTCACGGCGCTTGGCGAGCATCTGGTCCCACTCTTTCAGCAGGACGTCGGCGAGGGCGTTGTAGTCCTCGGCGCCGCTGGCCTGCGGGGCGTACTCGAAGATGGTCTTGCCGAAGCTGGGGCACTCGGCGAGCTTGATGTTGCGGCGGACGGCGGGGCGGAGCACGCGGGCGTACTTCCACGGGGCGTCGCCCTTGCGGGCCTCGTCGAAGAAGCCGTCGAGGTCGGCGACGACCTCGCGGGTGTGGGTGCTGGCCGCGTCGTGCATGCAGAGGACGACGCCGGTGACCTTGAGGCGCGGGTTGACGCCCTGGCTGACGAGCTTGACCGTCTCGAGGAGCTTCCCGACACCCTGGAGGGCGAGGAAGTGGGCCTGCATGGGGATGAGGACCTCGCGGGCGCAGGCGAGGCCGTTGATGGTGAGCAGGCCGAGCGAGGGCGGGCAGTCGAGCAGGACGAACTCGAAGCGGTCGCCGAGCTTCGCGAGGGCACGCTCGAGGCGGCGCTGACGGTCGGGGGTGCCGGCGAGCTCGCCCTCGACGGCAGCGAGCGCGGTTTCGGCGGGGAGCACGGCGAGGTTCTTGCTGCGCTCCTGGACGATGCGGCCGATGTCGGCGTTCTCGTCCATCATCACGTCGTAGACCGAGCCCTTGAGGTTCTCGGGGTCGACGCCGAGGTGGAGGGTGGCGTGTGCCTGGGGGTCGAGGTCAACGACCAGGGTCGAGCGGCCGGCCTTGGCGAAGGCGGCGGCGAGGTTGACGGTGGTGGTGGTCTTGCCGACGCCGCCCTTCTGGTTCATCAGGGCGATGAGGCGGACGGGCTTGCTGGTCGGCTCGGGCATGGGCCGAGTATATCGGCAAGGTCGGCAGAAACTGCCGAGTTTGGAGGCGCAGGAATTCTCAGGAAGCTGTCGGTTCCTCGACGGGCTCGGCGGCGGCGTCTGCGACGGGGACGTTCGCGGTGACCGTGGTGGGGGAGGTGGCGGGCGATTGCGTCGCCACGGGGGTGGGGGCGGGCACCACCGGCGAAGTGATGGTGGTCTGCACCTTGGGCTCGGGCTTCTTGTCGTAGGCGGCGGCCTGGGCCTCGATGGCGCGCCGGCGGGCGATCTTGATGGCGGTGACGCCGATGTAAGCCGCGAGGATCATCGCGAGGAGGTAGATGATGCGGGCGCGGACGAGGCTCATCCCGACGCCCAGTGCGGCGAAGGAGGCGGCGATGCCGTAAAGGCAGAGGACCGCGCCCTTGACGCCGAAGGCGCGCCGGAGCATGTGGTGGAGGTGCTGGTCGTCGGCGGCGGAGATGCTCTTGCCCTCCATCTTGCGACGGACGATGGCGAGGGCGGTGTCGAGGATGGGGAGGGCGTAGATGATGAGCCCGGCGACGACGAGGTGTGTCTGACCCTTGTCGCCCAGGGTGAGGATGATCACGCAGGTGCAGAAGCCAAGGAGCAGGGAGCCGGCGTCCCCCAGGAAGATGGTCGCTGGGTTGAAGTTGTGGGGGAGGAAGCCCAGGCAGGCGCCGAGCACCGCGAGGCACATGATGATGCGCTGGGAGTCCCGCGGGCCGTCGTCGACCACTGCCAGGCCCAGCGCGACCACGAGCAGGCCGGCGGAGGAGATGGCGGTGGTTCCCGAGAGCAGGCCGTCGAGGCCGTCGATGAGGTTCGAGGCGTTGCAGAGGGCGAGCACTGCGACGGCGATGATTGCGGTGCCGGCCCAGTAGACGACGTCGATGGGGATGGTGTCGGCGCCTGCGATGGGGAAGGGCAGCGGGATGTTGAGGAGGATGGTGGGGGAGCCGCCGATGACCTTGGTGGCGATGCCGAGGGAGTCGGCGAGGGGGATGAGCAGTCCGGCGGCGAGCTTGACGCCGACGTTCTCGTAGGCGAGGGCCGCGGCGGCGAAGAGCTGGCCGCCGATCTTGACACGGGGGCTGATGCCGAAGACGTCGTCGAGGAAGCCGACGATCATGATGACGGTCATGCCCAGGAGCACGGAGATAGGCACGTGCTGGTGGTAGACGCCGTACTTCTCCTCGAGGTGGGCGGGCTTGACGGGGTGCCACTCAATGAGCCAGGGGAGCTTGAGGGCGAGCAGGCTGTAGAAGATGCCGCCCACGATGCCCACGAACACGGCGACACCGCCGAGGTAGGCAATGGGGATGCGGTGGACCTTGCGGGGGTCGCTGGGGCGGTCGATCACGCCGTTGGCGACTGCCAGCTTGCGCATGATGGGCGTGGCGAAGAGCGTGAGGACAAAGGAGACGATGAGGACGCCGATGTAGCCCTCGAAGACCGACAGGCGGGTGAGGAGGTTGGAGGCGGTGGTGGCGGCGTCGGTCGCGGTGTGTGTGGCGGCCTCCGCGGCGTCCGCGGTGGTCTCAGTCGCTGCTTGTGCCAGGATGGCCCAGACGCCTGTCACTGCTTGCCTCGCTTGAAGTCGGTAGAGAATGAAGCGGCAACGTCGAGGATGGTGCGTTCCAGAGGGATGCGTGGGGCGAAGCCGACGGCGGCGCGGAGGCGGGAGAGGTCGGGCCGGCGCTGGCCGAGGTCCTCGAACCCGCGGGTGTAGGCCTGAGTGTAGGGGATTTTGCGGACGCCGGAGGTGGAGCGCAGAGTGGTGATGACGGAGCTTGCAAGTTCGCCGATGGTGATGGGGGTGTCGGCGCCGACGTTGAAGACCTGGCCGTGGCAGGCGGGGTTGGCCATGAGGCGCGGCAGGACCTCGACCACATCGCGCACATCGCAGAAGCAGCGGGACTGTGTGCCGTCGCCGTAGACCTCGAGGTCGCGGCCTTCGAGCGCGGCCTGCACGAAGCGGGGCAGGACCATGCCGTACTCGCCGACCTGGCGCGGGCCGACCGTGTTGAAGAAGCGGGTGACGACCGCGGGCAGGCCCTGCTGGGCGTGGTAGGCAAGGGCGAGGTACTCGTCGACGGCCTTGGTGCAGGCATAGGACCAGCGCGACATCGTGGTGGGGCCGTAGACAACGTCGTCTTCTTCGGAGAAGGGCGAGCGGGTGGACTTGCCGTACACCTCGCTGCTGGAGGCGATGAGCGTGGGGACGCCGCGGCCTTCGCGGGAGCGGGTAGCGGCGAAGCGGAGCAGGGCGGAGGTCTGCTCGATGTTGGTCTCGATGGAGCGGATGGGGTCGGCGATGATGAGCTTGACGCCCACTGCGGCGGCCAGGTGATAGATCTCGTCGAAGGTCTCGCCCTTGCCGAAGGCGGCGAGGGCGTCCTTGAGGTCGGCCTCCACGAAGCGGAGGCGCTCGTGCATCGCGGGAAGGTTGCTGCGGCGGCCGGTGGAGAGGTTGTCGACGACGGTTACGTGGTCGCCGCGGGCGAGGAGGAGCTCGGTGAGGTGGGACCCGATAAAGCCCGCACCCCCGCTCACCACCACCCGGCGGTGTTCACCTGGGGTCGTGCTGGCGGGCGGGGGTGGGGTCATGGCTGAAGATTACCAGTGGGCCGGGCGCGGTGCTCAGGCCTGCTGGTACTCGTGGGCGGCGCGGATGTTGCCCTTCATGTAGCCGCCGCTGGAGGAGCGGACGGCGTTGACGACGACGCCCAGGAACTCGCTGCGGCCGTCGCTGAGCTCGTTCTTGACGCGGGCGATCATGCCGCGCTTCTCGGCGAGGGCGCGGACGACGAGGATGGAGGCGTCGCAGCGGTGGGCGAGGGCGACGCCGTCGCCGGCGACGATGGCGGGGGCGCAGTCGATGAGGATGAGGTCGTAGTCCTGGCGGGCGCGGTTGAGGACGTCCGTCATGGCGTCGGTGGCGAGGCGCTCGAAGACGCGGTGCTCCTTGCTGCCGGCGCTGAGGACGTCGAGGTTGGGCGTGGAGGTTGCCTGGATGGCGTCGGTCAGCTCTACGCTGCGGGCGAGGACGTCGGCGAGGCCCTTGCCCTCGCTGAGGCCCATGACGCGGTGCAGCGAGGGGCGGCGGAAGTTGGCGTCCACGACGAGCACGCGCTTGTCGGCGGCGGCGAAGGCGAAAGCGAGGTTGGAGACGGCGCTGGTGGCGCCGCTGCCCGGCATGCCGGCGATGACCAGGAGCGTCTTGTGGTCGGCGGCGGCGACGCGCTTGGCGACGCTGCCGCGGATCTGGCGGAAGCTCTCGGCGACGATGCCGCGGGGGCGGTCGCGGAAGGCGGTCTCGGTGGCGCCGACGCCCGAGGGGTCTTCCGACGCTTCGGGGACCCAGCCCAGGAGCTTGGTGCGCGGGATGATGGAGATGTCGGAGGGGCCCTTGACGCGCTGGTCGACGACCTCGCGCAGGACAACCAGGCCGCCGACGAGGCCGACGCAGAGGATCATGCCCGCGGGGAGCATGAGCTTCCACTTGGGGAAAGACATCTCGTTGGGGGTCTTCTCGGGCTGGAGCAGGACCACGCGGTTGAAGCTGCCCATCTGCTGGAGGCTGAGCAGATTCTGGAAGGATGCGGTGGTGTCCGCCTTACTCGCCATGATGGTGCGGATCTGGTTCTCGATGTCGTCGAGCTGGCCCTGCGCGGTGGTGAGGTCGGTGAGGCGACGCTTGTAGGCGCCGCTCTCCTGCACGAGCTTCTCCTCCTGGCTTTCGAGCTGGGCGACGCCCTTGGCGAGCTCATCGAGCTCGCCGGCGAACATCTTGGCGAGGCGCTCGCTCTTCACGCGCTCGAGGTTCTGGCGGGCGCCCTCGAGGTTGGCGTCCACCATGCGGACTTCGCGGTGGTCGGGGGAGAGGCCGCGGTTGAGCAGCATCTGGCGGGTGGTCTCGAGCTTGGAGATCATGGACTGGACCTCGAGCACCGCGGGGTCCTTCTCGATGTTGGCGAGCAGCTCAGGGGAGAAGCCGCCGGCCTGCTGCTGCTCCTGCATCTGGGTCAGGCGCTTGCGGGCGCTCTGGAGGGAGAGCGAGACCTGCTGGAGCTCTTCCTCGGTGTTGGCCAGGAGCATGCGCGTCGCGTTGGCGGCGTCGCGGATGGCGTCAAGGCTCATGGTGGTGACGAGGCCGTCACGCTTGCGGGCGAGGTTCTTGAGCTCGATGTCGTAGCGGTCGATCTGGTCGCGGATGGCCTTCACGCGGTCGTCGGAGAGGTCCTGCGTCTGGCTCTTGAGGACGAGGGTGTACTTCTCGCGCACGAGGCGGAGGATCTCGGTGGCGTCTTCCTTGTTGCTGTCGGAAACCGAGAGCTCGATCAGGTTGGTCTGGGGGAGGACGCGGGCGCCGACGATGTCGCGCAGCTCCTCGGTCATCTTGTCGTAGCGGGGGGCCTGCATGCCCGTGGAGCCGTCAACCTCCAGGAACTGCTTGGCCCAGCCGGAGGCCTTGTTGATCAGCTGGGGGTCCTCGGCGACCTTGGCGAGGACGATGTCGGAGGTCATCATGCGGACCTGCGTCTGCATGAAGCGGTCCATCTCCTGACCGCCGACGTACTGGGCGTTGGCGCCGCCGACGTCCTCCTGCGGGGGGAGGCAGTTGAAGATCGCGACGGGCGACCACTTGGGGGCGACGGTGCGCAGGACCAGGTGGGCGCCGACGCCCAGCACCGCGCCGGCGACGGCGGCGCCGCCCAGCACGAGCTTGTACTTGTTGAGCAGCTTGAGCGGATCGATGCTGCCGGCCTGCGCCGCGAGGGCGGCGGGCGGCGTTGCGGTCGAGCCCATGCGCGCGGGCTGGTTCATCACGGGTGCTGCACTGGCCGGAAGCGTCGTCATAGGTACATTCCTCTACTGCCCATCGCGGCCGGGTGACCGCCCCCACGCGCCGCGGCCCCGCAACAGGGCGCAGCGATCACAAACTGGCGTGAGTCTGCCTCGATACTGTCGGTCCGATACTCCCCTGACTTGCGTGAAGTTCGGATTCTCAGGCCGAACCGATCCGTTTCCTGACCT
Organism: Phycisphaerales bacterium; assembly: GCA_035627955.1. NCBI lineage: Bacteria > Pseudomonadati > Planctomycetota > Phycisphaerae > Phycisphaerales > Phycisphaerales bacterium. Next base: position 10,935 of record DASPKU010000001.1, read on the forward strand.
CTTCGAGGTCGGTCTTTGATTGGGCGGGAATAGCGGATGGGTTGTTTTCCTGGATTTTGACCGCGTCGGCGATCGCCTTGCGTGCGTCATCCTTGCGGCCGAGGGCGTCGAGGATCTCGGCCTTGTGCATGAAAACAGAGACCGCCGTGAGCGGCGACATCTGCATGCCCTCGGCGCGGGCGATGGTGGCGAGGGCCTTGTCCTTGTCACCGGTCTTGAGGTAGCACACCGCGAGCGTGTCGAGCACGTCGGCGGTGGGGTTCTTCTCGGCCACCTGCTGGGCGAGCTTGAGGGCCTCGGCGGGCTGGCTGGTGCGCTTCACCAGGGTGTAGGCAAGATTGTTCATCACCTCGAGGTCGTCGGGGAACTCGGCGAGGCCGGCCTGCATGGCGGCGGCGGCCTCGGGGTAGCGCTCGGCGGCGTAGAGGTTGCTGCTGTAGGTGCGGTGGACCATCTGACGCAGCGGCTTGTTCTGGGAGGTGCGGAGGAGCTGCTTCATCACCTCGAAGCCCTGCTCACGCACGGCGGTGTCCTCCATCATGAGCATGCCGCGGAAGAACGAGGCCCACTCGGTGGAGCGGCCGGAGTTCATGAGGTCCTCGAGGAAGCTGCGCTGGGCGGAGCGCTCGGGGAGGATGCGGCGGAGCTCGCCGTACCACTGGAGCATCATGCGAGGATCGTCCGAGGGGACGATCGCGAGGGCGTCGGCAGCGGAGCGGAGGGCCTGCGCCGACTTGTTCTGCAGCATGGCGATGCGGGCCTGCACCATGAGGAGGCCGGGGTTGCTGGCAACGCGGGCCTTGAGCTGGGCGGAGTTGAGGACGCGCTCGGCGTCGGCCGCAAAGGGCTGGGGCTTGGCTGAGAGCAGCGTGTCGAGGTAGCGGAGGGCGGTGGTGTCGCTCGGGTCGATGCTGTAGGCCCGCTCCATGAAGCGGACGGCCTGCGACCAGCGGTCGCGGATGGCGAAGACCTGCGCCACCATGGTGAAGGCGCCCACGTCGCGCTGACGCTTAGTGAGGGCGCGGTCGGCGACCTCCAGGGCCTCCTGCTCGCGGCTGTTCTCGAGCATGTAGGCGATGAGGCCGCTGAGCAGCTCGTTGTCGTGCGGGTAGATGTCGAGCGCGGCCTTCAGGTCGTTGATGGCCCTCTCGGGATCGCTCAGGTCCTTGTACACCATGGCGCGGAGGCGGAGGGCCTGCCAGAGCTGCGGGTTGAGCTTCACGGCCTGCGTCAGGTCGGCCTCGGCGGCGCGGAAGAGCGGGCGGGCCTCGTCGGCCTGCTTGCCCGCGGCCGACTCCATGATCGCCTGCCCGCGGCGCATGAACACGGAAGCGTCCTGGGGGAAGCGCGCCACGGCGCGGTCGAGCAGGTCCATGCGGCCCTTGGCGTCCTTCTGCTGGTTCTTGATCTCGGCGGCGACGAGGATGGTCACTGCGTCGAGGTCAGGGGCCGTCAGCATGGGGGTGACGATGGCCGAGGCTTCGGTGAACTTGCCGAGCTGGAGGTAGCACTCCGCGAGGCGCTTTTCGTAGATGCGGTTGGGTGTGTCGGCCTTGGCCGCGAGGATCTGGCGGCAGGCCTCGGCGGCGCGGTCGAGCTTGTTGAGGGCCATGCACGAATCGGCGATGGCGCGGTCGATGTTGGCGGTGGCCTTGTCCTGGAAGGGGCGGGCGCGGTCGAGGATCGCGAGGCCGCCCTCGACGTCCTGGCGCTGCATGAGGAACTGGGCGTAGGCGACGAACGAGTCGGCGTTGAGCTTGCCCGCGGCCTCCTGCTGCTTGATGTAGTTCTCGAAGACCTCACGGGCCCTGGCGGCGTTGCGGTCGGCCCAGTGCCACGCGGCGTCCAGGCCGACCACGTCAAGCCCGGGCGCGCGCTGCATGAGGTCGTCGATGATGGGCCGGGCCTTGGTGCGGTCGCTGTCCATGTGGATGGACGCGAGGGCGATGGCGTTGTCGCGGTCCTCGGGGGAGACCTGGTAGAGCTGCGTGCGGCGCTGGAGGGCCTTGGCGCGGTCGCCGCCGGGCACGGTGGCCTCGAGGATGAGCCACATGTGCACGAAGTCGCCGTCACCGCTGGCGAACTGCTCGTAGTTGCGGGCGCTGGTGAGGGCGTCGTCGAGCTGTCCCGAGCGCATCTGGGCGCTCACGAGGTCCTTGATCGCGCCGACGTCATCGGGGCGGAGGGCAAGGGCCTGGCGGAAGGAGGCGATGGCATCGGTGACACGCCCCGCCTTCAGCTGAAGGTGGCCGAGGAGGCGCCAGGTCTCGGGCTGCACGCCGCCTCGTCCTGTGGCCTGCTGCAGGACGGTGACGGCGGTTTCGGCGTTGCCCTTGGCGGATTCGAGGCGTGCGCGGAAGGTGGCCCCGTCGATCGCGTCTACGTTCTCGCGCTGGCCGCGGGCGGCGAGCTCCTCGGCGCGTGTCCAGTCCTTGTCCTCGACGGCGCTGATGAAGTCGATCTCGACCACGCGCTTGTCGTTGGGGGCTGTCTGCTTGGCCTTGTCGAGCGCGGCGCGGGCGTCGGCCTTCTTGTTGAACTCGGTGTAGATGTTGTACTCGTTCAGGAGGCGCTCGACCTCGTCATTGGCGGTGGCCATCCTGTTGAGCTCGAGGCGCTGCTTGAGCGGGTCGTTCTCGGCGAGGCTGACCTCGAAGTACCGCAGTTCGGCGTGGCCCGGGTTGGCTTCAAGGCCCTTGCGGATGGCGTCGAGTGCGCCGGCCTTGTTGTTGTTGCGGATCTCCGCCATGGCCAGCGTGCGGTACAGACGCGGGTCGGTGGACTTGAGGCGGTCCATGTCAGCTCGTACCTTCGCGACGACCTTGGCCGGGCCGGTGGGATCGTTTGAGAGCTCCCTGGTCATCTTGTCGACTTCGAGGACGACCTGGAGGATGGGGTCGGAAACCTGCTCACCCTTCACGTGGCCGCGGAGGACCTCGAGCTGCTGCTTGATCGCCTGGTTGTTGGGCTGGGTGCTCTGGACCCACGTGAGCAGCTGCTCGGCGCGGGCGTAGTTGCGGAGCATCATCTCCACCTCGGCGAGGCGGGCCACGGCGAGGATGTTGTTGGGCTGAGCGCGGACGACGTTCTCGAGCTGGGTCTTAGCGGCGCCGGGCTCGTTGCGCATGACCGAGACCTCTGCCGCGAGCATCATGGCATCGATCATCGAGCCGCGGGTGTCGCGGTTGAACTGCGTGAGCAGGCGGTCCGCCTTCGTCAGGTCGCCCTCCATGATGGCGAGCTGGGCGTCGGTGAGCATGGCGCCAGGCGTCGAGGCGTCTACCTGCGCGACGAGCTCATCGCGGAGCTTGCGCATGCGGGCGATGGACTTGTCGCGATCAGCGGCTTCGGTGATGCCGCGGTAGACCTGGAAGATCGCCTGGCCCTGGCGGACGCGGGCGTCGGCCTTCTTTGAGAAGAGCAGCTGGCCCTCCACCGAGAGCGGGGGCACGGGCATGTCGATGACTTTCTGCAGGATCCCGATCGCGTCCTCGTGCTCCTTGCGGGTAGAGGCGAAGTCGGCCAGAAGCATGTGCAGGTCGGCGTCGGCGGGGCGGGCCTGCAATGCGGCGCGGACGATGCCCTCGGTGCGGGAGAAGCCCGCGGCGGCGTCGATCGAGCCCTCGAGCTCGCGGAGCATCTGGATGCCGCGGAGTGGGAGCGTCGTGGCCTGGGCCCTGGCGAGCTCCGCGGCGGCCTCGATCCTGGGCTTCATGGCGGCGACGAGCTGGCGGTTGAGCTCCCGGACTTCGTCGGCGCTGGGCTTGTCGGTGCGCTGGGCGAGCTCGCGCATGCGGCGGTCGAGCTCCTGGCGGGTCTGCACGATAGTGGCGAGGGCGTTGCCGGGGTTCTTCGCGAGGAAGTCGGTGATGACTTTCTCGGCGCTCGCCATGTGCTTGTTGGCTTCATCGAGGTTGTTGGCGGTCGCGGCCTTGTTGGCGGCGAGGCCGTGCCAGACCGCGAGCCACTGGGCGGAATCCTGATCACCGGGCGCTGCGGCGAGCGCTGCCTCGAGGTCGGCCTTGGCGCCCTCGACGAGCTCCTTGGGAGCATCGGGGGTGTTAAGGGCGATTCGGAGTCGGGCCATGCCGCGGTAGCGACGGAGGGATTCGGACTCGGCGGAGGGGGCCGGGTACTTGGAGAGGATGAGGTCCGCGTCGGCGATGACGTCCTCGTAGCCCTCCTTGTAGAAGGGCATGGACTCGAGCATGTCCTGGCGGAGCTCGAAGTACTCGCGCTTGTCGGCGATCTGGTCGCTCACCAGGGCGAGCTGGCGGACGGAGAGGGCGAGCTCCTTGTGGAAGGCGTCGGAGTAGGAGCGCTGGGACTCGCGGTTGGTCTGCTTGAGGGCCGTGATCCACTTGCGGAGGAACTCGGTGTTGGTCTTCTCTTTGTTGACGGCCTTGGCGTAGGTGTCCGCGGCCTCCTTGTACTGCTTGGCGGCCATCTTCTGGTCGCCCATGCGGGCCAGGTCGGCGCCGGAGTTCTGAAGGAGGACGTAGGCGGTGTAGGACAGCCCGCCGATGACGACGGCGGCGCCGGCGGTGAGGCCAACCACGAACTTCGTATTCACGTTCCCGGCCATGGACAATGCTCCTGCCGGCGCGTCAGGTGCGCCGGTTCTCGAATCTCGCGCTCAGGCGTTGCCGCCGGGCGGTGTGCTTCCGTCGGTATCGGTGGGGGGTGGGTAGCGTCCGGCTTCGACCTCGACCCAATCGGGGGTGCAGCGCATGAGGTCGCCGAAGAGCTCGTCGAGCAGCTGGGCCGAAAGCGCGGCCAGCTCCTCCTGAGAGGTGACGTCGGGCGTGGTGACCTGCACCTTCATGTAGAACGCGTAGGTGGCGGAGAGGTTGAAGGCGAGCAGGCGGACGTCCTCGGCGCGGGCGACGCACCCGCCGTTGGCCACGAAGAAGTACCCCGCGTAGAGGTCCTTCCCGTGGTCGATGAACTTCATCGTGTGGATCTTGATGGTGTCAGGGTCGCGAGGCATGCGGACGTACACGCCGTCGCTGCTGCGGACTTTTGTGATGCGGCCCTTGAGCTGCTCGGGCACGTCGCGGTCGGGCATGAAGCGGGTGCGGTCGAGGGGCAGGGGGAGGTCCTGCGTGAGCGTGCCCAGCTGCATGCCGCCGGCGACGAAGCAGCGGTCGGCGACGTGGGGCACGGTGTCGATCATGCCGGTGTAGTACGCCGCGTGGAGGCTGATGCTGCGGGGCTTCTTGCCCTGGGCGGGAAACTTCTCGAGGTAGACGCGGGTGATGTAGTTCTTGGTGCCGAGGGTGGCCTCGACCTCGGCGGTCTCGCGGTGGTCGCCGGTGGTGCACACCCAGGAGCTGGTCTCAAAGGGGACGGAGGTGAGCAGGCGGCCGCCCTCGGGGTGGATGGGCAGCTTCTTGATGGAGATCTTGAAGTGGTCGATGGCGAGAGGCATCGCGATGGCGGCGATGGTGAGCAGGCCGAGCGCGACCACGAAGGGGACGGTAAAGAAGCGGCGGATGGGCTCAGGCACGGGTCACCCCGGCTTTCTTGATGGGCTTCTTGGCGTCGGGAGCCTCGCGGACGATACGGCTGAGGAGCCACTGGATGCCCATGAACATGGCGAGGCCGACGCCCAGCAGGACGGTGCCGATGACCATGTGGGCGTCGCCGGTGGCGAGGTCGGGCTTCCACAGGCTGAGCAGGCCGAGCACGGCTACGCGGAGGATGTTGTTGAACACCGCGACCGGAATGGCCAGCAGCATGAGGGAGACGCGCTGCCACCAGACCTTGGTCGTGAGGAGTGCAACCGCGCCGGCAAGGGCCATGAAGGCGACGACCATGCGCATGCCCGAGCACGCCTCGGCGACGTTGAGGGCCTTGCCGCCGACGGTGAGCGTGTTGCCGTCGATAAACACGACGAAGTCGGCGCCCAGGGCGCTGATCACCCGGAGCACGAGCCACGCGCCCTGCGCGGCGATCTGCTGTAGGGCGAAAGTGATCTTGATGATCACCTGCTCGGAGTTCGACACCGCGAAAACGAGGTAGGCGATGGGCAGGAAGATGACCTGGAAGATGGAGGGGCCCAGCAGCAGCAGGCAGAGGCCGGCCAAGGTCAGCACCATCGAGAACCCCATGAACATGTGGTTGGGGAACCCGACGATGAAGAAGAAGTAGCAGACGATCCCGAGGATGAGGGGGAGCAGGCCGGGCCAGAAGGTGCTGGCGCGGCGTTTCTGGAGCTCGGCCCGGTTCTGCCAGATCGCCCATGCGGAGATGAGCGGGACGACGAACGCGTGGCCCCAGTCCTCCATCGCGCCGGCGCTGTGGCGGGCCTGGCGATCAAAGAAGACCGCGAAGAGGCCTGCAAACGCGGTGAACAGAAGGACACCCTTCACCCATGCGAGGATGGTGAGGCCGGCGATGCCGGAGGCCCCTTGAGGGGCTGTGATCGCTTGAGTACCGCTGGTCGCCATAACGGGGGATCGACAGGAGGCCCGGACTACAACCCTGACAAACGCAGGCCGGGGTCCGCCATCGTACGTGCCCGTGCGACCCTCTGGTTCGCCCGGAGCCGCGCCTTGTGGCGAAACCCCCGCCCGTTCGGTCAGGTGTTAGGTAGTTCGGCCTACTGGCCCAGCGCGTTGAGCGGAGGCGGCCCGAACAGGTCGTTGCTGATGTTGCGATCCAGCACAAACCCGAACCCGTAGCTGGCGCGGAAGCCGTTCCGGATAACCGCGAGGGGCAGGGCCCACCATGTCGTGCCGACGTTGATGCGGTCGTTTGGCTTGAGCCAGACGTCGGGCTGGGTCTTCTGCCCGATCGCCTTGCCATCGAGCATGATCGTTGCCTCGCGGTTGTGGTCCAGGAGGCGGGTGAGGTCGATGCGCTCGGGGATGGCGAGGTTGCCGAAGCCGCCGGCGGAGTCGATCGCACGCATCAGCGTCAGACCGCCGCTGGTGGGCAGCTGGTAGGGGCCGGGGCGGGCGACCTGTCCGCTCACGTACACAAGGCCGCTGGGGGGCGCTGGGACGCGGATCACGTCGCCCGGGCGGATGATGATGTTGACGCGCTGCTCGCCCGCGAGGAGGTCGCGCATGCGGATGCGGATGACGCGCTGCGTGATGAGGTTCTCGGTCTCGCCTCCGGGGGCCGCGGCCTGGCGGGCGGTGCGTCCGCCGGAACGGACCCACTTGCCGTTGACGAAGATCCAGGCACCCTCGTCGGCGGTCTGCGGGATGCCCTCGGGCGCGGGCTGGGCGGTGCGGGCCGCGTCGTTCTCCGGGAGGTTGACGATGGGGGCCTGGCCGGTGGTGCTGGGGGTCGGTTCAGGCTGGAACATCCCGGGCGAGGTCGGGCGGGGAGCAGGGTCAGACCCGGGCAGCGGCACCGCCGGGGCCGGCGCCGGCGGCTGGGCCGGCTGCGCTGGATCCGCCGGCGCGGGCTGCGTCGGCTGCGGCGCGATCTCATCGATCAGGCGGTTGAGGTCCTGACCGGTGGGCTGCTGCGGCTGCGTCGGCTGCTGCGGGTTGGTGGGGGCCTGCGGGACCTGGCCCTGCGTGACCTCTTCCGACAGCGGCACCTGACGGATCACGTAGATCTCGTCGACGTTCTGGTCGAAGCGGCCGCCGGAGGTGAGGGCCTCGAGAAGGCGGTAGTCGGCACGAGGAATGAAGTACGGGCCGGGGCTCTGGACCTCGCCGATGATGTTGTACGTCTGCTGACGCTGGCCGCGGGCGTCGACGAGCACGAGGGGCTCGGCGACCAGGCGCTTCATGGCGTTGCGGATGACCTCGGTGGCCTCGTCGGTGGTAAGGCCGCCGATCTGGAGGCGGCCGAGCTGCGGGAGCTCGATGGTGCCGCGGGGGTCGACGGTGCGCTGGTAGGTCTCGGGGCGGCCCGTCTCGATGAGGTCATAGAGGGTGATGTCGAGCTGGTCGCCGGGGCCGATGCGGTAGGCCTGGGGCAGCGGGATGAGATCGGCCGGCACGGGCTCGCTGGTCTCGACCAGCTCCCCGGTATCGTCCTCGATCGCGGCGAGGCGGTCGAGGATGGGCATGACGGTGGGGGTGGGGTCCCACCGCCCGTTGACGCTGGGGTCCATGAAGGAATCGGCGCAGCCGCCGAGGAGGCCGGCGGCGGCGATGGCCGTGCCGGCGGCGATGCGGAGAACCTTGGCCTGACTCTTCACCTGACCGATCTCATTCTTCAAGACCCGCTCCTTTGACTTGGCCGCGGCCGCGTGACCCCTGGTCGCTAGCGTCCGCTCACCGGGCGTCCTACCCCGTCACTATGCCCCCGACTTGGTCGCCTTGCCGGACGACCTGGCGGAGGAGCCCATCATAGATCCCCCACCCGGTGTTTCCCCTTCCCAGAGGGAGGGGCCGACAACTACCGATCGTCCGATAGAGGCGGCTTCATGAGTTCGCCTGCACAGGCTATCGGAATGGGCGGCCTGACGGGGCGACCTGGTGAGGGGCCCGGGCGGGGGGACCGGCTGAGGGGACGGGGAACCCGGCAGGTACGCTGCCCGGGTCCAGCTGGTTTGCCCTAGAGTCCTTTCACATGACCGCCGGCCAGCCCTCTGCTCAACCTGATGTCGCTTCGCCCGCGGGCGCAAGTCCTGCCGACCCAATCGCCCGGACGCTCGCGCGTCACCCGCGCCCGCTGGGTGGCGATCCGCTGAAGATGGTCGATCGGCCGGTGCTGTCGCTTTCGGACCGGATCATCAACAACCAGGGCGGGGCCAAGGACCAGATCGCGGTAAAGCGCAAGCCGCCCTGGCTGCGGGCGAAGGTGCCGGGGGGCCCGGGGTACAACCGCCTGCGCGGGATCATGAGCGAGCACAAGCTGCACACCGTGTGCGAGGAGGCGGGCTGCCCGAACATGGGCGAGTGCTGGGCCCGCGGGGTCGCCACAATCATGATCCTGGGGGACACGTGCACGCGGGCGTGCGGGTTCTGCAATGTGAAGACGGGGCGGCCGCAGCCTCTGGACAAGGACGAGCCGCGCCGCGTGGCCGAGAGTCTCGCCCTGATGGGGCTCAAGCACGTGGTAGTGACGAGCGTCAACCGCGACGAGCTGCCCGACGGGGGCGCGGGGGTCTGGGCCGAGACGATCATCCGGAGCAAGGAGGCGTGCCCGGAGATGTCGATCGAGGTGCTGATTCCGGACTTCGAGGGGAACTGGGCCGCGCTGCAGATGGTGATCGATGCGCGGCCGCACATCATCAACCACAACCTGGAGACGGTGCGGCGGATGTACCCGGCGGTGCGTCCGAGCGCGAAGTTTGACCGGAGCGTGGAGCTGCTGCGGCGGGTGAAGGAGCAGGGGATCGTCGCGAAGACGGGGATCATGGTGGGGATCGGGGAGCGAGATGACGAGGTGCTGGCGCTGATGGAGGACGTGCAGGCCCGCACTCGCACGCGCGTGAACGGCGGGGCCGAGGACACGATGGACATCCTGACCATCGGGCAGTACCTGCAGCCGACGCGCAACCACCTGCCCCTGGACCGCTGGGTGACTCCGGAGCAGTTTGAGATGTTCCGGCGGGAGGGGCTGGCGCGGGGGTTCAAGGTGGTGGAGTCGGGGCCGCTGGTGCGGTCGAGCTACCACGCGGACCACCAGGCGGATGTGCTGACGGACATCATGAAGATGCGCTGCTGAGCCGTACGCCGATAGGACGCATAGGACTCATATGAGGCATAGGAGAGGCCATGGATGATGGTGCCTTCCTGAGGGCGTTCCGTGCGCAGCAGATTCCGGCCGTGGAGTGGACGCACCGGGCGCACGTGTGGGCCGCGTACCTGATGCTGCTGGAGATGCCGCTGGGGGATGCAGTCGCCGCGATGCGCGAGGGGATCAAGAAGCTGAACGCGGCTCATGGCCTGGTGGAAACGCCCGAGCGCGGGTACCACGAGACTCTGACGCGGGCGTGGGTGACGGTGATCGATTCGACTGTGCGATCGCGGGGGCGGGCGGAGTCCTTCGAGGCGTTCGCGGCGGAGCACCCGCACCTCTTGTGTGTACGACGCTGCGGCTGTTCTATTCGCCGTCGGGGATGCCGGCGCGGGCGCGGTATGAGTGGGTGGAGCCTGACTTGGCGCCGCTGCCGCGGTGAGCTCCGGTTTGGTTAGTAAGGGTCTGATCTGAACCGGGTTGCACCGCGAGGCGCTGCACGCTTGACTACGCAGGCCCGTTTGGCTAGTGTGCACTAACCCGCATCTCTCTCTGGAGAACACCGATGAAGACGCTGCTTGCTGCTTTGCTCGTCCTTGCCGCGATGATCGTGACCGGTTGCTCGACGCCCTCGCTGAACGCGCTGGCGTCGGATGAGACGGTCGTGGCTGACACGGGGATCGTGGGCACGTGGGAACCGGTGAACGAGGACGGCAAGGAGGCGGAGGAGTACTACGTCGTCTCGGATGCGGGCGAGAAGACGTACACGGTCAAGCTCGTCAAGGAGGGTGAGGAGAAGGGCATGCAGTTCTCGATGCAGCTGGTGAAGCTTGGGGATCACCAGTTCATCGATCTGACGATGACCAGGACCGACCGCGACGAGGTGGGCGAGCGGTTCGGCACCATGGCTGCGCCGATGCACAACTTTTTCCGCTGCAAACGGAATGGTGATGCCCTTCAGATCTGGCCCCTTGAGCACGACGCGCTCGAGAAGGGGCTGAAGGATGGGACGTTCAAGCTGGGGCACGCGGAGCACGGCAAGGAGAAGAAGGTCGTGCTGACGGCGTCGACCGAGGACCTGCAGGCGTTCTTCAAGGCCAACGCCGAGCACAAGGACCTGTGGGGCGACATCGGAACGCTCAAGCGGAAGGCGGCGAAGAAGTAAGCGGGTGGCTCGGAGCGCGCGGGCCTACAGCCCAGCCCGCTCGCGGATCAGCTTGTCCATCGTGGGCGGCACAGGCATCGCGCTCAGGCGGGACTGTTTGACCAGTGCGAATGACGCGAAGTGCTTGTCCGCCTTGAGCTCGGCGAGCGTGACCGGCGTCATCGCAGCTTTGACGGGCTTGAGGTCAACTACGGCGAACTTGGGCGATCCCTCTGGCGTGAGGCCGGGGCGATCAGGGTCCTCGTACGGGTTGCTTACCGCTTTCGCGAGACCGACCACGGCCTTCTCGTCCCCGGTGTGGTAGACGAGCACTTCGTCGCCCTTCCTGATCGAGCGGATCGCCTGCAAGGCCGCGGGGTTGGAGACACCTGACCAGCAGGTCTTCCTGTCTGTGACGAGGTCGGCGAAGCTGTACTCGCCGGGCTCTGTCTTGAGCAGGAAGGTTGGCATGGGCTGAGTCTAAGCGCAACGAAAAGGGCCCGCCTTGCGGCGGGCCCTGGGAAGAAGCTCAGGTCAGGTCAGCGGATCAGCAGTTGCCGCCGCCCAGGACGCGGAAGAAGGCCTCGATGTCCTGGTCGGTGCCGGCGTCGCCGTCGGCATTGAAGTCGGACCCGAGGTGCCAGCAGGTCTGGCAGCAGGTGCCGCCGATGCAGGCGAAGAAGGCCTCGATGTCCTGGTCGGTGCCGGTGTCACCGTCGCCGTTGTAGTCGGCGGTGCCGCAGGTGGCGGGGCAGGGGTTCTGGGCGGGCACGTTGTTGACGGTCCGCGTGGTATTGCCGGTGCCGATGGTGGAGCCGGCGACGCTCACGGCCACCGTGCCGTTGGCGTTCTCGATACCGACAGTGGCGCCGCTGATGGCGGCCGCCGCGACGGTGCCGTAACGGAACTCAACGTGGCCGGTGCCCTCGTGCAGCACGGCCTGGAAGGTGCTGCTGTTGTTGGGGGTGATGTTCCACTCGGTCACGTTGTTCCACTCGACGGTGAAGCGGCGGTTGGGGGCCACGCCGTCGGTGCGGTAGTAGCAGTCGCCCTGGTCAGCGAGGTCGTAGTCGTTCCAGGCGACGTAGATGGCGTTGTTGGGCACGTTGGCGTTGGGGATGGCGCCGTTCTGGTAGGAGACGTTCGCCGTTGTGCCGAACTGCAGGTAGCCGTTGGAGTGGATGTGCACCGAGCCGTAGTTGGTGCCGTAGAAGGGGAACGAGAAGGGCAGGCCGACCTGCTGCGAGCACTCATCGCAACCGCTGACGGTCGCGGCGGCGGTGGTGCCTGCCTGGCCGACGATGGTCGCGAAGCCCGAGCCGGTGCTGGTGATGGTGTAGGTGGCTGCTCCGCAGTTGCTGGCGTCGCCGCGGTAGGTGCCGCCGGCCTGGGTGCACTGGTAGGCGCTCTGGATGGAGCAGTTGCCAGCGATGCAGCAGCCGCCGCTGGGGGCGGCGGTCAGGTTGAAGTTGATGCTGCCGGTCGCGATCCGCGACTGGGCGTCGCTGGCGGTGAAGGTGACGCTGCGAGCGCCGGCGGTGAGGGGCTCGGGCAGGGTGGCCAGGAAGCTGAAGACGTTGTCCCCGGCGGTGACGTCACCATGGGTGCCGTCGTCGTAGAAGGCCTGCTCCGCGGAGCCGTTGATGTTGGTGAGGTTGCCGACCACGGTCACGCCCGTGCTGGTGGGATTGGTGGCGGGGATCACGTTGACGGTCAGCAGGGTGCTGCCGGTGATCTGGACGGTGCTGGGAGTGGCGGTGCCGCCGCCGTCGAGCGGGGCGGGGAAGGAGCCGGGGCTCTGGGCAGAAGCCAGGAACTGGCTGGGCGAGCCGGAGCGCCACAGGCCCATCTTGACGTTGCCCACGCCCGCGGGGGGGACGTTGGTGTCGAAGCGGAAGTTGTACAGCGTGCTCCAGCGGAGGGCGTTGGCGCGGATGTTCTGTGCCTCGGTCTCGCAGGCGAAGGTCAGGGCATCGTTGGCGCGGGTGGTGGTCCACGGCGCGTCGCTGAAGTTCTGGTTGCCGTCGCCGTCACCGCTGTGGTACTTGGGGCAGGTGAAGCCAATGTTGGTCACGGTCGCGGCGTCGGGAACCGGGATCGAGAAGCTGCCGCCGCTGCGGTGCGAGTTGAGGTTGAAGATCGCGTACTCGTAACGCCACATTCCGCCGCCGAGGTCGTAGGCCTTGGAGCCGACGATGAAGCGGCCGTCATTGGCGACGTCGACGTTGGTGAGGGTCACGCCGGGCTCGCACACGGCCCAGGCGCGGATCGCCGGGTTCATGCGCGACGTGTTTGCGACCGCGCCGGTCGCGGTGGAGAAGGCAACGCTGCGGTCCGTCGCGGTGCCGGTGATGGCGAGCTCGCGGTAAGAGGCGTTGTTGTTCTTGTTGCCGGCGGCGGCGTCATCCTGGGAGACGTATTGCGATTCACCGAAGTAACGCTCGGCGGCGGCGGTGCCGCCGGCGGAGTTGGTGACCTCCGAGAGGGCGAACTGGAGGCGGCGGTAGACGCTGCCGCTGCCGCCCGTGCCGGTGGCGGGGCCGCCGGTGGGGAACCAACCGGTGGAGGCGTTCACCTGGTACTTGGGCCCGAGGCCGTTCTGGCTCGCGTTGCGTTCGGCGGTGTAGGGGTCGGAGCAGCCGACGCCCAGCAGCGAGCCGCTTCCGGGGTTGTTGCAGGTGCAGCAGACGTTGCCGGTGAGAGCGGTGAAGCCGTGCTTCAGCCAGCTCTGGCCGATCTGCTCGAAACGGCCGGTGCCGTTCACCACTTTGTAGCGGTACATGTTCTGGGTGATGGCGGGGTGGGTGTTCGCCGGGAAGGCGTTCCAGAGCAGGTTCTGGTTGCCCAGGTTGCAGGAAGTGGTGGCCATCGAGAATGCATCGATGCCGCCGACGGGCGTGTAGTTCGAAGTGTTCGGGAGGTCGCCAACGATCACGTCGGGCCCCTGCGAGGGGGCGCCGCAGGTCTGCCCCATGGCCTGACCGGCGAGCGTGGTGAGCGTGGCGGCAACACACAGACCCAGGTAACGCGTGCTCTGATCCATCGATGCGACCTCTCTTGCAGGGCCCTCGGCTCACAGTGGACCAGCGCACCCCTGACGTCAGGCGACACTGCTTCCCTTGGGCAAACTCAATTGGCGAACGCCCGGGCGACTGCCCGGCGGTTCCAGCGTACCGCAACCCGGAGGCGGGCACAACAGGATTCGGTATCGGGTCTCGCCCCGTTCCGCTGGAGAGTGAAACTGGAGAATCCTGCAAGGGCGCCGATAACCGGCGACAGGGGCCCGGCTGGGTGGATACCCGGGTCGGGGGGCGTTCAGGTCACAGGTTGCCGCGACGGCCCTGCTCGATCTCCAGGGCCTCGAAAAGGGCCTTGAAGTTGCCCTTGCCGAAGGACTGGCTGCCGCGCCGGCAGATGATCTCGAAGAAGAGGGTGGGCCGGTCCTGGAGCGGTTTGGTGAAGAGCTGCAGGAGGTAGCCCTCGTCGTCGGCATCCACCAGGATGCCGAGCTTCTTGATGGCCTCGTGGTCCTCACGGACAGCGGGGTGCCCGTGGCTGGTGAGCATGGTGTTCACCCGGTCCCAGACCTTCTCGTAGTAGGCGTCAGGCAGGGTGAGGAAGTCCACGCCGCGGGAGCGGAGGGCGGCGATGGAGTAGAGCTCGTCGTCGGTGCGGAGTGCGAGGTGCTGGACGCCGGGGGTGTTGGCGTGCCAGTCGAGGTACTCCTGGATCTGGCTCTTCTTCTTACCCGGCGCGGGCTCGTTGATGGGCATCTTGATGAGGTGGTTGCCGCTGGCCATCACCTTGGACATGAGGGCCGAGTACTCGGTCGAGATGTCGGCGTCGTCGAAGTGCTTGAACATCTTGAACTCGAGCACGTTCTCGTACCACGCGACCCAGTGGTTCATCATGCCGAGCTCGACGTTGCCGACGAGGTGGTCGACGTACTTGAGGCCGCAGGGGTTCTTCTTGTTGTACTCGTTGATGGCGAGGACGGAGGTGCCCATCTGCGGGGCGCAGCCGGCCGCGGCGGGGCCGCAATCGCCGCCGTCGAGGCGCTTGAAGTTGGGCTTGAAGAGGCCGCCCTGCTTGACACAGGTGAGCTCGTAGTCGCCGGTGCGGGAGACGAAGGTGTGGTTGACGCGCCCGTAGGTCTTGATCCCCGCCATGGTGACGGTGCCGCGGCCGTCCTTGAAGGTGCGAGGCTCGTAGGCGGACTGCGCGCCGTTGCGGATGGCGCGCTCCCAGGCCTTCTCGGCGTCGAACACGGTGAAGGCGACGTCCTTGACCCCGTCGCCGTACATCGCGACTTCCATGGCCGCGGGGTGCATGGGCGAGAGGGGCGTGGTGAGGATGAATCGGATGTTGCCCTGGGTGAGGAGGTAGTGGGCCGCGTCGCGCTGGCCGGTGGTGAGGTCAGAGACCTGCTCGATCTGGAAGCCGAAGCAGTGGGCGTAGAAGAACGCGGCCTGCTTGGCGTTGCCAACGTAGAACTGCACGTGGTCGACGTCGATCAGCTGGAGCGGATCGGTGGAAGGAGCGGCTGTGGGGGAGGGCTGGCGGGAGATGGTGGTCATGGGGGCCTCCGTGAACTCAACCGATTGTAGTGCGATGTTGAGCGAAGGCGGCAAGGATTGAGGGATGACTTCCTTGGGAGAACTGTCCATGAAGTGCCCCTCGTGCAAGACGCCGGACCTGGTGATGTCGGAACGGCAGGGTGTGGAGATCGACTATTGCCCGCAGTGCCGCGGCGTGTGGCTGGATAGGGGCGAGCTCGACAAGATCCTGGAGCGGAGCGCCCGCGAGAGCGCGGGGGCGGCGCCAAGCGCGGCCCCGCCGCCGGGGTATGGGCAGCAGCCGTACCCGTACCAGGGGCGCAAGCCGGACGACAGCGGGGTGTACACGGCGCAGGGCGGGCAGTTTCCGCAGTACCCGCACCCCCACCCGCACTACAAGAAGAAGCACTGGCTCTCTGACCTTTTCGACTGATACTTTCAGGCGCGGTCGGTAGACTCCCGCGGCTTGCCGCAGGAGGTATTGATTGAGCCAGTCCACGAGTGAGCGTGCGTCCACGTCCGCTGCTGCCTCGACAATGCCCAGCGTAGGTGAGGCCGCACCGCCGCCGGTTGACTTCGTGTCGCCGCAGCTGACGTGGCGGTCGATCGTGACGAGCATCGTGCTGGGGGGCACGCTGAGCATCTGCAACGTGTACACGGGCCTGAAGATCGGCTGGGGCCTGAACATGTCGATCACGGGCATCCTGCTCGCGTTCGCGTTCTGGTACGCGGTGACGAAGGTGTTCGTGAACACGCGGATGTACGGGAAGCTGGAGAACAACGTGAGCCAGGCGGCGATTTCGGCCGCGGGCGCGGTGAGCAGCGCCGGGCTGGTGTCGGCGATTCCGGCGCTCACGTTGATCGACGGCACGGTGCTGCCGTGGTGGAAGCTGAGCGTGTGGGTGACGTCGGTGTGCTTCGTGGGCATCGCGGTGGCGATGGGGCTGCGGCGGCAGATGGTCATTGTCGACAAGCTGCCGTTCCCGGGCGGGCTTGCGTGCGCGTCGACGCTGACGGAGATTTACAACACCGGCGCGGAGGCGCTCAAGCGCGTGGGGATGCTGGGTATTGGGGCGGTGCTGGGGGGCGGGCTGAAGCTGGTAGACATCCTGCGGGCGGCGGCGGCGAAAAAGGTCGGAGCGACGGTGCCGCTCAACGACTTTGGCGTGACGATCTTTGGGAAGCCTGCCGGGAGCATGTTCGGGTTCGCGCTCGAGAACACGGGGCTGATGGTCGCGGTGGGCGGCTTGGTGGGCGTGCGGGCGGGGGTATCGATCCTGCTGGGCGCGATCGCGGGGTGGGTGGTGATCGGGGGGCAGCTGCTCGAGCGCGGCATTGCAAGCGACCGCAAGACGATCGGCGAGTGGATCCTGTGGCCGGGCGTGACGCTGATGGTGGTGGCGTCGCTGACGTCGTTCGCGTTCTCGATGCCTTCAATCCTGAGGTCGTTCCGGAGAACGAGCGGCGGGGCGGGCGGGGTCGGCGGGGACACGGGCGAGGTGTCACGCCGCTGGTTCATGATCTCGCTGGTGGTGGCCCTGATCATCGCGGTGTTCCTGCAGACGGAGTTCTTCAATATCGCGTGGTGGGCGGCGGTGCTGGCGGTGCTGCTGTCGTTTGTCCTGGCGGTGGTCGCGTCTCGAGTGAGCGGCGAGACCAACGTGGCGCCGGTGGGCCCGATGGGCAAGGTGACGCAGCTCATGTTCGCGGTGATCGCGCCGAACAGCCCGAGCGCGAACCTCATGACCGCCAACATCACCTCCGGCGCGGCCTCGCAGTGCGCGGACCTCATGCACGACCTCAAGTGCGGGTACTTGCTGGGGGCCGTCGCGCGGAAGCAGGTCGTGTCGCAGGTAATTGGCGCGATGGTGGGGGCGGTGGTGGCGTCGGGGTTCTACCTCGTGCTCATCCCCAAGCCGCAGGAGCAGCTGTTGACGCCGGAGTGGCCGGCGCCGGCGGTGGTGCAGTGGAAGGCGGTGGCGGACCTGTTCGCCAAGGGCTTTGAGTCGCTGCCACCGGGCGTGATCCCGGCGGTGTACATCGCCGCGGCGGTGGGGGTGCTCCTCCCGGTGCTCGAAAAGCTGCTGCCCAAGAAGGTGGGCGTGTGGGTGCCGAGCGCGGCGTCGCTGGGCCTCGCTTTCGTGATCCCCGCGTGGAACGGCATCTCGATGTTCCTGGGCGCGATAATTGGGCTCGGACTGCAGCGGCTGTTCCCGACGTGGACCGAGCGGTTCTTCGTGACGCTGTGCGCGGGTGTGATCGCGGGCGAGAGCCTTGTGGGCGCGGGTGATGCGATCCGACTGGTGCTCGCGGGGGCGGGGACGAAGTAAGTCCCGTCTCTACGCCGATGTGCGGCGAGAGTGCACCAACCGGACCGGTGGCTGCGCCGTCGCCGGATTTGGGGTGAACGCCCCCCGGGGTTGTCCGGCCTAACGACGCGCGCGGGGCGTGTTCGGTGCCGGTGCGCAACACGCTGCAATCGCAGGCATCTACGCGGCGCGGGCGGGAGTTGTTGGCAGGTTGTCCGCAGTGTTTGCACAGGGGGAAAGCCGAGCGGGGATCGGCTTTACACTCGCCGCTTCGTGCCGCGACGGACGTGGCGCGTTTCACACAGCAACCACGGAGGAGTCAGCCATGGCAGAGCCCACCAACACGACCGTCATCGGCGCGGACACGCACATCAAGGGCGAGATGCGGTTCGAGTCCACCGCCCGCATCCTGGGCACGTTCGAGGGGACCATCGAGGCCAAGGGCGAGCTGCAGGTGGCGAGCGGCGCGTCGTGCAAGGCCGCGGTCGAGGCGATCAAGGTCCTGGTCGACGGCGAGGTTGATGGCAACCTGACCGCGAAGGAGCGCGTGGAGCTGACCGCAAAGGCGAAGATGAAGGGCGACCTTGTGGCCGCGCGTCTGGTTGTCGCTGACGGCGCGTCGTTCACCGGTCACGTGAAGGTCGGTCCCGACGCCCACGGCAGCGGCACCGCCCACTCCTTCGCTGAGCACAAGCCGATGGGCTACGCCGCGCCCGGCGCGAACAAGGGCCCGGACAACCAGCTGAAGAAGTAAACGGGAGGTCAGCCGCTCGCCGGGCCGCTCGGTGCACATCGCTGTGCATAGCGTGCGACCCGGGGCTATGCCCATGGCCGATTCCGCGCCCAATCCCCGCACGATTCAGTGCTACCACTGCCGCCAGCGGTTTGAGATTGCCCGGCAGGCCCAGAGCACATCATGCCCCAAGTGCAGCCGGCAGCTGCGGCTTGAGGACGTGGTGGTCAAGACGCTCGAGGCCGTGCGGAAGATCCAGACCTGCGGGAAGGTGGTGGTGCAGAAGAAGGGCCGCATCATCGCGCAGTCGGTGGAGGCGCACCTGGGCGTCCACGTCGAGGGCATCATGGAGGCCAACGTGGTCAGCGGCGGCCCTGTGACGATCGGGTCCAAGGCCCAGTGGAAGGGCGACTGCGCCGCCCCGTCGGTGGTGATCGAGGATGGGTGCGTGATCACCGGCGGGTACTTCGCGTTCCCGGAGGATCGGCTGGGGCTGCACGTGGAGGTGAAGGAGCTGCCCAAGGGGGCCGTGGCGCCGCCGGCGTAGGTCGCATGGCGCCGGGATTCCCGTGGGTGTACGTCGGCTGGGAGGGCGCGGTAGGCTGCCACGCTGCATGGATGCACCTGAGTCTCCAAAGCCCATGAACCTGGTGTTCTTCGGCTCCGGCGCGTTCGGGCTGCCGACGCTGAAGGCGATCGCGCGGGTGCACAACGTGCGGGCGATCGTGTCACAGCCGGACCGGCCCGCAGGGCGAGGGTCGCAACTGACGCCCACGCCGATTGCGGAGTTCGCGGCGAGGGAGCTGCCGCACATTCCGGTCATCAAGCCCGAGGACGTGAACGTGCCGGAGGTGGCGCTGCGGATCCAGGGCTTCGGGGCCGAGGCCGCGGTGGTGATCGCGTTCGGGCAGAAGCTCTCGCCGGGGGTGCTGCCGCCGGAGGTGCCGGGAGCGGCGGTGACGTCGCGGGCCATCAACCTGCACGCGTCGCTGCTGCCGCGGTGGCGGGGCGCGGCGCCGATCAACGCGGCCATCCTCGCGGGGGATGCGGTCACGGGCAACTCCGTCATCACAATCGCTCCGCGGATGGACGCGGGTCTGGTGCTGGCGCAGTCGCGGCTGCCGATCGACCCGCTGGTTACCGCGGGCGAGCTGCACGACCAGCTCTCGGAGCAGGGGCCGGCGCTGATCCTCGATGTGCTCGCGCGCATGCAGAGTGGCACGCTCACCGGCGAAACCCAGGACGACGCGCTCGTCACGAAGGCCCGCAAGCTGCACAAGAAGGACGGCGTCATCGACTTCGCCGACGGCGCCGAGGCGTGCCGCCGCAAGGTCCACGGCCTCACCCCCTGGCCGGGCGTCACCGTCACCTTCCGCAACGAGCCCCTGAAGGTGCTGCGTGTTCAGGTGGTGGAACAGGGGCATAACGCCGCGCCGGGCACGCTGATCGATGCGGCCGCGGGGTTGGTCGCCTGCGGAGGGGGGAGCACCGGTCAGGAGACCGGTGCCACCAGAGGGGATTGCCTGCGGCTGCTGGAGGTGCAACCCTCCGGCGGCAAAAAGATGGCGTGGGTTCAGTTCGCCAATGGGCGGAGACCACCGCTGAAGGATCGCGAGATGCTCGGAGGAGGAGCACCGTCGTGATGACGCTCTGGGACTTGTTGAAGCCGTTGACCGATGCGCTGAGCGGGACCAAGCCCGTGAAGAAGCCACTGCGCGCCAAGGCGATCACCAAGCCGGTGAAGCCCGCGTCCAAGGCGGTCGCGGTTGCGGCCAAGCCCGCGGTCACCAAGCCCGCTGTTTCGAAGCCGGCGAAGCTCGGCCCGGCGGCCATGGCCAACGCGGGCGGCGCAACCCGCACCGCGCCCGCGGCCATTACCACAGCGACCAAGCGCCGCCCCCCCGCCCGCAAGCGCAAAGTGGCACCGGTCTCCCGGCCGGTGCTGGACGTCCCGAGCACCGGTCAGGAGACCGGTGCCACCCAATCCAAGGCCCCCGCGATCTCTATGGAGGAGCGCTACGAGGCCATGACCCGCGAGATGCTCGCCAAGTACAACGTCCGCGTCCGCAAGTGGCGCACGAGCATGTCCGGCATCGCGTGGTACGTCACCTACCGCGACGGCCACGTCCAGAAACTCATCGAGAGCCCCAAGCCCAAGGGCCCGATGTCCGCGGCCATCTTCCTCCACGAAATCGGCCACCACGCCATCGGGTTCAACGTCTACAAGCCGCGCTGCCTTGAGGAATACCACGCCTGGCAGTTCTCGCTCCGCGAGATGGAACGGTTTGGGTTCACGATCAGCGAGGGGGTGCAGCGGCGTGTGTTCCGGTCGCTGCGGTACGCGGTGGCGAAGGCGCAGCGGCGGGGCATCAGGGAGGTGCCGGTGGAGTTGACGCCGTACATACCGACGCCGGCGCGAAACAGGATTTGACTCGGAGAACGTTGGGAACGAGCCCCGAACGAAGTGAGTGGGCCTGACTCGCGCTTGAGCGCACGACGCGGTCGAGGAACCCCTCACTGCGTTCGGGGCTCGTTACTAACGGTTCACGCTGGTCGATGCAGCAGCGTTCGGAATGAACAGCCTCGCGAGCAGCACGACACCCAGCCCCGGCGCAAGCCACCATGTCTGCCGCTCGATGAAGCCCATCCAGTACATCGGCGACGCGGCGAGCACGGCGAAGGCGTAGACCTGGAGCGTGCGGCGGGTGAGGGGGCCGCGGTTGAGGACGCACAGCCACACGTACGCGGGGAAGGCGAGGCCGTAAAAGGCCATGAAGCCGCGGTAGACGAGTTCGGGGGCTGAGAGCGGGCCGCTGGCGCCGCGGTATGGCGGCACGTGCCAGGCGAGCAGCGCGAGGCCGAGGCCGATCAGCAGCGCGAGGAACGCGGCGTTGGCCGGTGCACGCGGGCCGGCGGGGGAGGGGCGGGCGTCGAGCCACGACTTGTGGACCATGACGGTGTAGATGAGCTGGACCGCCACGTGGGCGAGCAGCGGCAGGGCGACGATCGCGAGCAGGCCGGGGTGCACGTGCTCGGCGCGGGCGGTGGCGATGCCGAGTAGTGGAGGCGCGTAGTCGCGCGTCAGCAGGATCATGGCAAAGAAGAGCACGCCGAAGCCGATCACGAAAGCCGCGTTCCCGGCCCGCCCGGGCAGGTGCTGGCGTGCCTGGTGGAAGGTGAGGTCCAGGTAGGGGCAGAGGGCGAACCCAAACAGCACCACCGGCGCGAGCCACACGAGCTCGGCTTCGGGCAGATGCTGAGCGACCACGGATGAGGGCGGGTCGGAGGCGTACCACGCGGCGGCGAGGAAGGCGGAAGCGGCGAAGACCGCCAGCGCGAATGCGCGGGTCCAGAATGTCCTACGGCCTCGCACGGCCTGGCCGCAGAGGAGGATGACGCCGGCCGCGGGGATGATCACCCAGCGGCCCGCGTTGTCAGGCAGGCCGAGCACCATCCAGAAGAAGAAGAACCACTGGAACGCGGCCGTGACCAGCGAGAAGGCCCAGCACGCCCAGCCGTGGCGGGCGACGAGGGCTTCGCTCGCGCCGGGGCGGGCGAGGAGCACGCCCATGAGGGCCGCGCCGACGACGTTGGGGACCGCGAAGACCCAGAAACTCGCGGGGCCGAAGTCGCGCAGGAGGAAGACCGGCAGGAACATGCCGATGCACCACGTCCATGAGCAGGCGAGGAAGGCTGCCCAGCCGAAGATGCGGGTGAACGTGGGAGGATCGGCGGTGGTCACGCGCGGAAGGATAACACGCGCAGAGCGCGTGTTGTTCTGTAGCAACGTGTCGTGACGGACCACCGAGATGAAGACAGCTCGGTGGCACGGCCGCGGCTCAGCTGACCTTGCGCGTATCGCCGCGCTTGGCCTTCTGGTGAATCGTCGGCGTCACGTGGAACGTCGCTACGCACTTGCCCACCCGCCGCTCCTTGCTCGCCATCTTGGCCAGCAGCATGTCTTTCTTCTTGAGCTTGGCGAGGGTCTCGGGCACCACGGCCTGCTGCATGATCTCGAGGTCCAGCGTGGCGTTGAACTCCTTGCCGGTCGCGATCAGGGCCTTGATGTCATCGCGCGGGACGACGTTGTAGATCGCGGGACCCAGGCAGGGGCGGAGGAACTTGTACTCCAGGTGCTTGCAGACGATGGTGTAGTCCCCGCCCGTGATGCCGAAGATGTACATGCCGCCGGCGATTTCGCTGTTGGCGAGCAGGGCCGCGCCGGCCATGGCGTTGTACCAGTTGCGGTTAAAGCGGCGGAAGGGCAGCACGGCCGTGTAGGAGGTCTCGCTGACCTGCCGCATGCGGATGCCGCTCTTGAAGGCGTAGGGCAACCAGATGAGCGAGCAGACGCGGTGCCAGAAGTGGTTGCGGGTGGAGAGGCGGGCGACGAATGCTTCGACGCGGTCCATCAGCGAGAGCCGCACCTGGTTCTTGCGGTCCGCGGGGCTGGGCTCCATCGCGGCCTGTTCGAGCGCGGCCTCGGACATCTCCGGCTCGGTGCTCGGCTGGGCGGGCGTGGACATGGTGGGGGGGACGGGAGAGGCCGGGGCCGGAGCGGTGAAGGCTGTGGGGGAAGCGTTGGCGGTGAATGGAGAGGAGTTCCGCCCATCACCTGGCACGGCACGCTCGAACGGGTCTGGTCGGATCGCGGAGGTGGACATCGCGGTTCAAACTTCAACGTCTGTCGGTCAGTTGGCCTCTTTCGTACGAGGGCTGGAATGCTAGGTTGTGAACCGGGGCTCATTCGGCATGGTCGGCGGGCAGGAGGGGCTCGGGCCAGCTTGCCCAGACTCACAACCCGCTGGCGATGAACAAACGCGCGTCCAGCTCAGGGCTGGTCCTCCACAAGATCGAACCAGCCCTTGTCATTCGGACGGACCCGCCGCACTGGATTTCCTGGTTCGTGGTCCAGTACGAGCAGCCAGTCCCGTGCCGCGGCCTCGGTGAGGAACCAGCGGCGGGTCAGCATGCTGGTGTAGGGCTCGACGTCGTAGGCGAGGTTGTAGGTGGCGCCGACGTGGGCGGCGGTGGGCATGACGTCGGGGGTGAAGACGACGGTACGGCCGTTCGTGTCGGTGAACTTCACGGCCTGCTGGCCCCAAGTGTGGCCGGGCACCAGGAAGACGCTGATGCCGGGGAACCCGGGCAGCTCGCTCTCGCGCTGCTCGATGGTGAGCATGGGCATGGCGTCGCGGTCGGGGGCGAGGCCGGGGGCGAAGGGGCGGGGTGAGTCGATGGTGCGGACCTGGTCGCGGATGGGCTCGAGGTGGTCGACGAAGTACGTGCGGGTCATCACGCTCTTCTGGGCGAGGGCGTCCAGCCATTCGCGTTCCTGCGTGAACACCACGGCATTGGGGAAGGTGCGATTGACGGCGTGGTCAGGGCGGGCGGCGGCCATGCCGGAGGCGGGGCCGGTCCACTCGGGCGTTTCGCCCTCGCGGGTGAGGCGGGTAAGGCCGCCGGCGTGGTCGAAGTGGAGGTGGGAGCAGATGGCCGCGTTGATGGACTCGGGCGCGACGTTGACTTCCGCAAGGGCGTCGCCGATCCAGCGGTCTGACATCGCGAAGAGGTCTTTGGACTTCTGGTCGAGCTTGTTGCCGGTGCCGACCTCGATGATGACACGCTTGCCCCCGCCCTCGAGCAGCAGGCAGTTGTGCTGCACGGTGATGCGGCCCTTCTCGTCCGTAGGCACGCTGCGCGACCAGACCGTGCGCGGGATCAGGCCGAACATCGAGCCGCCGTCAAGCCTGAACTCGCCGGCCCGCAGGAGCCGCCACGAGTACGTCGGTGAACTCTCCATGAAGGCAGGGTAGCGGGTGCGCTGAGGCCCGCGCGATCGCGCCGCTCAGCCGCCCAACCAGCCACCACACTCCGAACCGCAGTTCACCCGGGACTCAGCGGTTCTGTGCTGGATGCATCGTACTGAAAGGGTGACGCCTGCCGGGTCGCGGACCGTGTCCCGAGCCCCGGAACCACGGCAACGACTCACTAGGAGCAGAACCATGAAGAACGTGACCAAGATCCTGGCCCTGCTGGCCCTGGCCCTCACGACCGTCGCGATGACGGCCTGCAACACCACCAAGGGCTTCGGCGAGGACCTGCAGAGCGGCGGCGAGAACCTCTCCGACGAGGCCCGTGACAGCGGCGCCCGCGACTAACCCGAACGCATCCGCGGCCAGCCCGGCGGTGTGTCGTTTGCCGCCGGGCAGCTTGTGAAAGGAGTCACCTATGAAGAAGTACATTGCTCGTCTGATGGCGCTCGCCTGCCTGGTTGGCGCCGCCTGCGTCCTCCCTGCCTGCAACACGACCCGCGGCTTCGGCGACGACGTCGACTCGCTGGGTGAGAACATCGAGGACGCCGCCGAGGACAACGGCGCCCGCGACTGATCCCTCAACACCAGCCCGGGCTCCGGCCCGGATTGGATCTGCACGGAGTACACCCGCCGCGCGAAAGCCCGGCGCCTGTGCTCCGTGTTCTCGTTTTTGGGATGGGCCGATCGAGAGAGCGGTTGCGCTCACTCGGGCTGTTCAGTGAGCTTTGCCAGCAGCGAAGCGGCACGCTCGTTCTGGGGATCGATCTCGAGGGCGAGCCTGAGTTGGACGATGGCGCCTTCCAGATCGCCCGCTTTGTAGAGCGCACGCCCGTACTTGAATGCCCACCCCTCCGGGTCATGATGTGCGGCGGTCTCGATCATGCGCAAGCCCTCGTCTCCTTCGTAAACGCATTGAAGGAACGCTCCGCAGAACCCGACGCCGTCCCAGTTCTCCGGCTCCGCGACTGCGGCGCGTCGGTACCACACCTCGGCCTCATCGAGCTCCCGGTTTTCCCACAGCCGGTTGCCGAGCTTTGCGAGCAGGTACAGGTCATTCGGCGCGAATCGAACCGCGCGGCGGAGAAGCGAGATTTGGTCCGCGATGGCCTCGGGGCACGACTCGTATAGAGCGAATGCCCGCCGATCCAGACGATCCGCCTGCTCGGCCGCGCTGCGTCGGTCGTGCCTGCCAGCGGCCCTCGTGGGCCGCCGGTGCGGAGGACGTTTCACGTTGTCGGGTTGGTGAGTGTCACGCCTCATGTCGCCGCCGGGCGGGGCAGTTGCACCCAGCTCGTCTGCGTGTGCCGCACGATCGCGCCCGTGGTCAGGTAGATCACCTGCTCGGCGATGTTGGTGCAGTGGTCGGCGATCAGCTCGCACATGGTCGCCACCTCGTGCAGGCGGAAGGCGTGCTCCACCGGCATGATCCCGCGGGCGATCTTTTCTTCGGCGTCGCGCAGAATGGCGTCCTTGAAGGCCGTGACGGCGTGCTGGCTCTGGAGCACGATGTTGGCCAGGTGGGGATCGTTACGCATGACCGAGGTGTTGACGTCCCGCAGGATGCCCACGACGCTGTTGGCCATCACGCGGAAGGTGTCGGGGATCGGCATGCGGATCGGCGCGATCGCGATCTGTCGGCCCATGTCCGCGAGGTCGCAGGCGACGTCGGCCACCCGCTCCATCTCGTTGTTCACCTTGGCAATCGTCAGCACCGCCCGCAGCTGGCCGGGGTTGAGCTCGCTGCCCTGACGCGTTGCGTCGGTCAGCATGTCAACGCATGCCCGCTCGATCTGCACATCCGCGGCGTCGATGATGTCGTCCTGGGCGATCACCACGCCCGCCCGCTCGACGTTGCCGGCGAAGATGGTGTCGAAGGCCTGCTCGAGCATGCCCTGCACGCGACGGCCCTGCTCCACAAGGTCGGCCTGAAGCTGAACCGTGCGTTTGATGAACCCTTCGGGTGAGGTCGGCATAGCGGCGTCCGTGATCGCTTGAGAACCAAACGATAGACCCCGACCCGGTGCCGGGAGGGATCGCGGGCCGCTCTTCATCCGGCGCTGCACGGGCCCTGCCCAAGTGGCCCAGGCGCGTGTACGCTTGCCTTCCCGCCGCAGACCGCTCACCGGCCGCGGCTCAACCAATGGGAGGCCGCGCATGTCCTTCGATATTCAGTCCATCTCCGCACGCCAGGTCCTCGATTCCCGCGGCAACCCGACGGTCGAAGTCGATGTGGTGCTCGATTCCGGGTTCCTCGGCCGGGCGGCGGTGCCGTCGGGCGCCTCAACGGGCGAGCACGAGGCGGTTGAGCTGCGGGACGGGGACAAGAAGGTGTACCTGGGCAAGGGCGTGATGAACGCCGTGGAGAACGTGAACGAGAAGATCGCCCCGGAGCTGCTGGGCCACGACGCCCGCGATCAGGAGGCGATCGACTACATGCTGAACCGGCTCGACGGCAGTCCCAACAAGGCGAACCTGGGGGCGAACGGGATTCTGGGTGTGTCGATGGCGGTTGCGAAGGCCGCGGCCCTGGCGAGCGATCTGCCGCTGTTCCGCTACTTGGGCGGGGCAGGCGCAAAGGTGCTGCCGGTGCCGATGCTGAACGTGCTCAACGGCGGGGCGCACGCGGACAACACGGTGGACTTCCAGGAGTTCATGATCCAGCCGTGGGGGTTCAGCAACTTCGGGGACGCGATGCGGGCGGGCGTGGAGATCTACCACACGCTCAAGAAGGTGCTGAAGGACAAGAACCTCTCCACGGCGGTGGGGGATGAGGGCGGCTTCGCGCCCAACCTCAAGGACAACGAGGACGCGCTGAAGCTGCTGGAAGAGGCCACCGCGAAGGCCGGGTACAAGTGGGGCGAGCAGATCTTCGTGGCTTTGGACCCAGCGACGAGCGAGTGCTGGAACCACGCGGAGAAGGCGGGCAAGAAGGGCTACATGCTCTTCAAGAGCACCAAGGACGTGCTCACGACTGACCAGATGATCGACCTATGGACCGGCTGGTGCAAGAAGTACCCGATCCGCTCCATCGAGGATGGGCTGGCCGAGAACGACTGGGAAGGCTGGAAGAAGCTCACCGCGGCCCTGGGGCAGAAGGTGCAGCTCGTTGGCGACGACCTGTTCGTCACCAACAAGAAGTTCCTCCAGCGCGGGCTCAAGGAGAACGCGGCCAACGCCATCCTCGTGAAGGTCAACCAGATCGGCACACTGAGCGAGACCTTCGACGCGGTGAACCTGGCGATGCGGAACCGCTACGCGGCGGTGCTCAGCCACCGCAGCGGCGAGACTGAGGACTCGACCATCGCGGATATCGCCGTGGCGACCAACTGCGGGCAGATCAAGACTGGAGCCCCGTGCCGCAGCGACCGCAACGCGAAGTACAACCAGCTCATCCGCATTGCCGAGCAGCTCGGCGAACAGGCGGAGTACGGGGCCAGCACCTGGTGGCGGTGAGGCAGCCACTACACCCGCGGCCGCACCAGCTCCTCGAGCTCCGATAACCCCCTCGCCACCGCCAGCTCCACATCGGGCACCACCGTGGACTGATCCAGCGCATCCCCCGCGCCCGCATCACGCATCGAGCGATACTGCTCACCGGTGACGCCCGCAACCAGCACCCGCCGCCCGGCCGCGCGCGCCTGCTTCAGCAGCGCCCGAAGCTCCAGGGCGGCGTTGTCGTCGATCACTGTGACATCCGTGAGGTCCAGGATGACCACCCGCTTGTCCAACGGCAGCCGCTCCCACCAGCGCAGCAGGTCGGGCAACCGGTGCACGCCGCCTTTACGGTCGCGGTCCTTGCGCAGGTGGTACAGGGCCAGACCGTACGGGAGACCAAACCCGCCGGAGCCCTCGACGAGTGTTGAGGGCTCGATCTCACAGATCGGCGTGCGTACGTCGTGCCACACGATCCAGAGCAGCAGCAGCACTGGGCCGAACATCGCCCACTCCGGCAGCCGCTCGTACGCGAAGGTCCCCACCCCCGCGCCCACCGCGAATGAGGCCACCACCGAGAACAGCAAAGCCAGGCGGCGCGCGGTCGGGTGCGTGCGCACGCTGTGGACGAGGGCCGTGGCGGGAGCGGGGGGGCTGCTGCGGTTGCGGTCGCGCAGCCAGTACAGGAACTGCACGAGCTCGAGCCCCAGGTCGGTGAATACGCCAGTCATGTGGGTGGTGCGGATCACGCCGCCCGAGATGCGCGTGATGGTCGCGTTCTGGAGGCCCATGGCCGCGGACGCAAGCCCGGTCATCACGTGCAGGCGTGCCCCCGTCTCTACCGACCCCGGCACGTGCGACCGAACCAGCCACGCGAACGCCGCGAGCATCGCGAGCTGGAGCGTGATGGGCAGCACGTAGATCGACTCCCAACCGCGCCGCCGCCCGGTCTCGGTGCACAGGGCCGACAGCACCGCGCCCGCGAAGAACGCCGCTAGCAGGAAGGAGATGAAGGCCGGCCAGCGGCCCTCCGCGAGCCGCTCGCCCCAAAGCGACACTGACCCTGTGACATGGCTCGTCACGGTCGCGCAGGTCAGCAGCGTCATGACGTTGGTGAAACCGGCCACCCACGCCAGGGTGATTGCGAGGCGCGCCTGCTGCGTGAAGGAGTGGGCCTGGGAGACCAGCATCGGTGCCGATCCTATCGGTCACCGGGTCGTGCTTTCAAAACTGGGGCAGGCGGCAAAAAAACACGAGCGTGCCGGGAGGAATCGGCACGCCCGTGTGATCGCGCAGAAGGGGTTTCAGTACGGTGCGCGGCTCAGCGGCGCCGGCGACGGAGGGCAACAAGCCCCAGGCCGGCCAACCCCAGCCCGGCCGTCCCGGGCAGCGGGATGATGACCGTCTGCCCGAAGCCCTGGTCGACGAACGACGCGGAAGCCGTGCCGCCCTCACCTGCGGCGAAGAAACGCACGTTCTTCACGACGTTGATGTGGGTGACGGGCTCGCTCGACACGAAGTCGTGCCCGTACACGTTGGGACCACCCTCGGTGGCCTGCACGTTGCCGGTGCCGATCAGCATGTCGGCGGCGGTGCGCATCGTCTCGTCCACGCGGGCGAACGAGCCGGCGCCGGTCGCGGCGCCGTTGAAGCGCAGCTGGCCGTGCGTGAGGCGGTAGCCCTGGGCCGCGAACTCAGGGGCCACGGTCACCGAGTAGGTGAGCATGAAGCCGCTGGGGTCGAGGTCGCCCGGGGTGAGGTCGTTGAAGGCGCCCGTGAGCCGGAAGCCCACGCCCGTCATCGGGTCGGCGTTCTGGAAGGAGCTGATGAAGATCTGGTTGGCGTTGAACTGGTCCGAGAGGAACGAGTTCTGGGTGAAGGTGAAGATCTTGTCGCCCACGCGGAATGAGTGGCCAAGGACGTTGGCCAGCGTCATGCCGGGTTGGTCGATGTCGATCATCGTCTGGGCGCTCGCTGCGCCCGCCAGAGACAGCGCCATGAGCACTGCGCCGGCAACTGCTTTCCTGTGCATCGATGTTCTCCTGCGTCCGAGTTAGAAGGCCGAGAGCTCGGCTGAGGAACCTGATGGCGGTGGGGGCTTTCCGAGCGAATCGCCCCCGCCCGCCGGGAGTGCTGAGTTAGCGACGGCGACGACGGATCGCCAGGGCGCCCAGGCCCGCCGCCGCGAGAGCGCCGGTGGTGGGCAGCGGGATGACGACCTGGTTGAAGGCCTGGTCGACGAAGGACGCGGCCGCGGTGCCGGTCGGGCCGTTGGCGAAGAACTGCACGTCCTTGACCAGCTTGAGCTTGGTCATGCCCAGCACGCTGGCGAAGGTGTCCTGGTGGTCGGAGGCGCCGCCGCCGATGGCGTAGACCGAGTGGTTGCCCAGGATCTGGTTGTTGACGTTCATCACCGTCTCGTCAACGCGGGCGAAGGAGCCGTTGCCGGTGGCCGAGCCGTTGAAGCGCAGGTCAGCGCCGGAGAACCGCATGCCCTGGGCGATGAACTGGGGCAGGATCTCGACCGTGTACTGCAGGATAAAGTCGGTGCCCACGCCGCCCGGGGCGTCGTTGAAGGCGCCGGTGAGGCGGAAGCCCACGCCCACGTTCGGGTTCGGGGTGCTCAGCGGGGAGATGAAGATCTGGCTGGCGTTGAAGTCCGCCGACTGGAACGCGTTGGCGGGCATGGTGAACAGCTTGTCGCCCACGATGAACTGGCGGCCGATGACCGACGCCAGGGTCGTGTTGGGCTGGCTGATGTCCACCAGCTGGGCCTGGGCCGTAGAGGCGAGCCCTGCGGCCGAAACGAGAACTGCTGCGAGAATCTTCTTCATGGTCGCGATCTCCTGTCCCCGTTTGTGGGGGCGACCCGGTGAATGAGACGGCGCGTGCGGACCGGGCGACGCCTGCGCCGGACGTCCTCCGTAACTTCCCGACTCACCTTTGACGGTGGGGAATGCGGACCACGAAGAGATACATCGTGCTGGTCGAGCCAACAAAAGTTTACCCGGTGACTGGCGCGAACCCGTGCGCAGAAGCCTGTAAACACAGGCCTTTTCGGCGTAGTAAAGGCAAACTATTCTGCCCCTGACCGCGCCTTCAATGAGCGCGTGCTTACACGTAATCACCCGGTTTGTTCATCGCACCCTCCCACCGTCTGTGCCGGATGAGTAAGCAACCCGCCCTTCTCATCGAACCACTGGAGTTCGTTTCATCCACCCGGCCTGAGAAGCGCCGGCGAGACCCACGGGAACCCACTCACCTCGTGCAACCGAACCCTCCAGCTGGCCGATGAGTAGAGGTACGGGCGCACGCCCCAAGTCAAAGCCCGGGTTCTCGGACCACCTACAGTCCGTTCCGACCCGGGCCGCCGCGGTTGGAACGCATCTCCCGGGACCTACAAGCATGTGCGGAATCGTCGCCTACGTCGGCACCAAACCCTGCCAGAACCTCCTCCTTGAGGGCCTCAAGCGCCTCGAGTACCGCGGCTATGACTCCGCCGGGCTGGCCACCATCGACGGCGGCAAGATCAAGGTCGTCAAGACCGTTGGGCGTGTTGCGAACCTTGAGGACAAGCTCGAGGAGATGGGCGGGCTCCCTGGCACCATTGGCATGTGCCACACCCGATGGGCGACCCACGGCGGCGTGACGGACATCAACGCGCACCCCCACACCGACGACAAGTCCGGCATCTGCCTGATCCACAACGGCATCATCGAGAACTACGCCTCCCTCCGCACGCTGCTGGAGGAGAAGGGGCACAAGTTCCGGAGCCAGACCGACACGGAGGTGCTGGCGATGCTCATCGGGGAGCTCTACGAGGGCGACCTCGAGGCGGCGGTGCAGGCGGCCCTCCGCGAGTGCACCGGGGCGTACGGCATCGTGGTGATGTGCGAGAAGGAGCCCGAGACGCTGGTGGCCGCCCGCAAGGGGTCGCCGCTGATGGTGGGGGTGGGAAACGGCGAGTTCATCATCGCGTCGGACGGCTCCGCGATCGTGTCGCACACGTCGCAGGCCTTCAACCTCGATGACTACCAGGTGGTGAAGGTGACGCCGAAGGGGTTCCGCACCTCAACCATTCACAACGTGCCGGTCACGCCCAAGGTCGAGCAGCTCGAGCTCGAGCTCCAGGAGATCGAGCTGGGCGCCTACTCGCACTTCATGCAGAAGGAGATCTTCGAGCAGCCCAAGGCGCTGCGGAACTGCTTCCGTGGGCGGTTCAACCCTGCTGATGGCAAGGTCGTCCTTGGTGGGCTGTCAAACCTCTCCAAGGAGCTGACCAAGGCGCGCCGCATCGTGCTGACGGCGCAGGGCACGGCCCTGCACGCCGCGATGATCGGCGAGTACCTGCTCGAGGACCTTGCCAAAATCCCGTCCGTCGCCGAGTACGCGAGCGAGTTCCGCTACCGCAACCCGATCATCGAGGACGGCACGGTGGTCGTCGCCGTCAGCCAGTCGGGCGAGACCGCCGACACGCTGGCTGCGCTGCATGAAGCCCGCGACCGGGGGGCGCTGGCTCTCGGCGTGATCAACGTGGTGGGCTCGTCCATTTCGCGTGAGACCGACGCGGGCGTGTACCTGCGTGTGGGCCCGGAGATCGGCGTCGCTTCCACCAAGGCCTTCACAGGGCAGGTGGCCGTGCTCACGATGATCACGTTGTTCATGGCCCGCCGCCGCTTCATGTCGCCGGACCAGTGCGGGGAGTACCTCCGCGCCCTCGACAGCATCCCCGAGAAGATCGAGCGTGTGCTGGCGCAGGACGAGAAGGTGAAGCGCGTCACAGAGAAGTACTGCGAGCGAGAGAACTGGCTGTTCCTGGGGCGCGGGTACAACTACCCAACCGCCCTCGAGGGCGCCCTCAAGCTCAAGGAGATCAGCTACATCCACGCCGAGGGCATGCCCGCCGCGGAGATGAAGCACGGCCCTATCGCCCTCATCAACGACGGGATGCCGGCGGTGTTCATCGCCAACCGAGGTCGCCAGTACGACAAGGTGATGTCCAACATCCAGGAGGTCCGCGCTCGGGGCGGGCACGTGATTGCCGTCGCCACTGAGGGCGACGAGCAGATCAAGAAGTACGCGGAGGACGTCCTCTACGTCCCCGACATCCCCGAGCCGCTCAGCCCCATGCTGACGGTCATCCCGCTCCAGCTCATGGCCTACCACGCGGCGGTCATCCGCGGGCACGACGTGGACAAGCCGCGGAACCTGGCGAAGAGCGTGACGGTGGAGTGACGCCGGGGCTGAACGGCGGGCCCATGCCGTCGATGTTCCCAAGCCGGTGAGGGTCGCTCATGACCGCCTCACCGAAGTCGTATGGGCAATCAGCGCCCGCGCGCCATCAATGCAGCATGGCCCTGCCCTTCGTCAACCGCGAGGACGCCGGCCGCCAGCTCGCGGCCGCGCTCGTCGCCTACGGCAATGACCCTGACTTGATCGTGCTTGGGCTGCCTCGCGGCGGCGTGGTGGTTGCATTCGAGGTGGCCGGGGCCTTGCACGCGCCCTTGGATGTGTTCGTCGTCCGCAAACTCGGGGTCCCAGGTTTTGAGGAGCTGGCCTTCGGGGCGATCGCCAGTGGCGGGCAGATCGTGCTGAACCAAGACGTCATGGCCGATGCCGGGCTGACCCACTCAGCCATGCAGCGGGTCATCGAGCTCGAGACGGCCGAGCTGGAGCGGCGCGAGCGGCTGTTCCACTCAACCGGAGTGCAGGTCCAGGACAAGATCGTGATCCTCGTCGACGACGGCCTGGCGACCGGCGCAACAATGCGCGTTGGCATTCAGGCGCTGCGGCAGATGCAGCCACGTCGCATCGTGGCCGCGGTGCCGGTGGGCGCTCCCGACATCGTTCGGTCCATCGGGAAAGAGGCCGACGAGATTGTGTGCGTGGAGACGCCGACGCCCTTCGGCGGCGTCGGCCGCTGGTACGACGACTTCTCGCAGACCACCGACACGCAGGTCCGCCACCTGCTCGAGCGTGCCCACGCCGGGCACGCGCACTGATTGGAGGAGGAAGCCGCATGGTCGCACTCGGAGGAACGGCATGGGACGTGGTAGGCGCAGTCAAGCGCGAGCTGGTCGAGCTCGATGGCGAGCACGACCTTGGCCCTATCCCGGAGTGGATCGGCAATGCCCGCATCGTCCTCATGGGCGAGGCAACGCACGGCACGCAGGAGTTCTACGCGTACAGGGCCGCGCTCTCGAAGCACCTGATCACGCGCCACGGGTTCAACGCCTTCGCGGTCGAGGCGGACTGGCCGGACGCGTACCGCGTCAACCGTTTTATCCGCGGCGCCAGCAGCGATCAGCATGCGATCGATGCTCTGGGCGACTTCAGGCGGTTCCCGATGTGGATGTGGCGCAACGACCAGGTGCTCGACCTGATCGGCTGGCTCCGCGAGCACAACGATGAACTGCCGCCGCAGCGGCGCGTCGGCTTCTACGGCCTGGACCTCTACAGCCTGCACGCCTCCATGAACGCGGTAGTGCGGTACCTCGAGTCGATCGACCCTGACGCGGCCAAACGTGCCCGCCAGCGGTACGCCTGCTTCGACCAGTTTGGCGAGGAGCCCTCCAACTACGGGCGCGGCACGCTCTTCGGGGCGGGCGAGAAGTGCGACCAGGAGGTCGTGGCGCAGCTGATGGAGCTCCGCGAAGACGCGGCGAAGCTGATCCATAGGGACGGCCCGGCCGCGGAGGATGAGCTGTTCTTCGCCCAGCAGAACGCCCTCGTCGCCGCCAACGCCGAGCGGTACTACCGCGTCATGTTCTCGGGGCGTGTGTCTTCCTGGAACCTGCGCGATCAGCACATGGCGCAAACCCTCGACGCGCTCGTCTCCCACCTCTCCCGGCGCGGCGAGCGGGCCAAGGTCATCGTATGGGCGCACAACTCGCACCTCGGCGACGCCCGCGCGACCGAGATGGGTGAGGACGGCGAGCTCAACCTCGGCCAGCTTGCACGTCAGCGGTACGGCGATCAGTGCTTCGCCTTGGGCTTCAGCACGTACGACGGCACGGTCACCGCCGCGCACGAGTGGGACGGACCGCACCTCCGCAGGCACGTGCGGCCCGGGCTGCCGGGCAGCTATGAGGACGCGTTCCATCAAACCGGCACGCGTCACTTCGCGCTGCGGCTCCAGGGCGATGAGTCCCGCGCCGAGCTCCGCCATCGTCTGCTGCAGCGCGCCATCGGCGTCATCTATAAGCCCGAGACCGAGCGTCGCAGCCACTACTTCCACGCCGTGCTCGCCGACCAGTTCGACGCGGTGGTGCACCTGGACCACACGCGGGCGCTCGAGCCCCTGGATCAGGTCAGCGAGTGGGAGCACGCCGAGGCCGAGACCTACCCCACCGGCCTGTAAACCTCAAGAAGGATGACGCCATGGTCGCACGCACCTCACGTTCCGCTCTCCGGCCAGACCCGGTGCAGGTACCCGCGGGTGTGATCGTGCTGGAGGGCGACCTCGCGGTCCCGCCCGGGGCCCACGGCGTTGTCCTCTTTGCCCACGGCAGCGGCAGCGGGCGTCACTCGCCCCGCAACCGTGCGGTGGCGACGGCCCTGAACGACCGCGGGTTTGCCACGCTGCTCCTCGACCTGCTCACGCAGCAGGAAGAGGTGGTCGACGACCGTACCGCGCACATCCGCTTCGACATCCCGCTGCTGGCGGGGCGCCTTGCTTACGCGGCCGAGTGGCTGGGGACCCAGATGACAACACGGACGCTGCCGCTGGGGCTGTTCGGCGCCAGCACGGGCGCTGGCGCGGCCCTCATCACGGCGGCACAGAAGCCCGACATGGTGAAGGCGGTCGTCTCCCGCGGCGGCCGGCCCGACCTCGCGCATGAGCACCTGCCGCGGGTGAAGTGTCCGACGCTCCTGATCATCGGCGGGCGCGATGAGCCGGTGATTGAGCTCAACGAGCAGGCCCGCGCCCAGATGACCGCGCCGGTCACAATGGAGATCGTCGCGGGTGCGACCCACCTGTTCGAGGAGCCCGGCACGCTCGAGAAGGTCGCCGAGCTCGCGGCCAACTGGTTCGACCAGTGGTTGCGGTGAGATGCGTCCTTAGCGTGCCAGCGCCATCAGCCGCGCGATCCGCTCTTGTATCGGCGGGTGCGAGGCGAACATCGAGTCAAGCCGCTGGTGCGCTTCGCGCATTTTGCGGAGCGGGTTGACGATGAAGAGGTGGGCCGTGCCACGGTTCGCCTTCTCGATCAGCGGCTCATTATCGTCAGCGAGCTTCGCCAGGGCCGACGCCAGCCCCTCCGGGTTCCGCGTCAGTTCCACCGCTCCTGCGTCGGCCAGGTACTCGCGCTCGCGCGAGTAGGCCATCTGCACCATCCGGGCCACGATCGGCGCGACGATGGACAGGATGATCGCGAGGATCAGCAGCACCAGCACGATCGCCCCGCCGCCGTCCTTCCCGCCCCGCCGCCCGCCCCGCCCCGGGCGGGTGTGCCGGAGGATGCGCCAGAACGCGTCCGCCGCGAACACGATGAGCCCGACCATGGTCGCCATCAGCATGGCGAAGCGAATGTCCAGGTGCCGCACGTGGGCCATCTCGTGTGCGATCACGCCCTGGAGCTCCTCGCGGTTGAGCCGGGCCCGCAGGCCCGAGGTAATCGCCACCGCGGCGTGCTGCGGGTCGCGCCCGGTCGCGAAGGCGTTCAGCGCCGTCTCCTCGATGATGAACACCCGCGGCATCGGCAGTCCGGCGGCGATCGCCATCTCCTCCACGACGTTGTACAGCTCGAGGTCCTCTTCGGGCGTGATGGGCCGCGCCCCCGACATCGACAGGATCGCCGAGGCTCCGCCGAACCAGGACCACGCCATGACCACCAGCGCGGCCCCCAGGCCGGCGACGCCGCCCATGACCGCCGAGGGCACAAGCTGCTCGGGTGCCGAGGCCCCGCCGTACGCCACCACCGCGGCCACGATCACGCACCCCATGAGCATCGCCAGGATGACCATGAAGATCATCAGCAGCGTGGAGGACCGCTTGTTTTTCGCGATCAGGTCGAGGTACGTGAGCGTCCCGGGGTACGCGCGGACCCGCTCCCGCATCTGCGGCTGCGCGGCGATCGCCTCCAGCGGCCTCGCCATAGGACCTATAGGACCTCTGGGACCTATACGACCTACGTCTTCACTCATGTGAACGACACCTTCGGCGCCTCACGCTCCACCGCGGCGGTGGTGTTGAAGTAGTCCTTCTTCTGGAAGTTGAACGCGCCGGCGATGAGGGCCGTGGGGAAGCTCTGGCGGGCCTCCTCGTAGCGTGCCACGGTGTCGTTGTAGTGCTGGCGCGAGAAGCCGATGCGGTTCTCCGTGCTCGTCAGCTCCTCCTGCAGCTTGCCGAAGTTGGCGTTGGCCTTGAGGTCGGGGTAGGCCTCGCTGATGGCCAGCAGCCGGCCCAGCGTCGCGCCCAGCATCCCCTCGGCCTCGGCCCGCTGGGCGACGCTCGCGCTCCCCCCCGCCAGGCTCACGGCCTGGTTGCGGGCCTGGATCACCGCTTCCAGCGTCCCCCGCTCGTGCCCGGCGTAGCCCTTTACTGTCTCCACGAGGTTGGGGATCAGGTCGTACCGCCGCTTGAGCTGCACGTCGATCTGCGACCAGGCGTTCTCCGTGTCGATCCGCTTGCGGACCAGCGCGTTGTACATCCCCATCACGATCAGCACCAGCACCACGAAGATGCCGGCGACCACCAGCCCGACGAGCAGCCCACTGCTGATTCCACCCATGGCGATTGTCTCCTGGCGCTGGCTGTGCACGCCGCGCCCTGTTCCATCATAATGGTTCGGCACCTGACCGGCCGGGTTTCGCCTAGGCTCCCCGGCCATAGGGCGGCAGGCCGGCACGTCAGGATGTAAGGGAGCAGCGCACGCATGGATCAGCAGCGGCGGAGCAGTGGGGGCAGCGGAGGCAGCGGGGGTGTTGGCGGTTGGCACCAGAGCGCCGGCATCGGCCTGGGCAGCCTCGGGTTCGCCGACCTCATGGCCACGCTCGTCTGGCCGCGCCTGCTCGCCGCCGCCCGCCTGGCCCTGCGCCCCGCGCGCCTGGGGCTGGGCGTGCTCATGCTCGTGCTGATCGGGCTGATCGCCCAGATCCCGCGGCTGTGGGTCCGCACCGGGGCCGACACCCCCTACGACGGCCCGCTCTCGATGGGGTCGGACCTCGCCCGCCGGGGGCTCTCAAAGATCATCCACGGCGTCTTCGACCTCTCGCCCAAGGACGCTGCGGCGGGGCTGTTTGACCTTTTCATCGAGCTGCCCCGCCAGCTGATCGACCAGTACCCGTGGGGGTCGCTGGCGGTGTTCGTGCCCGCGCTGCTGGTGTGGGCGGTGGGGGGCGGGGCGATTGCCCGCAGCGCGGCGACCGAGTTCTCGCTCGACCGCCGCACGAGCTGGCCCCGTGCCCTGGCCTTTGCCCTTTCGCGTTGGGGCTCGCTGTTCAGCTCCCTTGCGGCGCCTCTGCTGATCGTGGGGCTGCTGATTGGGCTCATGGCGGTGCTGGGTTTGGGGCTGCTGGGCATCGCGTACGTGAACGTCGTGACCTCGATGCTCTACTTCCTGGTGCTGCTCGCCGGGTTTGTCGCCGTCGTCATCCTGGTGGCGTACCTGCTGGCCACGCCCATGCTGGTGCCCGCGTGCGCCTGCGAGGGCACCGACGCCATCGACGGCATCCAGCGCTGCTACGCGTACGTGACCGGCCGCCCCTTCAAGCTCGTGCTGTACAGCGCCATCCTGCTGGTGCAGGCGGTGGTGGTGGCGGTGGTGATCGGGGCCCTGGCCCAGGCCACCATCAGCCTTTCGCTGTGGTCCAGCTCGCTGCTGCTGCCTGAGTTCTTTGGCTACGCCGTGCAGGCCCAGGGCGACCCGTCGATCACGGTGGACACCGCGGCTCTCTCGCCCACCGCGGCCTTCGCTACGCGGGTGGTGGGCTTCTGGGTCGCGGTGCCGGCGCTCATCGTCGGCGCGTACGTGGTGAGCTTCTGGTTCTCGGGGGGCACGGTGCTGTACCTGCTGATGCGGCAGGTCTGCGACGGCCAGGACACCGGCGAGCTCTGGACCCCCGGCCTGATCGCCGGGACTCATGCGACGCCCGAGGCCGAGCCGGCGCCCGAGGTGGACGAGGAGGAGTGAGGCCAAACACGGAGGCACGGAGAGCACGGAGGGGGCACGGAAGAGGAGTCTGACGCAAGAAGGCGGAAGCCTGATGCATCGCAGCGACGATTCGCTCTTTTATCCGACATCCGACATCCGACATCCGACATCCGACATTCCCTTCGCGCCTTCGCTCCCCTTCGCGACCTTCGCGTTCAAAAAAAGAAACGGCGTCCAAGGGACGCCGCTCCAGGCCCCGTGACCGCTTACGCCGTCACGAGCGTGTGGGGGTTTGGAAGGTGATCAGTCCTTCTTGGGCTTCTTCTCGCCCTCGGGCTTGCCCGCCGGCTTGTCGCCCTCAGGAGCGCGCTCGCGACGCGGGCGCTCGCCCTCGCCGCCGCCCGCGCCGGGGCCGCCGGGGCGACGCATGGCCGGCCCGCGGGGCACGCGCTCCTCGAAGGTCTTCATCTGCTCCTCGCTGAGCACGCCCTTGAGGGCCTTGCTCAGGTTCTCGCGGGCCTCGCGCCGGGTTTCCTGGGCCGCCTGCGGGTCCTCGCGCATCTTGGCGAGCACGCCCTGCTGGGCCACCACGAAGTCCTCGATGGCGTTCTGGGCCTGCTGCTGCTTGGAGGTGTCCAGCTTCATCTCCAGGATCACGTCGGTCATGCGGTCCCACGCCGGGCCGGTCATGCCCGCGGCGCCCAGCGAGCTGCTCAGCTTCGTGGCGTTCTCGCTCGACACCTTGGCGTCGGTCACGGCCTTGGCGAACTTCTCGCGGGTGGACGCTTCGACCTCGCGCATGGCCTCGAGCGGGTTGGTGCCCTCTCCGCGGTTGCGGCCGATCTCTTCCATCTTGGTGCGCAGCGTCTCGCGCGACTCCACGTACGCCTTGGCCACCGCGGTGGTCTGCTCGCTGGAGAGGCTCAGCCGCTTGGCCGCGGCGGTCGCCTGGGCGTTCCACGCGGCCTCCAGCTTCTCCTTGCTCAGCTGCTGACCCATACGCCGCTCGCCCCCGCCCTCGCCGGGGCCGCGACGCGGGCGCTCGCCCTCGCCGCCGTCACGCGGCTGGCCATCACGGGGCTGGCGCTCCCGCGGCCGCTCTCCCTCCTTCTTCTCCGGCTGCGCGAACGCCCCGGTGGTCAGGGCGCCAAGGGACAGGGACAGGAACAACGCCTTCGCTGCGGTCTTCATTCGAAACTCCGGGTTTGGCCCGTGGGTGCGGCCTTGGTTCGGTATGGGGGACGCCATCGGGCGGCCCGCCTGCTCACGAGTGAGAACTCCCCACGCCCGCGCCATTGTTACGCGGCCCCCGGTCAAACGCCGGGGCCTGGTGGTTATTGCTGGTTCCCAGCCGGGCGGGGAGGCGTTTGAACGCGAAGGCCGCGAAGGGGAGCGAAGGCGCGAAGAGGGAAGGCAGGTACGCGGAGTTGCGCGGAAGGGCGGAGTTTCGCGGAGAAGACGGGAGGAAGGCTGCCGGGTGCGCAGAAACGGCCCTTTGAATGACTCCAACCCAGGCCTTGGAAGCACTGTTCCATGCCTTGAACGGACTGTTTAAGGCCTTGAACGCTCTGCTCCATGCCTTAAGCACGCTGCTTAAGGCACAGAATGCTCTGCTCCAGGCCTTAAACGCGCTGCTTCATGCCTTGAACGCTTCGCTCCATGCCTTAGCCGTGCTCCTTAAGGCATCGAATGCTCTGCCCCAGGCCTTGAACGCTCCGACGCATGGCTTGTGCGCTCTGAATCATGGTTTGCGCGCTCCGAATCATGGCTTGTGCGCTCCGAATCATGGCTTGCGCGCTCTGAATCATGGCTCGCGCGCTCTGAGTAATGGCCTGCTCGGTGGGCAGAATGGCCGCCAGGACGCTCAGAAGCCCGTTCACGACCCGAACTCCGCGCACCTCCGCCCCCTCCGCGAAACTCCGCGGTAGTGCCTTGGCTTTCCGTTCAACCCTGCGGAACAACGGGCCGATGCTCAGGCGAGCGGCAGCAGGTCCGCCTGCGTGATGACCGGCGGCAGGTGGGCGAGCGTGCGCGCCCGCGCCACATCGAACTCGCCGCTGCGCGTCCGCCGCAGGGCCGTGAGCATGCCGCCGACGTTGAGTGCCGCCCCCAGGTCGCGGGCCAGCGAGCGGATGTACGTGCCCTTGCCGCACGTGATCCGCACCTGCACCAGCGGCCACTCGAACGACAGCACCTCGAACGCGTCCACACGCACCGGCCGCGCCGCCAGCTCCACGGCCCTGCCCTTGCGGGCGAGGTCGTAGGAGCGCTGCCCGCCCACGCTGATGGCGGAGAAGCTGGGCGGACGCTGCATGATGACGCCGGTGAACTGCTCGCGTGCGATGCGCTCAATGTCGGAGCGCGTGGGCAGCACCGCCGGCAGCGGCACTTCGGTCAGCGCCCCCTCCGCGTCGTCCGTCGTCGACGTGCGGGCGAGGTCGATGCTCGCCTCGTACACCTTGGTGTCCGCCATGTACCGGTCGCACAGCTTGGTGGCCTTGCCCACCAGCACCACCAGCAGCCCTGTGGCGAGCGGGTCCAAGGTCCCAGCGTGCCCGACCTTGATCCGCTTGGGCACGTGCGGCCCCGCCTTGCGCAGGCGCGAGCGAACGATGGCGCACACGTCCATGGAGGTATAGCCCGTGTCCTTGTCAACGAGCAGGATGCCCGCGGGGGGAAGTTCGGGAGTGACGGAGTGACGCAGTGACGAAGTGGTGTCGTCACCTACGCCGCCCGATTGTCCGCCACTCTCCGTCACTTCGTCACTCCGTCACTTCGTCACTGCCCCTCATGGCCGCACCGCCGCGAAGCACAGGTGCACCACCCGCCCCTTGGAGTAGTTGAACCCCGACACCGTCGTCACCGGGATGTACTTGTTCTGCGCTACCAGCATTGTTCCCGGCACCACCGCCAAGCCCTTGGGGTTCTCCGCGAACCAGGCGTCCAGCTCCGCGGGCTCGATCCGCTGCACCCGCCCGCGCGTCTCGAACACCAGGCTGTCCTCGTGGAAACCGATCAGGCCGCGCGAAGGGTCCGACCCTACGGCCGCGAGCGGGAACTGCCCGCCGGGGTCCAGGTGCCGCAGCTGCGCCGCCAGAGTCCGCGAGACCCAGAGGCCACTGAGGCGCGGCATGGCCCCGCCCAGCACCGCGGCGCTCACGGCGAAGGTGAGGATGGCGACGCCGACCACGCGGGGCCAGTCACCCCGCTGCAGCCCGCGCCACGCGAGGGCCACGAAGACCGCCGCGATGCCCAGGCCCAGGACCGCCGCGCCCGCGGCTCCGGCTTTGCTCGGCAGCACCGCGTACGCGAGCACGCCCGCGGCGATCAGTGCAAACAGCGGCACCGACACCATCCACAGCGCCACCGCCCACCGCACGATGCGTTTCTTGAGCAGCTCGCGCAGCTCCGTCGCGCTGATGACGCACGCCCCGGCCGTGAGCACGGCCAGTATTGGGTACACGGGCATGGTGTAGTGGGGGAGCTTGGTGCCCACGAGTTCCATGAGGATCCACGTGGGCACGACAAAGCACAGCAGCAGCTTCCCGGGTGGCCCGCCGCTCCGCGGCGGTGCCTTGAACCCCTGTGAAGCAGATTGCTCGCGGTGTGTTGGTGCACCCGAAGAGCCGCCGCGGAGCGGCGGGGTACCCAGGGCCCGCCACACGCCCACCCCTACGAACACGCTCCCCGGGAACAGCAGCGCGGGGAGCAGCAGCGTGTGGTAGCCCGGGAACCCGCCGTGCCCCTCCTTGGGCTCGAGCGAGCGGCCCAGCGTCTCATCGAGCACGGTCTTCCACCACACCTCGAACCCGACCTCCCGCGCCACCATCCAAACCCAGGGCAGCACGCATGCGGCAACGATGACGACTCCCAGCAGCGGCCGCAGCCCCAGCACCCAGCGCCACTCCCGCCGCACGATGCAGACCGCCAGCACGCCGAGCGCCACGACCAGCAGCGTCACCGGCCCCTTGGTCATGACACCCGCGCCGACGGCGAGCCAGAGGAGAAGTGACGAAGTGACAGAGTAACGGAGTGACGCCGTTTCCCGGCCACTCGTGCTCTGCCTTCTCACCTCGTCACTTCGCCACTTCGTCACTCCGTCACTTCTGACCACCAGCCACACCGCCACCACCGTGCACAGCACCAGCACCATGTCCGCCCGCGCCTGCCTCGCCTCCCACCAGAACACCGGCGCCACGGCGATCATCGCCCCCGCCAGCACCCCCGCGAACGGGCCGTACAGGCGCGCGCCCATCCGCCACGTCACCAGCACCACGCCGATGGCCGCGAGCAGCGAAGGGACGCGGTACATCCACACCTTGTCCTTGGAAACGTCCCCGCCGGTCAGCACCCACGCCGATCCCGCCTGCATCCAGTAGATCAGCG
This sequence comes from Phycisphaerales bacterium, assembly GCA_035627955.1. Lineage (NCBI taxonomy): Bacteria > Pseudomonadati > Planctomycetota > Phycisphaerae > Phycisphaerales > Phycisphaerales bacterium. The sequence continues at coordinate 54,061 of DASPKU010000001.1, forward strand.
GCGGCTTGTTCAGCCGCAGCTTCCCCTGCACCCGCGGCACGACGTAGTCCCCCGACTCCAGCATCTGCCGCGACGCCTGCGCAAACCGCGATTCGTCGCGGTCCACCGCCGGTGTGCCCGCGAAGCCGGGCAGGTACACTGACAGGCACAGCACGATCAGCAGCGCCGCTGCCGACCACCCGCGCCACAGCCCCGAGCCAGTCCAGCCCGGAACCTCAGCCACCTGCATGCCCGACCCGTCCACACGCATCGAGGCCGATGATACGAGCATGGGCGGCGTCGCCCCGGCGCGCCTGTCGGTGCGGCGCGTCGTGATCATCCTGTCGCTCACGCTCGCGGCGATCGCCGCCCTTCTGCCCCTCGATGGCGCTGTCCTGCGCTTCACGGCCCGCTTCCAGCCTGGGCAGGACCTTGCACTGGGTGGCGACCTGCGGCGCGAGCTGCTGTTCGTGCAGCAGTGGGGGGACGGCGTGTGCATCTTCCTGGTGCTCACCGGCGCGTACCTGCTCGACCCCCTGCGCCGCCGAAGACTGTGGGACGCCCTGGGCGCGGTGGCCGTCACCGCCATTGCCTACCAGTCGCTCAAGATTCTGGTGGGCCGCCCCCGGCCCAAGTTCGACGACCCCCTCCGCTTCTTTGCGTCCATCGACCCCTACCCGCTCGCTATCGATGGCGAGCCGGTCACCCGCTACTCCTGGGAGTTCTGGCGCGGCATCTCCTCGGACCTTTGGTCCATGCCCAGCAGCCACACCGCCGCGGCCATGTGCCTGTCGGTCATCCTTGCCCGCTTTTACCCGCGCCTGACCCGGCTGGTCATTCCCCTCGCGTTTGTGGTGGGGGCGTGCCGCGTGATCTTCGCGGCCCACTACCCGACTGATGTCATCGCGGGGCTGTGCGTCGGCTACCTCGCCACCTCACTCGCCCTCGATCGCCGCTGGGGCACACGCCTCGCCGCCCGTCTCGGCCTGCTCAAGCCCGCCTGAGCCGGCCGCTACCCGCCAGCCCCGGAAACCGCCGACACACCCGCCTAAACTCGCTTCCCAATCAGCCGGAGAGGTGTCCGAGAGGCTGAAGGAACGCGACTGGAAATCGCGTAAACGGGCAACCGTTTCGGGGGTTCGAATCCCCCCCTCTCCGCTTTGCTCCTTGGTGGCCCCGGTCTCCTGACCGGGGCTCGCGGCCACCCACACGGACGCACCCCCCGCTTGTCAACCGCCGCACCCGCCGCCATCATGCCCGCCATGCTCAAGGCCACCCTGAAGTGGGCCCTCATCCTGGCGTGCCTCCTCGCGGTCGGCCCACTGGTCGCCGAGCTCTTCACCCGCGTCCGCGACGTCGACGGCGGTCGTGCCATCACCATCCTCGTCAACGGCAACCTCGGCGCGGCCCTCGCCGCCGCCGGTGCTCTGGCGCTGGCCGTCATCGTTGTTGGCCTCGTCGCCGCCAAGCTCTACACGTTCGGAACGGCGATGGCGTGCGCGGGCTTTGTCATTGCGTGGGGCGCGTCCGCCGAGGGCAACCTCGAGTCCATTGTCCGGCGTGCCGGCGACGGACAGGACCTGATGATGCTCGCCGTCGAAGGCCTGCTGGTCACGCTTGCGGCCGCCGCGGCCGCCGCACTCTTCGCCAGCGCCGCCCCGCCCCTGCACACGGGGCAGCTGCAGCCCGCGACGAAGGGCCCGCTCGCCCTCCTCGTCCGCGGCGACACCCGCGACAACCCCATACCCATCATCATCGCCGGTCTGGCCGCCGGCGTGCTCGTTGCGGCTGCCGGTGTGTGGCTGTTCGCCCTCAGCGGCGCCCGCAACCAGACCCTGGCGGCGGCCATCTTCGCCGGCATCGCCGCGGGGGCGGTCAGCCATGCGGTGACCCACGGCCGCTCGTTCACGCTCACACCCGTCGTCCCGATCCTGTCGATGGCGGTGCTGGCGTTCATTGCTCCGGTCCTGGTCAAGACCATCGAGGGCCAGAAACTGCTCGCGAAGGTCTACGACGGCTCTGTGCTGAACCTCGCCCGCCCGGTTTCGCTCGACTGGGCCGCGGGCGCGCTCATTGGCGTGCCCCTGGGCATCTCGTGGGCGGGCTCCTCGGGCCAGAAGCCGTCGAAGTGAGAGCGGCGACGCATCCAGCGGGCCTTGTGAGCCCGAATCCACTTCACCCAAGCTGGTGAGCGGACTTTCACTTTCTCAACCCCGCTCCTACCCTCACCCGGAGCCACCATGACCACCAAGCCGCGCCCACAGCCGATGCCCGACGTGCAGGCCTCCCAGGACCCGCGCAACATCGCCATCGACCGTGTGGGCGTCAAGGACATCACCTACCCCATCAAGCTCCGCACCTGCTGCGGCGGCGACCAGACCACCGTCGCCAGCATCAACATGTACGTCGCCCTCCCGCACCACCAGAAGGGCACGCACATGTCCCGCTTCCTCGAGGTCCTGAACGAGGAGACCAGCGAGCCGGTCACCCCCGACCGCATCCCCCAGATCACCCGCGCCATCTGCGAGCGTCTCAACGCCGAGGTTGCCCACTTCGAGGCCGAGTTCACCTACTTCATCAAGAAGCTCGCGCCGGTTACGCAGATGCCCGGCCTGATGGACTACCGCGTGCGCTTTGAGTGCACCGCCAACGGCGAGGAAGACTTCGTCATGTCCGTCGCCGCCCCCGCGGCCAGCCTTTGCCCCTGCTCCAAGGAAATCAGCCAGTACGGCGCCCACAACCAGCGCTGCCGCATCGAGGCCAAGGTCCGCATGAACTCAATGGTGTGGATTGAGGATGTGGTGAAGATGCTGGAGGAGGCCGCCAGCTGCCCCGTCTTCGCGGTGCTCAAGCGGCCCGACGAGAAGTACGTCACCGAGAAGGCCTACGAGAACCCCAAGTTCGTCGAGGACATCGTCCGCGACCTGGCCCTGCTGCTCGAGCGCGACGACCGCATCACGTGGTACTCGATCAACTCGGAGAACTACGAGTCGATCCACAACCACAACGCCTACGCCCAGATCACCCGGGCCAAAGAACCGCTGCAATGACCATTCGGGCCGGCCCGGTCCGGCGCAAGTTCTGTTGCACCCCCGCCCCACGCAACTTATCCTGACCGGCGAATCCTCTGGAGGAGTCGGGTATGAACAGGTGGGGTGTTCTGCTGTGCGCTGCGCTCGTGATCGCGCTCCATGCCCGTTGCTCACACGCGCAGAGCTGCCCCCCGCAGTGGCTGCTCGGTGACGGGCTTCCGGGGGCTCTCGGAACCAGCGGCGCGGTCCTCAACGAGATGGCCTGGTGGGATGCTGACGGCCCCGGGCCGCAGACCCGCAAGCTGGTGGTCGCCGGCTATTTTCAGGTCATTGGAAACACCGCGGCGCAGAACATCGCTCTGTACGACCCTGCGACCGGTAACTGGTCCCCGCTCGGCGCCGGGATCATCGAAATCGTCTCGGGCCTCGCGACCATGCCGAATGGTGATCTGATCGCTTCGGCGTACTCCACGAGCCTCGGCAACTACTCCGGCAAAGTCGTGCGGTGGACCGGTTCGGACTGGGTTTCGCTGGGGCCGGTTCCAAACGCCGCGGTGTTCGATCTGGCTGTGGCATCGAACGGCGACCTCGTCGCGGGCGGCAACTTCACATCCATCGGCGGGGTTCCTGCAAACTCGATCGCGCGCTGGAACGGCTCGGCTTGGGCGCCTGTGGGCTCCGGCACCATCGGCGCCATTCACATGCTCAAGGTGCTCGCCAATGGCGACCTCACCGCGGGGGGCACCTTCACGTCCATCGGGGGCGTTCCGGCCAACAGGATCGCGCGATGGAACGGCTCCACGTGGGCTGCGCTCGGCACCGGGCTCAATGGTGTTCCGCTCGACGTGCACGAGTATCCGAACGGGCAACTCGTCGTGGGCGGCCAGTTCACGACAGCCGGGGGTGTTACCGCTCTCGGAATTGCGGCGTGGGACGGCGCGAACTGGTCTCCGTTGAACTCCAGTCTGGGGGGCACCTTTACGACCGTGGAGTCGCTCCTGATGCTGCAGAGTGGTGACCTGCTCGTCGGTGGCATCTTCTCGAGCGCGGGCGGGCAGCCCGCCACCGCCCTCGCGAGTTGGAACGGTCAGGCGTGGACACCCTTCACAGGCCTGACCCGCATCGACTACCCGCGTGTCTATTGCACCGCCCAGGTCGAAAACGGGGACCTCATCATCGGCGGTGCATTCGAGAAGGCCGGCGGAACACCGGTGCTCGACCTCGCCCGCTGGGACGGCGAAGCCTGGAACCCCCTGGGCACAGGGATGAACAGCACCGTGCTCACGGTTGCGGCACTCCCCGACGGCAGCGTCATTGCGGGAGGGCACTTTGAGACTGCCGGCGCGGCGTTCGCGAAGTACATCGCTCGTTGGGACAGCACGGGCTGGTCGTCGCTCGGCACGGGTTTGAACAGTTCTGCGTACACAGCGCTCCCCCTGCCGGACGGCCGCCTGGTCGCCGGGGGTGCGTTCACGGCCGCGGGCGACACAGCCTGCGGCCGGGTCGCCACGTGGGACGGCGCTCACTGGTCACCCCTTGGCGCAGGGATGAACGGAACCGTGAGGGCTCTTGCGCTGGCGCCCAGCGGCGACATCATCGCCGGTGGCTCGTTCACGTCGGCCGACGGCCTACCCGCGAACCGCGTCGCCCGCTGGAACGGCACCACGTGGGCACCCCTTGGCGGCGGCGTCTCGGGCGGCAACGGCAATGTGTTCGCGGTCTGCCCACTCCCCAACGGCGACATCATCGTCGGGGGCAACTTCACGACCGCCGGGACGACGGGCGCCACGAACATCGCGCGCTGGGATGGAACGGCATGGTCGCCCATGGGCGCGGGCTTCAACGGCACGGTCTATGCGCTGGCGGCACTCCCAAACGGCCAGATCGTCGCGGGCGGTTTGTTCAGCGCCTCTGGAACCGTCAATGTGGGCAGGATCGCCAGGTGGAACGGCACAGCGTGGTCGAGCATCGGTGGCGTCTCCTGGCTCGGGAACACTCCGCCCGCGTCGGTGAACACGCTGCTGGTGCTCCCCGACGGTGACCTGATCGTGGGCGGCAACTTCACAACCTCGGGCCAGACGTCCGCGAACAACATCGCCCGGTGGAACGGGGCGGCCTGGTCCCCGCTTGGTGCAGGCGTCGATCGAGCGGTCAACGCGGTCACGCGAATGCCCAACGGCGATCTGTTCGCCGGCGGCAGCTTCTACACCGCGGCGGGGCAGGCGTCGTCTTTCTGGGCGCGCTACGCCTCGGGCGCGCCTCTCATCACAACACACCCGACCTCGACCAGAATCTGCCCGCCCGGCGGCGCCGCGGTCAGCCTCGTTGCCGCGAGCGCTACACCCGTCCTCGCGCAGTGGCAGCTCAAGACCGACGCGAGCACCTGGATCACCCTCGGCTCAGACCCTACGCCTCTCCCGTGCGGCGGCGCTGCGTCCGTGAGCCCACCGATGAGCACCGAAGCCACCATCACCCTCACCCCGTGCCCCGGCGCGAGCAGCGTGGAGATCCGGTGCGTTGTTTCCAATGACTGCGGCAGCGTGACCAGTCTTCCGGCCGTGCTGCGCTTCAACACCGCCGACTTCAACGGCGACGGCGATATCGGCACCGACCAGGACATTGAGGCGTTCTTTGCCTGCCTTGGGGGGACCTGCTGCCCCGCCTGCGGCACCGCCGACTTCAACGCGGATGGCGACACCGGGACCGACCAGGACATCGAAGCGTTCTTCCGTGTCCTCGGCGGCGGCACCTGCTGAGACTCATACCTTGTGGTACGGCTACTCCCCTCCGCCTCCCTCGAAGCTCTCGCCTTCTTCCTCACGCCCCAGCCTGAACAGCTCCCCGATGTGCCTGTCGAGGAACGCCTGCACGTCCTCCTCCGACATCCGCTCGCGCAGGTAGGCGAACTTGTGGGAAGTGCTGGTCAGGAACAGGAGCATCATCGCTCGTTGCCAGGGGTGCTCTGGCAGTTCCTCCTCCCCGCTCATCACCGCGTCGAGCAGCGTCGAGGCCGTCGCTTCCAGCTGCTCGCCCGTATGGGCAGCGCGAACGTCCGCATCCATCTTCACCTGCGTCGCACGCATGAGCTCCTGGGCGTGGCGGATAAAGTCCTCGGCGTTGGGAAACTCGCCCATGACCCGCCGCAGTTCCGCGAGCCACGCGGCCTGTTCCGCCGGCAAACGCGTCGCCATCCACTGCGCCTTATAGGTTGCCCGCTCCGGCAGCGCGTCCAGCCAGTCGGGCTCGCGGGCTCCGCCGGGCTGAGGCTGCTGGCTGCCATCTCCACCAGAGGACGCGGGGGGCTGTTCGTGCGGGTCCATATGAGAGTTATCGACCATCAGCCCCGGCTGCTTTCGCGCCTCGGCGCAGCTTTCGGTGTGTGCGACTACAACCCGGCGACCGCACGCACCTCGGGGCTCATCGCGATCTGCCCGTCCAACGCCGTGCGCATCGCCTCGAACAGCGCCTGCTCGCCGTCACCCTTGGAGACATACCCCCATGCGCCCGCCTCGATCGCGCGGTCGATGAGGTCCCGCCGCACCATGCCGCTGTACATCAGCACGCGCGTCTCAGGGCAGCACGCCGCGACCTGCGAGATGGCCGTGAAGGGGTCCATGCCTGGCATGTCGATGTCCAGCAGGACGATCTCCGGGCAACCCATGGCGCGCACATTGGCACACAGTTGATCGGCGTCAGGCACGCACCCTGCCCAGTCGAACTCCCCCGAGCGCAGCACGAAGAGCCGCAGCGCATCGCTCACCAGCGGGTTGTCGTCCGCGCAGAACACCCGGGCTTTCGCGCCGCTGGTCGGCAGGACGTTCATTGAGCTCATGCGTTCACACCTTGGAGCACTGACTGCAGCCGCACACGCAGTTCGGGCAGCGGTGTCGCCGGGTCAACCACCGTGATTCTACCGCCGCCGCGCGTGTTTTCCGGCGGCTGACCCAGCAGCACGACGCTGCCCGTCCACTCCGCCGGCACCTCGCCCAGCACATCCGTCACCCACAGGCCGTGATCGACCCCGGCCGCCGCCGGCGCGTCCACCGCGCAGTTCAGCCCGGTGAGCACGTGAGAGATGAGCGCCCGCCGGCGCGGCTCTCTCACCGTCACCACCGCCCGCGTCCGCTCCACCTTGACCGCCTCCGCGACGGGCAGCACCAGCGTGAACCGGCTCCCCTCACCGATCTTCGATTCGAGTTTCAGCTCACCGCCAACCCCCTCGACGATTCCCTTGACCAGCGGTAGCCCCAGCCCCGACGAGATCCGACGGGTCTTGGTGGTGAAGTACGGCTCAAGACACCGCTGCTGCACCACCTGGTCCATGCCCGGCCCGTTGTCCGCCACGCTCAGTTCGATGACCTCGCCGATCGCGCGGGCCTCCACACGAATGCTCGCCCTCGGCATGATCGGCGATCCTTCGGGCGCGAGCGCCTGGCCCGCGTTCTGCACCAGGTTGAACACCGCCTGCATCAGCAGTGGTTTGGAGAGCCTCACGGCCGGCAACCCCTCGGGCACAACGCCCTCCAGCAGGATCCCACGGCCCAGCATCGGCCGCAGGATGGGCTCCATCTCCCGCCACCAGCCGCGCAGCTCTGTCGGCGAACCCTCCACGATCCGCGCGGGGTCTTGCGCCAACATACGCAAACTAGTGCTGAGGTTCTGCAGGTACTCCGACGCCCGCGAAATGGCCGCGAAGTCCGGGTCGTCCTCCCGTGCGTTCACGCGCGCACGGATCGAGTGCAGGTGCGCCCGCAGCGGCATCAGCAGGTTCCCGATGTCGTGCCCCAGCCCTGCGGAAAGAGTACCCAGGCTCGCCATCCGTTCCGATTGCCGCAGCCGGGCCTGCGCCTCCAGCGCTTCGCGCGTCCGGCGCGTCACCTCCTGCTCCAGCATCTCGCGGTGGTTCCGACGCAGCGCCTCGGCCTCGCCTAGCCGCTCGACCATCGTGTTGAACACGTCCGTTAGCGAACCGAGTTCATCCTCCGAGACCTTCCGCGCCCGAATCGAATAGTCCTCGCGGGCGGCTAGCGCCGCGGCCGCATCCGACAGCTCCCGGACTGGCCGCAGCAATGCCCGCTGCACGGCTCGGGCCCCGGCGTAGGCGAGCCCCATCAGCACCAGCGCTACGCCCACCGTTACCGCCACGTCGATGAGCAGCCGCCGACGGAGCGGCCCAAAGTCATACAGAAGGCGCAACTCGCCAGTCTGCTCGTCATCCCGCACGACGGGCTGCACAATCCGCAGCCAGCGTCCCTCAATCCCTGTCCGCACATCCGTCCCGAGCGACCCCGCCCCCGACGCAGGTTCACGCTCGAACACCGCGAACGGCGCCCCGTGATCCGACGCCCGACTGACCTCCGCGCGCACATACTCCTCTACCGCCCCCAACGTCCCGAGCGTGTCCGTCGCTGCCTTGGGGTCGTCAAAGTCCAGCGCTGCCGCGAGGTCCGCCGCGAGCACCCGCGCCGTCGCGCTCACTGATTCCACCGCCCGCCCGCGCACCCGACGGAACTCCAGCGTCACGTGCGCCACCGTCACCAGCACCAGTGCCGCGGCGGTGAGCGCCGTCATCAGCCACGTCAATCGCGCCGCGAAGGAACGGGAAGTGCTCACCGTGAGCCCTCCTTCCCGCCATCGTCGCGCGGGCGGCTGTCCTCTTCCCGTGCCGGGGACCGCACGATCCGTGCCAGCTTCAGCAAGCGCGAGCTCAGCTTCAGCGCCGTCGCCTTCACCGCGTCCTCGTTGGCATCGATCGCGACCCGCTTCTCGCGGACCACCATCCCCAGCATCCCGCCCGCCTCGGCGAAGCCCCCGAGGTCGCTCATTGTGAGGACATCCGCCCCCTCCAGCTTGCGAAGGCTCTCAGTGACCCGCGTCGACTCCGAGCGCCCGAAGAACACCGCGTGCGACCCGCGCAGGCTCGCGTAGTACGCGTCGATGTCCTCCTGACGGGGGGCCGTCTCATCGCGCCGCGCCGTGGGGTAGCTCACCTGCCGCAGTTCGATCTCCCGCCCGCCGATCGTCACTCCGCGCACCGCGTCTGCGAGCGCACTCGCAAACCCCGTGTCGCCCGCCAGCGTCACCACGATCGGCGCCTTCCTGTCCTCAGCGTCCTTGAAGGACCCCGAAGGCCAGGTCGTGTACCGCAGAAAGTTCACCACCATCCCGGCCTTGATGGCGGCGACCCGCGCTGCCTCCCGCTGCTCCGCCTCGCGGCTGCCCTGCTGGGCGCTTGCCGGGCAGACCGCGAGCACCGCCGCGATCCCGCACAGCCCAATCAGCAGCAGCCCTCGGCAGTTCCCCAGATTCACGGCCTGACAGCCTCCTTGCCCATCTAAAAACGAAGCGTCGCCACCACGTACGCCGACCGCTCCACCTGGAGCGACGAGAACTCGTTGTGCCTGGGCTCCAGCAGGTTCTGCCCCCAGATCGACACGTCGAAGTTCGGCGTCACCCGCCACGTCAGCCCGATGTCCACCCGCGTATAGCTGCTCGCGCCCTGGCTCTCGACCCGATCAACGAAGTACGCCGCGGCGTTGAGCTCCAGGTTTTCGGTGATGTCCAGGAACGACTGCAGCTGCGCCATGTTGTGCGGCGTGTTCCCTTCATCGCTCAGCGACACCGGCCCGCTGACGTTCACCTCGGCGTAGCTGTACGCCCCGCGCAACCGCCAGTTGTCCGCCGCCTGCCACACCACCGCCACCTCGCCCCCGTACACCTCCGCCTCGCCGTTGTTGTTGAAGCTCCCGCCTACCGCGGGCGTCGGAATCGAAATCAGGTCGTCGTACTGGCTGAGGAACGTCGCCACATCCAGCGTCACGCGGTCGCTGAACCGCCGCCGGTACCCCAGCTCGTACACCAGCGCCTTCTCCGAATCGAGGTTCGGGTTCCCGCTCAGGCCAAACGGCACGATCTGCCCCGTCGGCGGCCCGCCCGCCAGCACACCCGGGTCCGCGAAGAAGAAGTTGATGAACCCGTGCTCCTCGAAACGCGATGGCGTCCGCACCGCCCTGGACACCGCGCCCCACACCGTCTCGCGGTCCGTCGGCGTCCACCACAGCCGCGCGCTCGGCTGCACCTCGACGCCCGTCAGGTCGTTGTGCTCCACCTTGCTGCCGAGCATCGCGAACCAGCGGTCCTCCTGCAGCGTGATCGTGTCCTGCACGAACGCGCTCACCGTGTTCATGCTGTCAGCGGCGGGCGACCCCGGGGTCAGCAGCGTGCTTGACCCGGGCACCAGCCGGTCGGTCGTGAAGTAGTACTCGATGCCGGTCGCCAGCGCGTGCCGCTCGCCCAGCATGAAGTGGTACCGCGCGTCGATCTCCGCCGAGTCCCGCTCCGCCTCCGAACCCGTCAGGGCCCGCTCCGTGCGATCGTAGTACGCCAGCACGCTCCAGCCCTCGTTGTCACCGGTGAAGCGCTCCGCCCGCCCCAGCACGTGCCCGCCCCGCACGTCGTTCTCGAAGATCCGCCGCTCGGTCGTCGCCGTGGGCGCCCGCACCGGCACCCGCGCCGCCGCTCGCGCCCCAAAGCTCGAGTACGCGTCCGCCTCGAACATCAGCTTGAGGTCATCACCCGCATCGATGTCCGTCCGGAACCGCGCGTGTGTCAGGTCGAAGTCGCTGTCGCTGTCCAGCGGCCCCGCGGCCTCCAGCGGCGCACGGTTGAAGTACTTCGCCCACACCGCGTACGTCGCCTTCTCGTTGATCCGCCCGCCGTACCGCACGCTCCCGAACCCGCGCTCGAAGGTCCCCCCACCCGCCTCCAGGAACACGCCCTGCGTGTCCGCCGTGCTCTTGTTGACGATGTTGATCACGCCGTTGATCGCGTTGGCCCCGAACAGCGTCGCCCCCGGCCCGCGGATCACCTCGATCCGGTCCAGGTCCTCCAGCAGCACGTCCTGCACATCCCAGAAAGTCCCCGCCTGGATCGGGTCGTACACCCGCCGACCGTCCATCAACACAAGCGTCTTGTTCGCCAGCCCACCGCTGAACCCCCGCGGCCCCACCGACCACGACGACGTGTTGCTCTGCCCGACGTACACCCCCGGCGCGAGCCGCAAGGCCTCCGCAACCCATCGATGCCCGGTCCGCCGCACCTCATCCTCGTCGATCACGGTGATGGCCGCGGGCGTGGTCAGCACCTGCTGCTCCACCCCCGCCACGCTCGTGACCTCCATGCCCATGAGCTCTTCGATCGACAGTTGCGCCGCCCGCTGCGGGTCGATCTCCTTCTCACGCGTGGGCGTGATCGCCTGCTGCCCCAGCGCGCACGGCGTCACCCCCGCCGCAACACTCGCGAGCACCATCAGCACCGCCGCACTGTGAAACTTCATCCCCACGCGGCTCCTTCACCCCAGCGCACACACTCTCCGCAGCCCCGGGTCAGGGGAACCGCAGTGTAGTGCCGGGTGAAAAAACCGCCCGCGTCATGAAGGAGTTTTCATTGCTCGCGCGACCCCTCAGCAGGTCCCGCCGCCGATGACGCGGAAGAACGCCTCGATGTCCTGATCCGTCGCATCGTCGCCGTCGCCGTTGAAGTCCACCAGGCACCCTTCGCAGCAGTGCCCGCCCATGCACGCGAAGAACGCCTCGATGTCCTGGTCCGTCGCGGCGTCGCCGTCGCCGTTGTAATCCGAACTCCCGCACGGCGGTGGGGGCGGCGGCACCCAGGCAATGCCGCGGTAATCGCCCGCGTACGTCACACCAGGCGTGAATGGCCCCAGCACCCCTGTCGACGTGTTGACCGTCCACACGGTGTCGCCGGTATTGGCCGGTGAGCCTGACCCTACCACGATTGCTGTCCCATCGGGACGCAGGCCCACGTCCTGGAGGTACATCGGTGTCTGCGTCACCGGCACCTGCTGTGCCACGCTCCACGTGCTCCGCTGTATCCGGTGCAGCGCCGACGTGCCCACCGACCCGTTCACCGACACCCCCAGCACCGAACCGTCGGGCATGAACGTCATGCCCTGCAGCGGCGTGCTGTTGATCTGCGCGATCTGCTGGCAGTGCCCGTTCGCGCTATTCACTACGTGGATCGTGCGGTGGTACGTGTTGGTCACGTGGACGGCCGCGTACAGCACGCCCTCGCCATCGAACGCCAACGCCCGCACATTCTCGACATTCAGCTGCACGTACTCGGGCGCAAACCCCTTCAGCGGGTCCAGCCTGTACAGCCTGTCCGCCCGCCCGTTTTGGTAGCTCGTCACCCACACCTCGCCCGTCACCGGCGACCGCGCGATGTTGTTCGCCCCGCCGCCATCGGGTAGGAACCACTCGTGCGTGATCGCTCCGGTCGTTTCGTTCACCCGGAACGTCCGCCCCTGGTGCCACGAGACAATGACGTAGTCGGCCTGTGCTTGCGTGCCACAAACGACCGCGAGTGCTCCGACCACAAGCGCAACAGCACGTTGCATCCTGATCCTCCTGCTTGCTTCCAAAGCGAGCTGCACTCGGTTATACCACGGCATCCCGGGCCCAATCCAGCCTTCCCTGCTGTCATTTCTTGCGCACCCACGCTCCTTCGCGACTTCGCTTCCCCTTCGGGCCCTTCGCGTTCAACGCCTTTCCACTTGCAGAATCCTGCCAAATCTCTATCGTGGACCCCGCGTGACCAGCGGCCCCCTCCCGCCGCAGTGGCCGCGCATGAGGGGGCTCGCCATGTCGGTCCAATCTGCACCTGCCCGCGACCTCGGGGCTGTTGCCGTTACGGGCGCCTCCGGCTTCATCGGCAGCCACCTGATCTCCAAGCTTCTCGCCGAAGGCCACTCCGTCACCGCCGCCGCCCGCCCCAACTCCCGCACCGATTCGGGCAACCTCGCCCACGTCGGCCCGCACCGCAACCTCCGCGTCATCCGAGCCGACATCCTCGACCCCTCCGACGCCCGCGCCATCACCGAGGAATGCGACACTCTGTTCCACCTTGCCGCGCAGGTCGACGTCGCCCACTCGCTCAAGTCCCCATCGCTCTTCCTCCAGACCAACGTCACCGGCACGTACAACATGCTGGAGGCCGCCCGGGTGCAGGGCGTGCAGCGCATCGTCGTCACGTCTTCCGCAGAGGTTTACGGCGGCTCGCCCGAGCCACTCACCGAAACCTCGCCGCTGATGGCCAAGTCTCCCTATGCGGCGAGCAAGATCGGCAAGGAGAAGCTCGCCGAGTCCTACTACCACTCGTACCGCCTGGGCACGGTGGTGGTCCGCCTTTTCAACACCTTCGGCCCGCGACAGTCCAACCGCGCCGTCATCCCCTGGATCATCAACCAGGCGATCACCGGTGAGGAGCTCCACCTCGGCAACACCAACGCGCGGCGAGACTTCATGTTCGTCGAGGACACCGTTGACGGCCTTATCGCCGCGGCCACGCGAACCGGCGTCGAAGGCCGCGTCTTCAACCTCGCCACCGGGCGCACTCACGCCATCCAGGAGGTCGTCGACCGCGTCATCGAGCTGCGCGGCCGCCCTCTTCGCGTCATCACCGAGGCCGACCGCGTCCGCGGCACCGAGGAGGTCTGGACCCTTATCGGCGACAGCTCCGCCGCGGCTCGCGACCTCGGCTGGCGCGCTCAGGTCCCTTTCGCCGAGGGCCTCCGGCGCGTCTACGAGTACTTCAAGAAGACCCGCGAGGCCCGCGCATGACCCCTCCGCCACCTATCGCCATGATCATGGCCGGCGGCAAGGGCCACCGGATGCACCCCTTCACCGAGGCAATGCCCAAGGCCCTGCTCCCCGTTGGCAACACGATCCTGCTCGACATCCTCGCCTCACAACTTCACCAGGCCGGCTGCCGCGACCTCGTCATCTCCCTCGGCCGTCTCGCCCCCGTCATCCGCGCCTACTGCGGCGGCCGGACGCTGCCGCTCCCCGTCCGCTTCGTCGAGGAGACCTCGCCCCTGGGCACCGCCGGCGCTCTCGCACTGCTTGACGCCGCGCCGCATGGCGTGCTTGTGATCAACTGCGACGTCCTCACCGACGCCCGCTTCGCTGATTTGATCGCCCGCCACCACGCCCGCGCGGCCGACATCACCGTCCTCGGCGTCGTGCACACCCGGCGCCTCCAGTTCGGCGTGCTCGAATCCAACCCCGACGGCCGCCTCACCGGATGGCACGAAGGCCTGGAGCACCGCTATACCGGCGCCGCCGGCGTTTACATGATCGGCCCCCGCGCCCTCGCCCTCATTTCCGACGGCGAGCGCCTCGACATGCCCGAGCTCGTGCACCGAGTCATGGAGTCCCGCGGCCTCGTGCAGGTCCACACCCACGAGGGCGCCTGGTACGACCTGGGCACCCCGCCGATCTACGACGAGGGGGTTGCAGCGTTCACCGCATCGCCGGAGCGGTTCGGCGTGCCGCGTCATGCCTGATCGCCCCGTCCGGCCTGCCGCCGCGCCCGCACACCGCCGCGTAGGTCTCTTCCAGCAGCAGCCCGATCCGCGCGGGGTCGTACTCCTCCTTCGCCCACGCGAAGCCCCGCTGGGCCATCGCCTCCCGCTCACCCGCGCTGTGCTCCGCCATCTGCCGCAGCCCTTCCGCCAAGCCCTCCACCGAGTTCCGTGTCCGCACCGCCGCGCCTTCGCGCGTCAGCTCGCCGGCGAGTGACAGGTTCTCGGTGACCACCGGCGGCGTGCCGCGGCTGATCGCCTCGAAGAGCACGTACCCGAAGCTCTCAAGGCGCGAGTTGAGCACGAACGCGTCCGACGCCGCGAGCCCCTGCAGTTTCTCCTCGTTGCTGATCCAGCCCGCGAACACCACTCGGTCCGCGACCTTCAGCGCCTCCGCCCGCCGCTTGAGCTTCCCGACATAGCCGACTTCTCCCGTCCCCAGCAGCAGCAGCCGGAACCGCTGGTCGTTCGCCGCCGCCCGCGCGAACGCCTCGATGGTCATGTCCACGCGCTTGATCGGGTGCAGCCGCCCCAGGAACGCGAACGTGAACGCGTCGTCAGGGATGCCGAACCTCGTGCGCCCCACGGGTCGCAGCGCGGTCCGATCGGGGATCGCCTCCGGCAGGATGATCGGGTAGCCCACCAGGAACCGCCGCTCCATCGGGATCGATGCGGGGTACGCCGAGTTGTGCAGCCCATCAACCGTCTCGGTGATGAACCCGCTCGCCCGCCGCAGCGCCCGCCCCAGCCCCAGCCGCAGGAACACCTGCTTCTTGAGCTTCTTGTAGTCCATGGCGGCGTGCAGCAGCATGCCGTGGCTCTGCCAGAGCGTGGCGATGCCGAGCCGTTGGGCCGTGCGTGCCGCGTGCACCAGGTCCGGCGACCAAAGGCCGTGCAGGTGCACCACATCCACCTTGCCAGCGTGCAGGTCGGCCGCGACGCGCAGCCCCAGGTTCCCCGGCCGCACGATCCGTCCGACGGACTCCGCCAGCACGTAGCGCTGAGGGTCGCGTTTGATCCGCGCCCACACCACGTCGTCCTCCTTTGGACGCGGGAAGTAGCTGGTGGACTCCACCCGCCCGTCCAAGGTCGCGAGCGCGTCGAGGATGCTCAGCAGCGCCGTCGCCGTGCCGCCCGCCCCCGCCTCCGCCCGCTCGATCACGTGTGCGACCCGCAGCATGGGCTGGAGCATACCGGATCGTGCCGTGCGCAAATAGAGCGATTTTCGCACGGCCCCCCATCCACCAACAAAAACAAGGGCCCCCGCCCGCGCGGGAGCCCTCGGAATCAGCACCTATTCAACCACTCAGGCGAACTGCTTCTTCGCCTCCAGGATCTTCTTGTCATACGCCGTCTGCGTGGCCTCCAGGGCGGAGATCTCTTTGTCGCAGTACGCGTAGTGCTTCTCCAGGCTGGCGAGCAGCGGCTTGATCTTGGGGTCGCTGATCGCCGGGCCCAGCCGCTTCTTCAGGCTGTCCAGCGCCACCAGCAGCGTCTTGACCTGCGCCCGCACGGCCTTGGTCTGCTTCACATAGTCGGTCGAGCGCTTGAACTCGATGTCGGCCAGCGGCTTGGTCATCTTCTTCGTGTTCATGCCCACCACGAACTTCTGCATGGTGTCCAGCTGGGTCTTCCGGGTCTTGACCTCCTCGGTCATCTTTTTGAACTCGTCCTCGCGGGCCGCGATCTCCTTAGCCATCAGCTTGGTGTCGGCGGCCTCGCCCACGCCCGCGCCGCTGCTGCCCGCCTCGGCCAGGTCCCACGCGCGCTTGACGAACTCCTCGATCTTGACCTTCTGGTCCTTCAACGCCGCGACCTTGGCGATCATCGGGGCGCGGTCCTTCACGAACTGCGCTTCCACGGCCTTTGCAACGTCCGCGCCCAGGGCGGCGGGAGCCGTCTTGGTGTCGGGCCAGCACGAGGCCCGGAACCCCTGGTGCGCCTGCAGGTCGGACTGGAGCTTCAGCAGCTTCTTGTGGTTCCCATCGACCTCCTCCGCCAGCTTCACCAGGGTGGCCTTGGGCCCGCCCGCCTCGATCTTCTTGACCAGGTCCTTGCTCGCGGCGTGCAGCTCGCCCACCTGCTTGACGTAGTCCTCCTCCTCCTTGAAGTAGATGTCCATCATCCGCGCGATCTCTTTCTCGCAGTCGGCCTTGCACTTGGACTGAATGCCAGGGACGGCGCGGGCGCCGCCCATCTGCTTCTTGGCCTTCTCAATGTCGGCCACGGCCTTCTGGATGATGACTTTGAGCTTGGCGGGAAGGTCGAGCGTGGTGTACGGCAAGGCGATTCTCCTCCAGTAGAATTGGGTTTACAGGTTACGCAACTCCTTCCGTGACCGCAAACGCCCGTCCGCCGTTGTGAGTTGTCTGGAGGGCCGGTTGTGTCGCCCGCCAAGGGGCTGCCGTCGGGGCTGCTCTCACCCGCCCCCGGACTGCAGGGCAGCCCGGACCTCATCGCGCCCGCGTACATCAAACGGGCCCGGCCAAACCCGCTCAACCACCCCATCCCGCACCAGCAGCACCAGCGGCACGCCCGGAATCCGCCCGATCGATGACTGCGGGAACTCCCGCACCCCCAGCACGGGCATCGACAGCTCCGCCTCCGCCCCGCTGTCGGCCTTGCCGTCCGTCATCAGGCAAACCGTGCTCACATTGCCCGCCACCGCAGCCGCGCTCAGCTCGACCCAGAACGGCTTCGCCGTCGCGCACGACGTGCACTGGGATGACCCGATCATGACCAGCCGCCGCCCCGGCGCGTCCAGTGGGACCTGCACCTCCCGCCCCGCGCTATCGACGGCCGTGAGCGCCGCCACCCGATCGCCCGCCTTCAGCACCTCCGGCCCTCCCTGGCCGGCCCCCCGCTGCGCCGCATGCTCCGCCGCCGCGAGCTCCGCCCGCAACTCCCTGTTCTGTCGAGACAGCACCACGACGAGCACCGCCAGCCCGACGCACGCTACCAGCAGCACAGCCGTGAAGAAGGGAAACCGACGTGTCCCACTACTCGTGTCCATCAGCTCCTCTCCCTCCGCGACCCCGCGTCTCCGCGAGAAATCACTCGGCGAGAACAAAACCAAGCGGCCGGCCCTTCCGGACCGGCCGCCTCAAGTTCAGCATCAAACCACAGGTCGGATCAGAGCTCCTCGACCGGCGGGTCGTACAGCGGCACGCAGTTCGTCTGCCCCGCGCACCCGGCGTAGCACGAGTTCGAGTACACCACGCCATTGGGGCACAGCACCGGCATGTACACGTCGATGCACAGGCAGGGGTTGACCGGCGGACGCGGCGGACGCGCCGCCGAAGCCGTTGACACACCCACGCCCACCGCCGCCAGCAACCCGGCCACCACCGCCACTTTCCCGACCTGAACGAGCTTGCGCATCACCAGATCTCCTTTGACGCGGCTGCACGACTCACCGCAGGACCAACTGCCCGCGGGCGAACACCGCCCGCGGCACGCGCCAACGTTCTAACGCGCGCGGGCGCGGCGCACAAGGGGTTTGTCGCTCCGGGGTGCGTAATTGGTGGAAAGTGGTAAGGTCCGCAATTGGGGGCAGGCCCCGCCTGCGTCTCTCACAGCGCCATCAGCGCGTCATACCCACCGCTCAGCCCCCGCGGGTAGAACCCGCCCGCGTTCGCCCCCGGCTTCCCAAACACGATGTTCGCCACCTGCCGTGGCTTGCGGGCGAACGCCACGCCGTAGCTGTCGCACGGCACGATGTTCGGCTTGCCCTCAACCTCGATGCCCTGGTCCAGGTCCTCGGGTCCATCGAGCCGGTCGCGCAGCTCCGAGATCTTGTTGGCGTACTCGCGGGCCTCGCTGCCCATGTTGTACAGCAGGGCACGCACCATTCCCATGTGGTACGCCTCCACCGCCAGCACGCCCGCGGCGTTGCCCAGCAGCGTGCGGTCGGTGATGAACGCCGACGCCCCGCGGTACGCAGTGATCCCCGTGTCCTCGAAGAGCATGCCGCCGAGGTAGAACAGCATCTCGTCCTCGAAGGGATCGACGCGGGTGCCGGGGGAGACGATCCCCGCGGCCGCGAACACCGCGCTCATCCCACCGACAAAGTCGATTTCCGGCCGGTCCACGGCCTGCCCGCGCAGGATGCGGTGGTAAAACCGCACGTGCGCCGCCTCGTTGAACGCCAGCTCCTCGGCGTACGCCTGGTGCGTCTCATTGCTGAACCGCACCTTGCGCCCGCCGTTCACTTCGCCCGGCTTACGCCCAATCGGAGCGCCCCGTTCCTGGATGCCCTGCCCGTACGCCCCGCGCGTGTAGTACTCCGCCTCCATGTACTCGAGGTTGAGGGCGAAGTTGAAGATCTCGTCGTCGAGCATGTCCGGCTGCGCGATGGCCTTGTTGTTCGTGTCCGTGCGGCCGGTCTTGGTCTGTGGGGCGGCGCATGCGCCGAGCGCGAGGCCGGCGCCAACAGTCGCGCCGACGGTGCCCAGGGTGGCGAGCAGTTCACGCCGCGAGGGAGAAGGAGTGTGGCTCATGGATGGTCCTCAACTTGAAGTGATGAAAGCGGCGAACAACACAGAATCGCCGCGGCAACCCGCATCCTTCTTGGACCATACCGCGTGCCAGCGACTTTGCTACCTCATGAAGACCGTGCTGATTGCCGCAATGCTGCCGAGGTACATGACACTGCGCTCCGGCGGCCGCTCACCATGCGATCATTCGGGCTTCAGCAGCCCGAGCCGCCGGCGTCTGCGCCGATGAGCGACGAGATGGAGCGGGTAGGTCGCCCACAGGAGCGCGCCCAGGCATGCAGACACGCACAGCAGCGCAAGATCAGAGCTTCCGGATTGGTACGGGTCGTGGGGCCCACGGTAACCGAGGTCGGCGTAGCACTCGGAAGGGTCCTGCACCTCATACCAGACCTGCACGAGCCCGACACGGTTCAGGTCGCTCTTGAGCTGCCGCGCCTTGAACGACGGCACGCGCCCGCCGCCGCGTCCGAACTCGGTGCCGCTGTAGGTGCGGCCCTCGACCTCGAACTCAAACACGCCGTGTACTTCGGTATCCTCGCGAGGACGCCCGCCCCGGCCAGCGATCCAGACTGGACTGATGGTGACGTTGCGGACGCGCGCCATCGTGGTTGAGAACGTCGCGCCCCGCCAGTTTCGCCAGTCACGCCACAACTCTCCACGGGAGTACAGCAGAATCAGGCCGACTATGGCCGCGGCAATCCAGGCGATCGTGATGTGGACGCGTCGCAGGTCGCCCGGCCTGGGCCAGCCGCCGACCCCCGGCACCCATGACACGCGTCGGGGGAGCGCTGAGCGTCGCTGTGGAAGATTGATGCGACGGCCCATCTCGGCATGGTACCGGCGCGTGCGGGGCCGCAATAATCCGCCCCATGGCCAACGCTCCCGGATCGTTCAACAACCGCCGCAATGTCCTCATCGTGGTCGCGCTTATCGCGATTGCGATCATCCTGCTCCTGCTGGTGCGCTGCCGCGGGCAGAAGCCGGTCACGCAGCCGGTGCCCGCACCTGTGACTGGCACAAACAATCCGCCCGGGAAGGCACCCGACATGCCCGCTCCCGCCGCAGCTCCGGCTGAGGTGCTGAGCGCGGCCACGGTGCAGGCCCCGGCGCAGGTCCCCGCTGGTTCGGCGTTCACCGCCTCGTGGACCGGGCCCAACAACAGGGGCGACTTTGTCACCATCGTCGCCGCGACCGCCGCGCCCGCGGCCTACGCCAGTTACAAGGAAACCCAGCACGGCCCCTCGCTCGAACTCACCGCGCCGATCGAACCGGGCAAGTACGAGGTCCGCTACGTCACCGGCCAGAGTAAGACCGTGCTCGCCCGCGCCTCGATCGAGGTGCTCGCGGCCGGTGCAATGCTCGAAGCACCGGCGGAGGTCGGCATCGGCGCCCCGTTCAGCGTTACCTGGGCCGGGCCGAACAACACCGGCGACTTCGTGACCATCGTGCCGACCGGGGCTCCCGACGCCGAGTACGCGTCGTACGCGGAAACGTCCAAGGGCTCGCCCGCGTCGCTCACCGCGCCCGTGAAGGCCGGCGAGTTCGAGGTGCGCTACGTGACCGGCCAGGCGAAGAAGGTGCTCGCCCGGCGCGCGATCAAGGTCATCGAGGCCGCGGTGACGATCACCGCGCCCGAGCGTGCCATCGCGGGCACGACCATCGACGTGACCTGGACAGGCCCCAACAACAAGGGCGACTACATCACGATCGTCGCGTCCGGCACCCCCGACGGCCAGTACGCCAACTACACCGAGACGAGCAAGGGCTCGCCGCTGAAGCTGCTGACGCCGATCATGAAGGGCGCGGCCGAGCTCCGCTACATGACCGGTCAGGGCCGGCGCGTCCTCTCGCGCCGCACCATCGAGATCACGCCCGCGGAGGTGACGCTCTCCGCGCCAGAACGGGCCAATGCCGGCGCAGAGGTCAGCATCACGTGGACCGGCCCCAACAACACCGGCGACTACATCACGATCGTCACCAAGGGCACGCCCGACGGCCAGTACGCCGCGTACACGGAGACCAAGAAGGGCTCGCCCCTGACCGTCAAGGCGCCCGCGAAGGCGGGCGAGGCCGAGGTGCGGTACATGACCGGGCAGGGCAACAAGGTGCTGGCGCGTGCGCCGATCGTGGTCGAATAACGACGCACGAGCCCTTCTTCCAGCAAATCGGCTTGTGCGGCCTCTCCCCAGCCTGCTAGGCTGCCCTCATGCGTATGACCGTCACGCCCATTGCCTGCATTCTGGGTCTTGCGTTTGCGGCCGCGCCGTCGGCAGCCGATGCCACCCTGTTTGACTTCGATGATCTCTCGACCCTCCCCGCCAACGCCGGCATCCCCGCCAACTTCTACGCCGCCCGCGGCCTCACCGACCTCAGCTTCACATCGCCCCAGGTCGGCGTGCACAATGACGGCCGCATGATGCAGGCATGGTCGCTCACCGCACCCGGGAGCGGCTGGGGCATCATGGCCCACGCCAACCTCGCTGGCTGGCTGGCCGACTTCCAGATGACCTTCAGCCAGCCGCAGGTGCTGCTCACGATCGACGCCTTCGAGTCCGTCGGCTTCACCGGGCAGGGCCCGCTCACCGTCCGCGCGTACAACGGCGCGACGCTCGTGGGCTCGGTGAGCTACGCCGTGGACCCCGCGCGGGTCTGGCTGCCCGTGCGGCTGCAGGTGCCGCTGGCCACGCCCTTCACGCGCGTGGTCTTCGACCTTGACAACAACTCCAACCACCCCGACAACCCCAACTTCGGCCCGGTCCTCTTTGACAACCTGATGGTGGACACGGTGCCCGCGCCGGGTGTGTGCGTTGTGCTCGCCGCCGGCGGTCTGCTCGCGACGCGCCGCCGCCGCTGATCGGGCCGGGTACGCTTCGGCCCCATGCCCGCGACCACGGCCCTTGCCCTCTCGCTCCCGGAACTCCAGGTCCTGCTGCAGGCCCTCTCCGCGTCCGCCATCGCGGGATCGCTGATCTACACGGCCGTGCAGTTCAGGAAGCAGCGTCAGGTGCAGTACGTCGCGAACTTCACCAAGCTGGTGGAGATGCAGATGCACCTGCGCGAGATGCGCGTGCGCGAGCCCTCGCTGGCCGAGGTCTACCCGCGCGACATGGTGTGGGCGGCGGGGCTGACCGGCGAGACCCGCGAGCGGGGCATCCGCTCCTACTACTTTAACCTCATGCAGCTCAGCGTGTACGAGATGGTGTGGTTCAGCTGGCGGCAGGGCCAGATCGGCGATGACTACTTCCAGTCCTGGCAGATGCGGATGCACGAGATCGTGGCCGAGGAGAGTTTCAAGGTCATGTGGAACTCGCCCGCGATGAAGTTCATGCACGACGACTTCGCGCGGCACATCCAGCAGATGATCGACACGTGCCCGAAAGGCAAAGACTAGCCACAAAGACACAGAGGCACAGAGGAAGGCAAAGGAGTTGATGATGGGAACCGGGACCGTCCGTCTGCACCGAGTGTTCAAGGCCCCGCGCGAGCGGGTGTACCGCGCGTTCCTCGACGGCGCGGCCCGCGAGAAGTGGCTGCCGCCGCACGGCTTCACCGGGCGGATGCACAGCGACGACCAGAAGGTCGGCGGCCGGTACTCGATGTCGTTCACGAACTTCTCGACGGGCAACTCGCACAAGTTCGGCGGCACGTACACGGAGCTCACGCCACACGAGCGCATCCGGTACACGGACAAGTTCGACACCACCGAGCCTTCGATGATGGGCGAGATGCAGGTCACGGTGACCCTCCGCGAGGTCATGTGCGGGACCGATGTCGAGATCGTGCAGGCCGGCATCCCGCCCGCCATCCCCGCGGAGATGTGCTACCTCGGCTGGCAGGAGTCGCTCAACTAGCTCGCCAACCTCGTTGAGCCCTCGATCCCGGACTGAGGCAGAAACGCATCCACCACCGAGACACAGAGGGGCACAGAGGCGCATAGAGGAAGGCCGAAGGCGGGTTTGAAGAAGAAGCAGGTCAATGGAATGAGTGAGAGACTCTCGAGCTGATCCGATTCACTTCTGATCGCCTTTCTCTGCGCAACCTCCGTGCCCCTCTGTGTCTCTGTGGTGGAAAGATCGGCTCTCGGCAGTCGGTGACGAGGAGTCAGCGCGATGGCCACTATGACGAAGGCGCAGAAGCTCGCAGCCCAGCTCGACAAGCCCGCCACAAAGATGGGCGACATCAAGAAGCTCGGCGCGGAGATCAAGAAGGACCACGCGCTGGCCATGGAGCTATGGGGCACGGGGTTGTTCCACGCGCGGCTCCTGGCAACGCTGATCTTCGACAAGAAGCTGCTCACGCAAGAGGCGATCGACAGGCTCGCCGCCGACCTGCGCTCGCACGAAAACTCCGAGCGCAACAACATCTCCGAGTGGCTGCTCGCCAACCAGCTGATGAAGGACGCCACGCTGACCGCGCTGGTCGAGGGGTGGCAGGACGCGAAGTCGCCCACGCTGCGGCGCCTCTTCTGGTACCACCAGGCCCGCCTCCGCTGGACGGGCCAGGCCCTCAAGAACCCGCCCGCCAACACCGAGGCGCTGGTGGCCGAGCTCGAGAAGACGATGGGCAAGGCCGAGCCCGAGGTGCAGTGGGGGATGAACTTCTGCGCGTGCTGGATCGCGCTGCACGAGGAGAAGTTCCGCCCCCGCGTGCTCAAGCTCGGTGAGAAGCTCGGGCTCTACAAGGACGACCTGGTGCCCAGGAACTGCACGCCCGCGTACCTGCCCGAGTTCGTGCGCGTGGAACTCGCCAAGCGGACGCGGCATGCATGACGCCCGAGCATGGCCGCAGCGGCTGCGCTTGCCCCTCTTCCCGTACTTTCCATTGACAAGGCGGTGCCGTCCCGGGTAGGGTCCCGGTGGAGAGCTCCCGTGTCTGTGCGCGCGGGGCTTCAGCGGTGCGACAGCGAGCCGGCCGGAAGGCCGGCGGAGAGGGAGCCATGTCCGACATGACCAAGCATGCTGGCCCGTTCCGCGCCAGGGCGGCAGCACTCGCCGCGATCGGTTGCGTACTCGGGTGCGCGGTCCCGTCCCACGCCCAGTGGACCGTGACCTTCCTGACCCCCGCGGGTGCGAGCGAGGCGCACGCCCGCGCCGCAGCGGGGCCGCAGCAGGCGGGCTCCGCCGCCTTCGGCGCGGCCCCCCATGCCGGGCTATGGAACGGCACGGCCGCTTCCTGGGTTGACCTCCACCCCGCCGGCGCCCACGCCTCGCAGGCGCACGGCGCCTTCGGCAATCAGCAGGTTGGTTACGCGACCTTTGGCGGTCTGCAAAGCCGCGCCAGCCTGTGGAGCGGCACCGCCGCGTCCTGGGTTGACCTCAGCCCCGCCGGCTCCATCGATTCCGCCGCGACCGCCACGTCGGGCGCGCAGCAGGTGGGCTCTGCCCGCTTCTTCGGCGGACAGCACCACGCCGGGCTCTGGAGCGGCACCGCGGCATCCTGGGTTGACCTCAACCCCATCGACGCCTCGAGTTCTTCCGCGCGCGGCACCTCCGGGACCCAGCAGGTGGGCTACGCGTCCATTTCGGGCGTGGAGCGCGCCAGCCTGTGGAGCGGCACGGCGGCCTCATGGGTGGACCTCTCCCCTGTCGGCGCGACCACGTCCCACGCTTACGGCGTGTCCGGGGGGCAGCAGGTGGGCTTCGCGAGCATTGGCGGCCAGAACCGCGCCGGCCTGTGGAGTGGCTCCGCCGCATCCTGGCTTGACCTCCACCCCGCCACAGCCTCCGACTCTCAGGCCAGCGGCACCGACGGCGTGTACCAGGTGGGCTATGCCTCCATCGCCGGCGCCGCCCACGCCAGCCTGTGGAATGGCACGGCCGCATCATGGGAGGACCTCTCGCTGGCGCTCCCGGGCTCCTGGTTCTACACCCGCGCCGAGGGCGTCTGGAGTGACGGTGCCACCGTGTATGTCACGGGCTACGGCTTCAGCGCCACCACGCTCCGCAATGAGGCCCTGCTCTGGACCCGCCCGGTGCCCGCGCCCGGCGCGGCCGCGCTCCTGGGCCTGGCCGGCCTGATCGCCGCCCGCCGCAAGCGGCGGAAGGACTGACCACCAGCGCGCTGGCCAGAGACGAGGCCCGCTTAGAAACGCGAGGGCGGGGCCGGAGATGGAGCAGGAGAGCGGATTGAACCCGCTCTCGTCAAGTCCACTCCAAGCGCCTTTCTCGGTGCCCTCTGTATGCTCTGTGTTGTAAACCGCCTTTACGCCGCCAGCCTCGCCTCGCCCGCAGCCATGGCCGCCGCGCCCAGCTGCACCGTGAACGGCGCGCACAGCGGCCCCACCGTGCCGCCGCGGCGGGCCTGTACCACGTACTGCACGCGCCCCGCGCCCGCTGGGATCGTCCCGTCGGTGAAGCGCTTGGCGGCGGTCAGGTCCAGCTGCGCGTACTCGCCCCACGCGTTCCAGCCGCCCCCCTGTGCCGGCAGCCGCCGCAGCACCTGGTAAATCGTGCCGTGCGCGTTGTTGGGGTTCTTGCACTTCCACTGGATCGTCAGCGAGCCGTCGCTGTTGAGCTGGGCACGGAACCCGGTGCACTCGCCGGGCGCGGCCATGACGCCGGGAGTGTTGGGCGGGGACAGCTCGGCGGCGCTGTACAGGGCCATGGGGTCGGGCGAGGCGGCGGCGGTGAGGTCGATGATCTCCACGCACCGCGTCATCTGGCGGTTGAGCTCGCGCAGCCGCAGCGCGGCCCGGGCCGCCGCCAGCTTCCACGCCTGCTTGGCCGCGTCCACCGCCGCAAGCGCGTCCTGCGCCTCCTGGGCCGCCGCGGCGTACGACGCGGCGTCCTGCGGGCTGAGCCCCAGCAGCGGCGCGTTGCTCACGAACGGCCCCACGTGCCGCTGCGCGAAGCCCACGGCCTCAGGACGGGGTGAACGGATGATGCGTGGCGTGTGGTTCGACATGATGCACGGAGCATCGGCGTGAGGAGTGGAGGGGTTGAGCCGACGCTGCCGTTTTTGACACGGAGCCCCGCCGGGGCGCTGGACGCGGCCCAAACCGCGCAGAAACGGCCCGGAACGCCGCTCAAATCCCCCGCAACCGCCCGCCCCGCGTGCCCGACGCCGCCGATTCCGTACCGATCCCCCCGCCTCGCCTACGCCCCGCCGGTGATTCCGTACGCCAGCCCCCGCGCCTTGTACGCCGCCGCCCGCGTGGCGTACGCAACGCCCGCGATCCCGTACGCGAAGCCCGGGAAGCCTTACGGAAAAAGTGCCGTCGCGTAACGAACGCGGCGCGCGGCGTACCGGGCGGGCGACATGGCGTAGCACAATCGTGCCACCACCATTCGGCTCTGCGAATGGTGGTGCCCTCGCCTCGAGTCACGCCCAACCATTACCTTTCGCAAAGCCGAAAGGTGATGGCACGATGTTGATGTCACACGCCGCGAAGGTGGTGCCACCTGCCGTAGCGGGGCAGTTCGTAATGGGTGCAATCAATCGCCGCGGGCAGTGGCCCCGTGCCCAGCCCGTGACGCGGCCCGAGGCGCATTGATGGTCTTTCCCGCGACCCACGCCCGACCATCGATTGCGCCGTCCAGAGCGACGGCGAATCGATGGCACCCCGCGGTGATTGATGCCACCCGCCTCAATCGCGCGGCTGTGAGGCCGCGGGGGAGCCGTGGGCGGGAACAACACTGACTGTGCTTCTGGGATCAAGGCGGCGGAGCGCTTCGGCGATCAACTCCGGCGCAAGCCCTCCCGCGTCATTCCCCAGGATAACTGCATTAGGCAGTCGCCCGTCCCACTTCTGCAGCAGTGACAGCAAGAGCTTGTGCGGCGAGTTTTCCTCGGAGGCATCGAAGGCTTCACGGTTCGCCTTGGCCTCAGCGAGCCGAGCCGCCGCGAGTTTGGACTTAGAGTCAAGCTCCAGCGCGTCCGCGTCAGCCTTCTTGGCGATGGTCTCCTTGCGCATGACCTCGGTCTGCTGCTTGGTGGCTTCGGCCATCCGGGCCTGCTGAATGGCCGGATTGATCTTCATGCGGTATCCGAGGGAGTGGATCGAGATGCCGAGCTGCGCAAGCGCGCCTTGTCCCGAAGCGTCGCGGAAGGAGTTGCTCGCTGCGGACATGATCGCTTCGCTGATCTTGGTGGGCGAGGCTTCAAGATCTTGGAGCGAATTGTTCGCCACGACCTCGCGAGTCGCATTCCGGCAGATGTCCGCGATCAGTTTCTCGATCTTAGCAGTGCCGTACTCCGTGCTGGAGCGGCCGAACTCGCGGACAAATGCGTGGACGGTGTGTTGATCTTTGACGAGGTGGTAGCTCGTTTCAAGAACGATCGAGACCGGGACACGGTCCTTCGATTGCACTTCGATACTTTCCTGGAAGAGTGCCGCGACTTCCGCCTTGCCGGCGATCACATTCTTGTCTGTGATCAGCAGGAACTGAAGCGTGGCCGGATAGCGACGGATCTGGTTGAAGTAGGGCCAGTAGAAGTAGATGCCCGGAGGCAAAGGACCATCAATGACCTTGCCGAAGTTGGTGACCATCACCAGTTCGTCTGCGTGAACTGCGGTGTACGCAATCCCGGCCACAGTCGCGGCTAGCGAGATGGTCGAAACGGCCACGACCTTGCCCACCGTCGTCAGAAAGACCGCTCGACCCACTGCGGCGAGGAATCGAATCACCCGCCGCTTCTTCGTGGTCTTGGCAACATGGACCGGGTTGGCTTGGGACGGTGTGGTCGCAGCGGTCATGCGGGGTGCTCCAAATGTTTGTATTACACGAGGTCTCCCCAGGGTTATTCGGGGCAAAGTCCACTTGGATTCGGAAAACACCTGCCACATCGGCAGCCTCATCCCCTGCCCGGCGTTCGGCTGGCAGGGGCGGGGGGGATGGGCGGCGGGGTGGGGGGTTCTAAGTGGTTGCGGGCGGGGTGGTTGGGGTGGGGGGCGTGAGTGGCACTCCGGTTGCCATAGGGTTGGCCAGACCCGTGGGCTGTCGGTGCCGACCGGCTGGACGCGGGGAATACCGGTCGGGAGACCGGTGGGACCAAGAACACCGGTCGGGAGACCGGTGCCACCAAAGGCAGGACTTAGGACCCAGGACCCAGGACTGGTTTTTCGAGGAGCTTCGATCCCATGGCAGCCAAAGAACTCGTGTTTGATGTCGATGCGCGTCAGTCCCTTCTCGCGGGCGTGGAGAAGCTGGCCCGGGCGGTGAAGGCGACGCTGGGGCCGCGGGGGCGGAACGCGGTGCTGGATAAGAGCTGGGGCGGGCCGACGGTGACCAAGGACGGGGTGAGCGTCGCCGAGGAGATCGAGCTCAAGAACAAGGCGGAGAACATGGGGGCGCTCCTCGTCAAGGAGGCCGCCAGCAAGACGAGTGACGCCGCGGGCGACGGGACCACGACGGCGACGGTGCTGGCCGAGGCGCTGTTCCGCGAGGGGCTGCGGCACATCGCGGCGGGCGTGGACGCCAACGCCCTGATCCGCGGGATGAAAGCGGCGGTGGAGACCGCGGCCGCGACGATCGACTCGCTGGCGACGCCGGTCAAGGGCAAGGCGGACATCCAGAACGTGGCGACCATCTCGGCCAACAACGACGCCGCGATCGGCAAGATCATGGCCGACGCGTTCGAGAAGGTGGGCAAGGACGGCGTGATCACGGTGGAGGAGGGCAAGAGCCTGGACACCATCGTGGACGTCGTGGAGGGCATGCAGTTCGACCGCGGCTACCTGTCGCCCAACTTCGTGACCGACCCCGACGCGATGAAGTGCGTGTTCGAGAAGTGCCTGGTGCTGGTGCACGAGGACAAGATCGATTCCATCACCAAGCTCGTGCCCGTGCTCGAGAAGGTGATGGCGACAAAGAAGCCGCTGCTCATTATCGCGGAAGAGGTGAGCGGTGAGGCGCTGGCGACGCTGGTGATCAACAAGCTTCGCGGCACGCTGCAGGTGTGCGCGGTGAAGGCCCCGGGCTACGGCGACCGCCGCAAGGCCATGCTGGAGGACATCGCGATCCTGACCGGCGCGACGGCCGTGATGAAGGACCTGGGCCTGGAGCTCGACAAGGTCGAGATCAGCCACCTGGGCTTGGCCAAGCGGATCGAGGTGGACGCCGAGAACACGACGGTGATCGAGGGCGCGGGCGACACCAAGGCCATCCAGGCGCGGATCCAGCAGATCCGCAATGAGATCGAGGGCGCGACCAGCGACTACGACCGCGAGAAGCTGCAGGAGCGGCTGGCGAAGCTCGCCGGCGGCGTGGCCGTCGTCAAGGTCGGCGCGGCCAGCGAGGCGGAGCTCAAGGAAAAGAAGGCCCGCATCGAGGATGCGTTGCACGCGACGCGGGCGGCCGTGGCCGAGGGGATTGTGCCCGGCGGCGGTGTGTCGTTCATCCGGGCGCGGAAGGCGCTGGAGAACCTGAAGGACTACTCGCGCGTGTTCGGCAAGGAGGGCACGGGCGATGACAAGAGCTCTGACGAGGTCGGGCGGAACAAGTTCGACTACGCCGCGGGCATCCGCACTGTGGTGACGGCCCTGAGCGTGCCGCTGCACACCATTGCGGAGAACGCGGGGGCCAAGGGCAGCGTGGTCGTTAACAAGGTGATGGAGGGCGGCACGGGCAAGAACTCGGCCAACTTCGGCTACAACGCGCTCACCGGCGAGTACGGCGACCTGGTGGCGATGGGCGTGATCACGCCCGCGAAGGTGGACCGCATGGCCCTCCAGAACGCGGCCAGCGTGGCGACGGTGCTGCTCGCCGCGGACTGCATCATCACCAGCAAGCCCGAGGAGAAGGACGCGGGTCATTCCCACGGCGGCGGTGGCGGCATGCCGGGCATGGGCGGCATGGGCGGGATGGGTGGCATGGGGGGCATGGGCTTCTAAGAGAAAGTGGCGGAGTGGCAAAGTGGCGAAGTGGCAAAGTGAAAAGGCCCTTCGCTTCCTGACCCCACTTTGCCACTCAGCCACTTTGCCACTTGTTCAGCCTTTGACGACGAGCCCGCAGCGACCCAGCCACAACAGATGAGCTCCGACCTCCCCATCACCAGCCGCAACTACCACGCGAAGATCGTGCTGATCAGCGGCACGCGCGTGGTGCTGCGCGAGGTGCTCTTCGGGGAGCAGGTGAAACTCGCGGGCAACCGCTTCGCCACCGAGGTCACGCCCATGCAGCACGGGCGGTTCCGGCTCATCCAGGACAAGGGCGGCGTGCGTGCGCCGGTTGACCTGCGGGCCCAGAATGTCGACCGCCTCACCCGGCGCGGGGCCAACGCGCCGGCGGGTGGGCTGGGGCCAATGCCCAAACCCTCGCCCGCGGACGCCGACGTGTTCGACCTCTCGCACGCGGGCATCCCGTACAGCGGGCGGATCGAGGTTTTCAATGGGCGCGGGGCGCTGCACGGCACCGACGAGGCCACGGGCGAGGCGCAAGTCATCCTGCTCCGCGATGTGCAGGTGATGGAGGTCCGCCGCCGCAAGGGCGAGGCGCGCCAGGCCTCGGCCGAGGAGGTCGCGGCGTACTACGACCGGCCCGACGAGGCGCGCGAGGGCGCGTCGGGGTCGGTGATCGAGCCCTGGCCGCTGCCCGGCGTCAGCACTGCTGATATCAACACGGCGGCCAGCGGCGGCACGAGTGAGGAGCACGCCTGATGCAGGAGTTCCTCACCCAGGCCCAGGAGTTCTTCAAGGACCTGCCCGGGTTCCTTGACGCCTTCATCCGCAACCACGGCGTGTGGGTCTACGCCCTGCTCTTCGCGATCATCTTCGTGGAGACCGGGCTGGTCATCATGCCCTTCCTGCCCGGCGACTCGCTGCTGTTCACCGTCGGCGCCCTGGCGGCCCGCGGCTCGATGGACGAGTGGGGCGGGGTGTGGGCGATCAGCGGCCTGCTGGTGGTCGCGGGCGTGCTGGGCGACTCCGTCAACTACCACCTCGGCAAGGTGATCGGCCCGCGCGTCTTCCGCGGCGAGAGCAACGTTGGGTTCATCGGGCGGGCCCTCAACAAGCAGCACCTGGACCGGGCCCACGCGTTCTTCGAGAAGTATGGCGGCAAGGCGGTGATCCTGGGCCGCTTCGTGCCCATCGTGCGGACGTTCGTGCCGTTCGTCGCCGGCGCGGGGGCGATGACGTACTCAAAGTTCTTCGCGTACAACGTGCTCGGGGCCGTCCTGTGGATCGGGGTGTGCACCGGAGCGGGGTACTTCTTCGGGAATATCGAGTGGGTGAAGCGCAACTTCGAGGCGGTGGTGATCGGCATCATCGTCGTGAGCGTGCTGCCCATCGCGATTGAGTTTGTGATCGAGAAGCGCCGGCGGAAGGCCGCGGCGCTCGCAGCTGGAACCGTTTCAACACAGAAGGAGTGAGTCATGGCCGTCATGCCAACTGAGGATCGTGTGCTCGTGAAGCCCATCGAGGCGGAAACCAAGACCGCGAGCGGGATCTACCTGCCCGAGAGCGCGAAGGAGAAGCCGGTCAAGGGCCAGGTCGTCGCGACCGGCCCGGGCAAGCGGCTGGAGAACGGCAAGCGGGCGGAGATGTCCGTCAAGAACGGCGACACCGTGGTGTACGGCAAGTACGCGGGCACCGAGGTGGAGATCAAGGGTGTCAAGCACCTGATCATCCGCGAGTCTGAGCTTCTCGGTGTGATCGGCGGGTGAGTGATTGAGTTCGCGTCGCGAGCTCTAGAAAGGGACAGAAGACAATGGCTACGAAGCAGATCATGTTCGAGGACGCGGCCCTTCTGGAAATGAAGAAGGGTGTCGATCGCCTCGCTGATGCAGTCAAGTGCACCATGGGCCCCAGCGGGCGCCACGTCGTTATCGAGAAGTCCTACGGCGGTCCGCACGTCACCAAGGACGGCGTTTCAGTCGCCAAGGAGGTCTCGCTCCCCGAGCCTTTCCAGGCAATGGGCGCGAAGATGGTGAACGAGGTCGCCAAGCGCACCGCCGACAAGGCCGGCGACGGCACCACCGCGGCGACCGTGCTCGCCCAGGCGATCTTCACCGAGGGCCTGCGGCACGTGACGGCGGGCGCGAACCCCGTTCTGCTCCAGCGCGGCATCAACGCCGCCGCGGAAGCCGCGTCGAAGGAGATCGACGCGATGGCCACCAAGTGCAAGGGCAAGGAGGACTACAAGAAGGTCGCGACGGTCTCCGCCAACCACGATGCCAACGTTGGCGAGCTGATCGCCGAGGCGATCTCGAAGGTCGGCGCCGACGGCGTCGTCGAGATCGAGGACGGCAAGGCCGCCAACACGACGCTGGATTACGTCGAGGGCATGCAGTTCGACAAGGGCTACCTGTCGCCCTACTTCATGACCGACCTCAAGACCGGCGAGGCCGTGCTGGAGGACGCGTACATCCTGATCTATGAGAAGAAGATCAGCAACCTGCCCGACCTGCTGCCGCTGCTCAACAAGGTGGTGGTGGCGAACAAGCCGCTGCTGCTCATCGCCGAGGATGTGGAGAGCGAGGCCCTTGCGGCCCTCGTCGTCAACCGCATCCGCGGCATGCTGAAGGTGTGCGCGGTGAAGGCCCCGGGTTTCGGCGACCGCCGCAAGGCCATGCTGGGCGACATCGCGACGCTCACCGGCGGCACGTTTATTGCCGAGGACCTGGGCCGCAGCCTCGACGGCGTTGAGCTGAGCGAGCTCGGTCGCGCGAAGCGGATCGTCATCACCAAGGACGACACGACGATCATCGAGGGCGCGGGCAAGAAGAACGAGATCAAGGCCCGGGCCGACCAGATCCGCAGCCAGTGGGAGAAGTCCACCAGCGACTACGACAAGGAGAAGCTGATGGAGCGCCTCGCCAAGCTGACCAGCGGCGTGGCGATGATCAGCGTCGGCGGCGCCACCGAGATCGCCATGAAGGCGACCAAGGACCTCGTGGACGACGCTCTCAAGTCCACCCGCGCGGCCGCGAAGGAGGGGTATGTCCCCGGCGGCGGCGTGGCCCTGCTCCGCACGCAGGCGGCTATCCAGGCCGCGGGCAAGAAGGCCAAGAGCGACGACGAGAAGCTCGGCTTCGACATCGTCGCCAAGGCGGTGGAGGCCCCCATCAAGCAGATCGCCGAGAACGCCGGCTTCGACGGCGACCTCGTGGTCGACAAGGTAAAGGACTCTAAGGGCAACAGCGGCTTCAACGCTGCGACCGGCGAGTACACCGACCTCGTGAAGGCCGGGATTATCGACGCGGCTCTGGTGGCCAAGACCGCCCTGATCAACGCGGCCAGCGTGGCGGGCCTGATGCTCACCACGGACGTGCTGATCACGGAGCTCAAGGACGAGAGCAGGACCGAGGCCGGTGCGGTGGCCTGAGGTCGCTTCAGCCGGGGCGGACGGCTCCGGAGTTGAGTAGAACGCAACGGGCCCACGAGTCGAGAGACCGTGGGCTCGCTTTCCGAAGTGGAAGAGAAGGCAACCACAAAGACACAGAGACACAAAGGAAGGCATGGAAGGGGCATTCGAGCAAGAGGATCCGCTGACCCGAGAGATCATCGGGGGCGCGATCGAAGTGCATCGGGTGCTTGGGCCTGGCCTGCTCGAATCAGCGTATGAAGAGTGTCTCGCGTCTGAGTTGTCAGACCGTGGGCTGCAGGTCCAGCGTCAGATCGGCGTTCCGGTCGTGTACAAGGGACGGCGTCTCGAGTTGGGGTACCGGTTAGACCTCCTCGTGAACGAAAGCGTTATCGTCGAGTTGAAGACAGTCGACAAGGTGCTTCCGGTTCACGAGGCACAGCTCATGAGCTACTTGAAGCTCATGAACAAGAGAGTTGGCCTCCTCCTCAACTTCCACGTGCCCGTGCTGAAGGATGGAATCGTGCGGCGTGTCCGTTGATGGTCTCTTCTCTGTGTCTCTGTGTCTTTGTGGTTGAATCACATGCCAACGACCCGCGACTACTACGAGATCCTCTCCGTCGAGAAAACCGCCGACGGCGAGGAGATCAAGCGCTCCTACCGCCGCCTGGCGATGAAGTACCATCCGGACCGGAACCCGGGTGATGCCGAGGCGGAGGTGAAGTTCAAGGAGTGCGCCGAGGCGTACGAGGTGCTCTCGGACCCTGAGAAGCGCAAGCTGTACGACCAGTACGGGCACGAGGGGGTGCGCGGGCGCGGGGCCGCGGCCCATGACTTCTCGCGGATGGATGTCACCGACATCTTCTCGATGTTCAACGACATCTTCTCTGGGGGCGGCGGGTTCGGCGGGTTCCAGGGTCAGGGCCGGCGCGGCGGCGTGCCGCGGGGCTACGACCTTGAGACCGAGGTGACGCTCTCGCTCGAGGAAGTCGCGAGCGGCGCGACCCGTGACGTCGAGTTCACGCGCCTCGACGTGTGCGACAAGTGCACGGGTACTGGGGCCAAGCCCGGCAGCAAGCCGATGAAGTGCCCCACGTGCGGCGGGCAGGGCAGGGTGCAGCAGTCGGGCATGGGCGGGATGTTCCGCATGGTCACCGCGTGCCCCGCGTGCCACGGGCGCGGGCAGATCATCAAGGACTTCTGCGAGGGCTGCCGCGGGAAGGGCCGCGTGCCGCGCAAGCGCGAGCTGACGGTCAAGATTCCCGCGGGTATCCAGGACGGCCAGGCCGTGCGCGTTCAGGCCGAGGGCGAGCCGCCGCCGCCGGAGATGTCGCAGACGGGCGAGGGCCAGCGCGGCGACCTGCACGTGGTCGTGCGCGTCGAGCAGCACGAGATGTACCACCGCGAGGGCGACCACCTTGTACTCGAGATGCCCATCGGCTTCTCGCAGGCCTCGCTCGGCGCGGAGCTCCAGGTGCCGACGCTGGAGGGGCCCGCGCCGCTGACCATCCCCAAGGGCACGCAGTTCGGCGCGACGTTCAAGATCAGCGGCAAGGGGCTGCCCAACCTGCGCAGCGGGCGCAAGGGCGACCTGGTCGTGGTGGTGAAGATCGAAATCCCCAAGAAGCTGACCAAGAAGCAGGAGGACCTGCTGCGGCAGTTCGCGTCCACCGAGGACGCGGCCGTGCTGCCCGAGAGCCAGGGGTTCCTCAAGCGCATGGCGGACTTCCTGGGCAAGAAGTGAGCGGCAAACGTTCTGAGCGGGCGTTCCAAGCTGGACCGATGACACACTGACCGAGGGCGAACAATGTGGCCATGGAAGAAGTCGGGCGACTCACCCGGCCAGCCGGGCCCGGGCCCGCAGAATACGGACGGGAGCAACGACATGCCTGAAGACACACAGCATTCAGACATGACCGATCACGAGGGTCAGCCGGAAATGGGCGGCGAGCACATGGACGGCGGGGGTGAGCATGATCAGCGGATCGCGCAGCTGGAGGCCGAGCTGGAGGAGGCGAAGAGCCGCACGCTGCGGCTGATGGCCGACTTCCAGAACTACCAGCGCCGGGCACTGCAGAACGAGGTGGTCGCCAAGCAGATGGGCGTGGCCGCTGTGGCGACGACGCTCACGACGGTGGTCGACCACTTCGACACGGCTCTGACGCAGACCAGCGCGAGCACCAGCCCCGAGCAGATTATCGCGGGTCTCAGGCTCATCCGCGATGAACTCGTCAAGGGGCTTTCGCAGCACGGCGTCTCGATCATCAACCCCGCGCCGAACGAGCTCTTCGAGCCCGGGCGGCACGAGGCCGTGATGCAGCAGAAGGCCGAGGGTGTCGAGCCCGGGCACGTGGTTACCACCTTCCAGGCCGGTTATGCCCTCGCGGGAAGCGGCGGCGTGCCCGAGCGCGTGCTACGGCCTGCGAAGGTCGTGGTCGCGCCGACTGAATAACGCGGAGGAGCACGGATGCCCACCTACGAGTACAAGTGCAACGCATGCAAGAAGAAGATGGAGATTTTCCAGTCGATCAAAGAAGACCCCAAGCGCAAGTGCCCTGAGTGCGGCAAGAACGCGCTGGAGCGGCTGATCGGCACGGGCGGCGCGATCATCTTCAAGGGCTCGGGCTTTTACCAGACCGACTACCGCTCCGAGTCGTACAAGAAGGCCGCGGAGGCGGACAAGCCTGCCGAGTCGACGTCGAGTGATGCAAAGGCCGACAGCAAGACCGAAGCGAAGACCGACGCCAATCCTCAGACCAAGGCCGAGAGCAAGCCGGTGTCCGAACCCAAGGCCAAGGCCGACAAGCCCGCGAAGGCCGAGAAGAAGGCCAAGAAGGCCAAGAGCGAGGCCTGATGTCGAGCGGCCCGCGCACCCTCGCCCACGGCATCGATATGGTCGAAGTCGCGCGCATCCGCGCCATGCTGGAGCGGCACGCGGAACGCTTTCTGGAGCGGGTGTTCACGAAGGACGAGGCCGCGTACGCGGCGGACCACCAGCGTCGCCCCGAGCACCTCGCGGCCCGCTTCGCTGCGAAGGAGGCCGTGCTCAAGGCGCTCGGCACTGGCTGGAGCAACGGCGTCGCATGGACGGAGATCGAGGTCTGCCGCGAGCCCTCGGGCCGCCCCACGCTGCGCCTGACAGGCCGCGCGGCATCCCTCGCGCAAGACCGCGGCATTTCCGAGTGGCTGATCTCAATCACGCACACTGAGCAGCTCGCGTGTGCCTCAGTGATCGCCTTGGGCGAATAGCCGCGCTCAGTCCGGCCGCTTCGTCGGAGGAGTCGCCGGAGCCGCGGCCTGCGGCCGGGCGGCCGCGAGCGCCTTCGCCTCCGCGTCCTTCTGCGCCCGGTATGGCTTGAACTCCTTGGCGTACCAGTCCTGCCACGCCAGCACGTCCCAGCCGAAGTCGACGGTCTTGCCGTCCATGCCCTGCGAGGCCAGCCGCTTGAGGCCGTTGTTCAGGTCCAAGTTGTACGACACCACGGCGGCGTCGAGCACCCGCAGGATCACGCCCTCGGTCACCACCGCCAGCTGCGGGTCGAACGCGACCGCGTTGGGGCCGACCACCGGCGTAAGGTCGCTCACGTACGCGGTCTGCGTGCCGACGAGGATCCATGCGAGGGCGCCGTTACGGTTGCCGTCACCACCCCCGCCGCCGCCGCCCTGGCCCGCGCCGCTGCCGCCGAACTGCACCTGCCCGGCGATCATCCACGGGATCGCCTCGAACATATTGAGTTGCACGGCGAGGTTGGCGGCCGACGCCATCGCCGCAGTCTCGCCCGAGCGGATGCCCTCGAAGGTAACGAGGCGCACGCCGTCGGGCGTGCCACCCTCCTGCTTGATGCGCTTGTTCAGCCGCTGGATGGCCGCACTCCGCACTTCCGGGCTCTTGTCGAAGATGCCGATCCACGTGAGCGTGGTGTCGCCCTCGGGCGTGGCGGAGTCGGCGAAGATATCGAGCACGGCCGAGCGGACGTCGTAGTCCTCGCGCTCGAAGACCTCGACCAGCACCGGGAACAGCGCGGGGTCGGTGTACTCGCGGAGCTTGAGGATGCCCTCCTGGCGGATGTCGGTCTTCTTTATGTCGCCGAAGTGCTTGACGCGGAGCTTGCGGAGCTCCTTCTCCTTCTCCTTGCGGACCTTCTGCTGGGCCGCGTACTTCTTTGCCTGCGAGCTCTCGGGATCGATGGCGAGCTTCTTCACCCACTCGGGCACGCCCGCGCCGGTGGTGACGCCCTCCTGCGCCAGCGCCGGCCCCGCCAGCCCGCACAGCGCCACAACCGAGCAGAAAGCGATGCGAGCAGCACGGCCGCGGAGGGGGTGACCCGAGTAACCGGTCATTGGTCGTTTCCTTGTGCCGGGGCGAGCGGTGGTGGGGGTGGGGGGGTGGCCCGCGGTGCGGGCTCAATCATCCCCGAGTGTGCACGCCGCGTGGGCGTGCCGACAGCCCGGTGTTCTGGTTTATACGCCCAGCCTACCGGTCAGTTCCCTTGAGCGGGGCGTGCGGCAGGCGTTCGGGTTATTCGACCGTGGTCACAACCGCGGTCCTGCTGACCCCCTGCCGGAACTGGTCGGCCTGGGCCCGGGTGGCGAAGCGGCCGACCTGCACCGCATACAGCGTCCGTCCCTTGCGGTCGCGGATGGGCACGGTGCGGGTGGCCGCCTTGGCAGCGAACTTCTGGGCTTCGCGCTTGGCCTTTGCCACGGTGGAGAACGCGCCGGTCTGGACCGTGTACTTGCCTCTGGGGAACTGCTGGCCGGGCTTCTCGTTGAGCAGCGGCCCGCCGCCTGCCAGCCGATCCGCGATCTCCGCCTTCAGCGTCGATTGATCGGTGACGAGATTGCCGGCCTTCTCGAACGCCGCCTTCGCCTCGGCGGCGCGGCCCTCGGCACGCAGGGCGTCGCCCGCGTACATGAAGGCGCTCGCGGCGTCGTCGCCGCGGAGTTTGCTGCCCGCATGCAGGAAGTGGCGTGAAGCCTCGCGGTACCGCTTTTCCTCGTAGGCGATGGCGCCGAGGGCCGCGGAGGCCTGGCCGGCGATGCTGGGGTTGGCGTTCGTGGCGACGGGGACAAGGTAGTGCTTGGCGTCCGCTGTGCGGTCCAGTGAGCGGGCGGAAAGCCCGGCCACCAGCGCCGCCTGATCACGGTCGATGGCGTGCATGGACCCGGCGATCTTGCTCGCGGCGTCGTAGCTCTCGGCGTACTTGTGCTGGGCGAAGAGCGCGTTGTAGTCGGCGGCCTCCGCCTTGGGGTTCGCGCAACCACCCAGCAGCAGCGTGAACGCGAGGATGATGAGCGGCAGGATGGTGCGGAGGAGGGTCAGGCGTGGCATGGTCATGTCCGGAATCGCGGGAAGTCGTGCACCCCAAACAAACCCGAACTCGGCAGGTGCGAACGCCATCCGTTAGCATACTTTTCTCGGAATTCCGGCCCCTGCAGCATGACAACCGGGGCGTGAACGCCTTTCCGGAGCCTCTGTGAGCATCCACTGGCCCATCATCAAGCGTCTGGCCGCGTCCCCAACGCGAGCGG
Organism: Phycisphaerales bacterium; assembly: GCA_035627955.1. Taxonomy (NCBI): domain Bacteria; kingdom Pseudomonadati; phylum Planctomycetota; class Phycisphaerae; order Phycisphaerales; species Phycisphaerales bacterium. The sequence goes on from DASPKU010000001.1 coordinate 92,726, forward strand.
CCATGGTTGACGACCGCCGCACCTACAAGGCAGTGGAGCTGCTGGTCGGGGCCCTGCACGTCGCCGCGGCGGTGCGGGCCAAGTGCGGCACGCAGACCCTGGGCATCATGCTGCCCACCAGCGGGGCCTTCCCGATCGCGACGCTGGCGGGCTGGATGCTCGGCAAGACGATCGTGCCGCTGAACTACCTCCTCAAGAAGGAGGAGCTCCAGTACGTCGTTGACGACTGCGGGACCGACACGGTGATCTCGTCGCGGCTCATGCTCGAGCACATTGCCGCGCCGAACGCCAGGAACATCCTGTGCCTCGAGGATGTGTCCTTCGCCGGCGTGCCCGAGCCGATCTGGCCTGCGGGCGCGGAGGACGATGATCTCGGCGTACTGCTCTACACCTCCGGCACCAGCGGCCGCCCCAAGGGCGTGATGCTGACGCACGGCAACATCTCGGCGAACCTGCAGCAGATCCTTGAGTGGATCAGCATCACGCCGCGCAACGACGTCATTCTTGGCGTGCTGCCGCAGTTCCACACCTTCGGGCTGACGGTGCTCACGCTGCTGCCGATGCTCGCGGGCGTGAAGGCGGTGTACACGGCCCGGTTCGTGCCACAGAAGCTGATCCGACTCATCCGCGAGCACCGGCCGACGATCTTCGTGGCCATTCCGAGCATGTACAACGCGCTGCTGAGCGTCAAGGACGCCAAGGCCGAGGACTTCACCTCGCTGCGGCTGGTGGTGAGCGGCGGCGAGCCACTGCCCGATGCGGTGGCCGACAAGTTCCGCGAGCGCTTCGGGGTCACAATCAACGAGGGCTACGGGCTGACGGAGACCGCGCCGGTGACGAACTGGTGCCGCCCCTACGAGTTCCGCCCGCACTCGGTCGGCAGGCCGCTGCCGCGGGTGGTGGAGCGGATCGCAGACATCAACACCGGGGCCGTGCTGGACCCCACGCACGAGGGCGAGATCCAGATCGCCGGGCCCAACGTGATGCGCGGCTACTACCACCTGCCAGAGGAGACCGCCAAGGCGTTCACTGCCGACGGGTTCTTCCGCACTGGCGACATTGGCCGCTTCGATGATGACGGGCACCTCTACATCACCGGGCGGCTGAAGGAGATGCTCATCATCGGCGGCGAGAACGTCTTCCCACGCGAGATCGAGGAGGTGCTGAGCCTGCACCCCGCGGTGGGGGGGTGCGGGGTTGTAGGCAAGCAGGATCCGATGCGCGGCGAAGTGCCGATCGCCTTCGTGGAGGCCCGCGAGGGCATGACCCTGGAGCCCCGAGAGCTGATCTTTCTCTGCCGCGAGAAGCTGGCGGGGTACAAGGTTCCGGCGGAGGTGCGGGTGCTGCCGGCGTTGCCGCGGAACCCCACGGGGAAGGTGATGCGGCGGGAACTCAAGAAACTGGTCTGAGGGGCACGCCGCTTCGAGGCATCCCCTATGTCCGGGAAACGCGCCTGAAACACAGCCTCTGCACGGAGTTACAGCTTCGCGCCGAAAGTGCAGCACGGTAGACTGACCTTCCAATAACACTGGCCGACCCCCTGCCCAGAGTGCATCGTACAGTGTGCGTCTTCCAGCCCGTGCCTGAACGCGCGGGGGCCGCTGTGCCGATGGAGGACCTGTCCCCTGTCCGTGGCGTGATCCCTACGAGGTGCCCATGCTGAGCCGACTTCTCCGTTCCCGCTCCGGCAACCCTGCTCCCTTCGAGAACCTCGAGCAGCGCACGCTGATGGCGGCGGACCTGACCGTCTCGGTCGGCGGCCTGCAGACCGTGAACGCGAACGGCGCAACGAACCTGCGGATGCCGGTGACGGTGTCAAACGTGGGCAACACACCGCTCGTGGGCGGCGGGCGAGTCGAGTTCTACCTGTCGAGCAACCGCACGCTGGACGAGAACGACTTCCTGTTCGAGTCGCGCCCGCTGCCGCGCCTCGGCCGGCCCGGCAGCGCCTCGCGCTTCACGCTGGATGCCCCGCTGCCGGCCAACCTGGCCCCGGCGGTGGGCCGCCCGCTGGCTGCGGGCAACTACTTCGTGATTGCTCGGGTGGTGCCGACGCGTGCCAACGCCGACACCCGCACCGCCAACAATGTGGCCGCGAGCACGACGACGGCGAACGTGTCCTACGACTTCGGTACTGTCAACGGGCGCTCGGATGTCTTCCTGAACCTCACCCTGCCTGACGGCGACATCGTCCGCATCGGCCTCAATGGGCCCGGCACGGGTCGCGTCGTCAACGTTGGCAACCGCCTGGTGGTGGTCGTCAACGGCACCAACCACCAGTCCATCCTTTCGATGACGCCGGTCAGGGGCGACCCGACCCTCAACGGCCTGGACATTAACGGCACGATCAAGGACATCATCGCTGACCGTGTGCACATCGACGGCGACATCGATATCGCCGGCTCGGTTGGCAGCGTCACCCTCGGCAATGTCAGCAACTCGAACTTCGTGGTCCGCGGCTTCGGCAACTGGGGCGCGACCCTCGGCAACGTGACGAACACCACGATCACCTCCAACCTCAGCCCCCTGCGTGGGCTGCACGTGAACCAGTGGGTGGACAGCGACGGCGTGCGCGACGTGATCGCCGTGCCCTACATCGGCACCCTTGCCAGCAACGGCGACTTCGCCGCCAGCCCGCGGATCCTTTCGAACAACAAGGGCTTCGCGATCGAGAAGGTGGACATTCAGGGCACCCTCCGCGCTGGCGCCTGGCAGATCAACAGCTCGGTCGAGACCATCAACGTCGGCGCCATCGCCGCCGACTGGGGCGGCAGCATCCGCGGCGAGGTGAACCAGTTCAACGTCGGCCGCAACCTGTCCGGCACCCTCGCGATCGGCAGCGTTCGCCGGCTCATCATCGGCGGCAACGTGACGAACGCCAACATTCTGGTGGGAGCCAATCTCGGCGCCGATGGTCGCCTCGGCGGCACCGGCGCGAACCAGGACACGTTCCAGGCCGGCGCTGTCGGCATCCTGGAAATCCGCGGCGGCGTGAGCAACTCGGTGATCGCGGCCGGGCTTCAGACGACCGACGCTACGCTGCTGGACGAGGACGACCGCGTGATTCAGGGCGGCTTCTTCAGCGCCATCAATGTCCGCCGGCAGGTCACCAACAGCAAGTTCGTTGGCGAGACTATCCCGCAGCGGGCCCGGATCAACGGGCGGGTGGTAAACACCGCGAACAACGCGATCTTCGTCCGCACCTTGGGCGCGCCGTAAGGACCACGTCTGCGACGGCCCGGGTCGGTTCGCGCATCCTTCTGCAGATGGAGGGCGGCCACACGGTGTAGCCCGGGGGCGTTGTCCCGGGGCTTGCGGTACACTCCGCCCCTTCTCAGCGGAGGTTCGCCGGAATGCTCAAGGCCTGTGTTCTCGCCGTCGCGTCGGTTCTCGGCGCGCTGCCCACGACCGTTCTCGCCCAGCCCCAGCCGCGGCCGGATGCCCAGCCACAGGCGGCCGCGGGCGTGCAGGGGTATTACCGCCAGCCCGCAATCCACGGCGAGTTGATCGTGTTCGTCTCCGAGGGGGACCTGTGGAAGGTGCCCCTGCGCGGCGGGGTGGCCTCGCGCATGACGACCCACGCCGGCGCGGAGGGCTCGCCGCGTATCTCGCCCGACGGCACGCAGGTGGCGTTCGTCGGGACTTACGAGGGGCCGACTGAGGTGTACGTGATGCCCGTGAGCGGCGGCGTGCCCAAGCGGCTGACCTTCGATTCTGAGCGCGCGGCGGCGGTGGGGTGGCATGGCGACCGCATCCTGGCGAGCACGACGCGGTTCTCGACACTTCCCGCGACGCAGCTCACGCTGATTGATCCCAGGAGCGGCGGGCGCGATGTGATCCCGCTGGCGCAGGCGAGCGACGGGTGCTTTGACGACAAGGGCCGGCTGTACTTCACGCGGCTTGCTTTCCAGGGCAGCCAGACCAAGCGCTACCAGGGCGGCACGGCCCAGAACCTATGGCGGTGGGACCGCGGCGACAACGAGGCCGTGCCGCTGACCGCCGATTACAAGGGCACGAGCGCCACGCCCATGTGGTGGAAGGGGCGGGTGTACTTCCTCAGCGACCGCGGCGGCATGATGGAGCTGTGGTCGATGACGCCGGAGGGCAAGGAGCTCAAGCGGCACACGAACCACGACCGCGGCGCGACGGTGGGCTTTGACGTCAAGAGCCCGAGCCTGTCTGAGGGCCGCATTGTCTATCAGCTCGGCGCCGACCTGTGGGCGTACGACATCGCTAAGAACACGGACACCAAGATCGCGGTGACGCTGGACTCGGACTTCGATCAGATGCGGGAGAGCTGGGTGAAGAACCCGTTCCAGTATCTGTCCGCCGCGCACGTCTCGCCGGATGGGGACCGGGTCGTGCTGACGGCGCGCGGGCAGGTGTTCGTGGCGCCCAAGGGGCAGGGGCGGCTGGCGGAGGTCACGCGCAAGGGCGGGGTGCGGTATCGGCAAGCGCGGTTCATGCCCGACGGCAAGTCGCTCGTGGCGCTGTCGGATGAGTCGGGTGAGGTCGAAGTATGGACGCTGCCGGCCAACGGAATCGGCAAGCCCGAGCAGTTGACCACCGACGGCACGGTGCTGCGGTGGGAGAGCGAGCCCAGCCCTGACGGCAAGTGGCTGGTCCATACCGACAAGAACCAGCGGCTGTGGATCATGAACCTGGAGACCAAGGAGCAGAAGCAGGTCGACGAGAACAAGTGGGATGATGTGGGCGGCATCGAGTGGTCGCCCGACAGCCGCTGGTTCACATACGTAACGCACGCGTCGAACCTCAACCGCATCGTGCGGCTGTACAGCGTGGAGACGGGGGCGCTCACGCCCGTGACGACCGACCGCTATGACAGCTTCGCGTGCTCGTGGAGCCCGGATGGGAACTGGCTGTACCTGCTGAGCGACCGCAACCTCAAGAGCGTGGTGGGCTCGCCGTGGGGCCAGATGGCGCCGGAGCCGTACTTCGACAAGAAGACGAAGGTGTACCAGGTGGCGCTGCGAAAGGGCGTGCGCTCGCCCTTCACGCCGGCGGATGAGCTCTCGGCTGAGAAGAAGGACGAGAAGAAAGAGGAGAAGACGAAGGAGGAGAAGCCCTCTGAAGAGAAGCCCGAGACGAAGGACGAGAAGTCCGACGCGGCCGAGAAGGGGTCATCCTCGGAGAAGAAGGGCGACGCCGAGAAGAAGGCCGACGCCGAGAAGAAGGGCAAGGCCGACAAGAAGCCCAAGCCCGTCAAGATCGACCTCGACGGCCTCTCCAACCGCCTCGCCGAGATCCCGGTTCCTCCCGGCCGCTACAGCGGCCTGAGCGTGACAGACAAGCGACTGTACTTCTTCGACCGCGACGACGATAAGGCGAACCTCGCGTTCCTGGAGATCAGCAACAAGGACCACGAGGTCAAGACGCTCGCCAAGGACGTCACGCAGTACGAGCTGACGCTGGACCGCAAGTCGATCATGCTCCGCAAGGGCAACGCGATCCACATCGTCGACGCGGCGGCCGCGGCCAACGTGGGGCTGGACGACAAGAACATCGTCAAGCTCAGCGGCTGGACCTTCCCGGTCACGCCGCGTGAGGAGTGGCGGCAGATGTTCGTGGAGGCGTGGCGTCTGGAGCGCGACTACTTCTACGACACCAAGATGCACGGCCTGGACTGGGGCGCGATGCGCGACCGCTACCTGCCCCTGGTGGACCGCATCAGCAGCCGCGAGGAACTGAGCGATCTCATCGCGCAGATGGTGGGGGAGCTGTCGGCGCTGCACATCTTCGTTCGGGGCGGTGACGTTCGTCAGGGCTCGGACACTGTGACAGCGGGCTCGCTGGGCGGGCTGCTGGTGCGGGACGAGGCCGCGGGGGGGTATCGGGTTGAGCGGATCTACCAGTGCGACCCGGATATGCCCGAGCGGCGGTCGCCGTTGCTGGCGCCGGGCGTTGACATCGAGCAGGGTGACGTGATCTTGGAGATCAACGGGCGCCCGACGCTGTCGGTGCAGGACTGCGCCCTGCTGCTGCGGAACCAGGCGGGGAAGCAGGTGTTGCTGAAGGTGAAGCCAAAGAACCCGCGCCCGGTGCGGGCGGCCGATGAGGACACGGGCGAGAAGGCGGACACGTCGGACAAGGCCGACAAGGACTCCGGCGAGGAGAAGGACAAGCCCGACGCCACTGACACCGCCGACGGCACGCGCCTCGCCGTCATCGTACCAATCACCCCCCAGAGCGAGAACGACCTCCGCTACCACGACTGGCAGCACAGCCGCCGCATGATGGTGGAGGACATGGGCAAGGGCGACATCGGCTACATCCACCTGCGGGCGATGGGCAGCGAGAACATCGCCGAGTTCGCCCGCGGCTACTACCCCGTCTTCAACCGCAAAGGCCTGATCATCGATGTCCGCAACAACCGCGGCGGCAACATCGACAGCTGGATCCTCTCGCGACTGCTCCGCAAGGCGTGGTTCTTCTGGCAGCCGCGCGTGGGCGAGCCCTACTGGAACATGCAATACGCGTTCAGGGGGCACGTCGCGGTACTGTGCAACGAGAGCACGGCCAGCGACGGTGAGGCCTTCGCCGAGGGCATCAAGCGGCTCAACATCGGCAAGGTTATCGGCACCCGCACGTGGGGTGGGGAGATCTGGCTCTCCAGCAGCAACTTCCTGGTGGACGGCGGCATCGCCACGGCCGCGGAGATTGGCGTTTTCGGCCCCGAGGGGCAGTGGCTGATCGAGGGGCACGGCGTCGACCCCGACATCGTGGTGGACAACCTGCCCCACGCGACGTTCAAGGGGAAGGACGCCCAGCTGGAGGCGGCGGTGAAGCACCTCCAGCAGCGGATCAAGGACGAGCCCATCCCCGAGCCCAAGGCCCCACCGCATCCGGTGAAGGCCTGGAAGCCCAGTGAGGAGCCTGCCCGCTAGAATCAGCACTCAGGCCGGCTTAGCTCAGCGGTAGAGCAGCGCTTTTGTAAAGCGCAGGTCGCGGGTTCAAATCCGGCAGCCGGCTTATTCCGTTGGCCTGAAGGTAGTCTGGGATCGGGTGCGATAACCGCGCCACGCCCACCCGCGCCGGCAAAGCAAGGGCGGGAAACGTCCGAAGAATCAGCACGGGGCGGGGAGCCCCATTCCTTTGCAGCAGGACGCGTGCCGATGCGAGTGACAGTTGGTCCAAGGCCCCCGCTCGCCGGCAAGTTCTTCGCGCTCAACCGCGACATCCCTGCGTCTTCGCACTACCTGTGCAGCCTGATGATGCGCGACCCGCGCCTCAAGGGGCGGGTGCTCGACGTGGGCTGCGGCGAAGAGCCCTGCGGCGTGCCCTGGTTCCACCCCGCCTACAAGATGGCGCGCCAGCTCGACGGCGTCGACCCCTTCCCGGGCGTGCTCAACCACCCGTGGCTGACAGAGAAGTGGTGCGGTGAGTTCGACACCGCGCCGATCCCGGAGAACGCCTACGACGCGATGATCTCGATCAACGTCGTCGAGCACGTGAAAAACCCGCCCACCTTTCTCGCGGCCATCTGCCGCGCCCTCAAGCCCGGGGGCGTGTACTACTCGGTGACGCCGCACCGCCTGCACCCCTTTTCGTACGCGGTGCTGCTGGTAGAAGCGCTGAAGCTCAAGGAGATGGCCGCGGACCGGGCCGAGGGTGAGCACAACATCAACCGCTACCCCGCGTACTACCGGCTCAACTGCCGGCGCGACGTGATGAGGGCGGCGGAGGGGCTGGAGTTCGAAGCCGCCGAGTTCCACTACCACCCGGTGACGCAGTGGAAGCAGTACTTCCCGAAGCTGCTGCGGTTCATCCCGCAGGCGTACGACTTCGCGATCGGCGTGCGCTTCCTGCGTGCCTCCCAGCAGTTCATGTTCAAGCTCGAGAAGCGCGGCACGTGGGAAGGGCTCAAGGACGCCCCCGCGTCCGCATCGACGGCCGCGCCCTGAAGTTCCCCCGGCGTAGCCACCACCAACTCGGTGACTGGGTTTTCACCGCCTCCTTTACGGACGCAAAGGGCGGGGCTGTACGTTTGGGGCGAGTTGAAGGGGTACACGAGTGCGGCGGGGGCCGGGCCCCCGTGGGGCCGCCCGTCCGCAGGATGCGGGCGGCCCCGGACCTCGATGGCTCGACTACGCTCTCCCATCGACGGTGAACCTATGAGCGAGCCGAAAGTCAGAGACGACGGGTTGCCGCCCGGGTCGTTCCGCGAAAAGGCGACCGAGTACTTCATCCGCGAGCTGGGCGAGCCCGTCCATATCCAGGTCAAGGAAGGGACGATCTTCCGCTGGACCATCCGGCGTCGCGACAACATGGACCTGGCGATCTACATCACGCTCGACTCGCCCGAGATGCCTGACATCGCGCACGTCATGATCTCCGACCCCGGCTGCATTGACGCCGAGCCCATCAAGTCGTACACCCTGCGCACCGAGGACGAGTTCGCGATGGCCCTGGGGGAAATCCGTCGCCGCATGAACGGCGGCCAGTGCCAGATCAACCTCTAGTCAGACATCGATGTTCGATGGTGCGGCGGGCGCCCGCGCACGCCCAAGGCAGCAGACCGCGAATGCCAGCGTGGTCGCGATCAGCATCTGCCACGGATACGCAAGGTTCAGCGTGAGCAGGCGCGGGGCCTCGTCGGCCGGGATGTCGAGCCACTCGCCGATCTGTCGAGCGATGCCTGGCCACGCCTGCATGGCGGCGATTGCGCCGAAGCCGGTCACCAGCGCCCCCAGCGCACTGCGGTTGCTCCCGCGCCGCGTGAAGATGGCGCACAGGAACACGGCCAGCAGCCCGGCGTAGGCGAAGGTCATCACCTGCAGGGCGAAGTCGATGAGCGTGGTCTGCGGGTTGGCCTTTCGCCAATAGATGCACAGCACGGCGAAGCCGCCGATGAGGACGCCCCACGCGGCGGTGGCAAGGCGGCTGACGCCCAGGTAGTGCCGGTCGGAAACGGAGGCATCGCTCGCGCCACCGCACTCGGGGCAGATCGCCACGGCGTCGAGGCCAGCGCGGTTGAACCCGCAGTGGCCGCATGTGCCCGGCCTGACCGAGCGCGACTTGAAAGGGATGTAGAAGTCGCTCACGAACGTCGCCGCCATGGCGTTGATCGCCGAGTTGAGGCTCCCCAGCCCCGCCGCGAACAACCCCGCCAGCATGAGCCCCTTGAGCCCCGCGGGCATCTCGTCAAGGATGAACGCGGGGAACACCTGCCGCCCGCCGGCGAACTCCGCCAGCGGGGCCTCGCCGCGGGCGGAGGCGCCTGTCTTGTAGAACACGAACAGCAGCGCTCCGATGGCCATGAAGATCATGGTGATGGGCAGGCTCATCAGGATGGCGCTCCAAGCCGAGCGGCTGCCCTTCAGGGAAGACTTGCACGTAAGCATCCGCTGCGCCAGGTCGTGGTCGGTCCCGTAGGCCGCCATGTTGATGAGCGAGAACCCGAAGATGGCCGTGAGCAGCGTGTAGGTCTGCGAGGGGTCGAAGCCCATCATGGGCTTGCCCGCCTCCAGCCCCGCGCGGGCGAGCGTGGTCTTGGTGGTGCCATCGGGCAGCGGCTGCTGGAGCACCCCCCAGACCTCGCCCAGCGGCAGGTCGATCTTGTGCAGCAGGACCAGCACCGCCCCGATGGCCGCGCCGACAAGAACGAGCGTCTGCAGCACGTCGGTCCAGATGACGCTGGCAATGCCGCCGATGAGCGTGTACGCCACTGCGACGAAGCTCAGCAAGGCGATGGACGCGATCAGGTGCATAGGGCTGCTGGCCGCGTGGGCTCCGAACAGCACCATCGAAAGCGGGATCGCGGCGATGTACACCCGTGCCCCGCTGGCGAACAGCCGGCCCACCATGAACGCCCCGCTCGCGGCCCTCTTCGTCCCCGGCCCAAAGCGCTGCTCCAGCAGGCCGTACACCGTGGTCACGTTGGCCCGGTAGAAGGCGGGGATGAAGAACGCCGCGACCACCGCCACCGCGATCACCGAGCCGAGCGTGGTGGACATGAAGGTCATGTTGCCCTTGTACACCGACTCGGGCACGCCGATGAACGTGGCCACCGAGAGGCTGGAGGCGATGACCGAGAACGCGACGGCCCACGCGGGCATGCGGCGGTTGGCGAGGAAGTACTCGCCGGCGCCCGAGGGCTCGCGCCGGGCGAACCAGATGCCCGAGACCAGCATCAGCAGCAGGTAGCCGCCGACCACCACCCAATCCAGACGCGACAGGCTCAACTCCGGGCTCGACTCGGCAATCAGTAGCATCGGCGTCATGTCCCTCCCTGGCACCCGCACATCCCTCGTCGGTGTTCCTGCCCAACGCGCTGCAGAATACCGGCGATCGGGCCTCGCGCCCGCACTGCTCGGCGCGGGCGTGCTCGCGTTCCTGGCCGGCTGCAAGAGCTCCGCCCCGACCGCAGCCCCGCAGCCCAACCCTCCGTCCTCCGCACTCAGCGCCCCGTCCCCCCCGCGCCCCGTCCCCGGCACCCCCGCCGCCCGCCTGGGTGACGAGATCATGATCGCCGGACAGCTTTTCCACACCGGCGCGCCCGTGATCCTCTGGACCGACCCCGGGGGCTACGACGCCTACCGCGTCGAGCGGCGCTTCGTGCCGTGGGAGGAGGCCTCGTGGGAGGCCACGGCCAAGAAGGGCGGAATCGACACGCCCAACCGCTACGGCGTCCGCCGCCACAACCTCAACGACGAGGAGTTCGAGCGCATCCGCGCCGGCGGCTGGGACCGTGCCACGCTCCAGAAGGCCGTGGACCAGTTCGTCATCCACTACGATGTCGCGGGCACCAGCCGTCGCTGCTTCCGCGTGCTGCACGACGCCCGCGGCCTGTCGGTCCACTTCATGCTCGATGTCGACGGCACCATCTACCAGACGCTTGATGTCAAAGAGAAGGCCTGGCATGCGACCACGAGCAATGACCGCAGCGTCGGCATCGAGATCGCCAACATCGGCGCCTACCCCACGCCCGACGCCGCGCCCCTGACGCGCTGGTACGCGCCGGCGGACAACGGGCAGCACACGGTGAAGGTGCTCCCTGAAGAAGTGCGAACCGCTGGCCCCTTCTCACCCGCCCGCCCGGGGCCAGTCCAAGGGACGGTGCAGGGCCAGACCCTCTACATGCACGACCTGACACCGCAGCAGTACGACTCGCTTGTAAAGCTCACCGCGACGCTCTGCACCGCGCTCCCCGCCATCCGTTGCGACTACCCCCGCGACGGCGCGGGCCAGCTGATCACGACCACGCTGCCGCAGGAACAGCTCGACACCTACACCGGCCTCCTCGGCCACTACCACATCCAGCAGAACAAAATCGACCCCGGGCCGGCGTTTCAATGGGAGAAGGTGATCAACGACGCCCGCGCCCTCATGGGCCAGTCACCGCTCACGCCGGCGCTGTCATCCGCGAGGCCCGCTCAGTAGAAACAGAAACACCGGAGCACTGGCCGTACCTGCCAGCACACCGGTGTTTCACTCAACCCGGGCGCGTGAGCGCCCGGAACCCGCGATCACTCAGACCTTCAGGGAGAAGGTTTACTCGTTGCCGCGCCCGCCGCCGGAGCCGCCGCCCGAGCGCCCGCCGCCCTGGCCGCCGCCGCCGCTGCTGTCGCGACCGGGGACGTTGCCCTGGTTGCGGTTCTGCACATCGGTGCCGCCGAGGTCCTGATCCTTCTGCTGCTGGCCGAAGCCCTGGTTCTGGCCCTGGTTCTGCCCGCCGATGTTGCCCTGGCTGCCCATGCCGCCCTGGCCGCCGATGTTGCCCTGGCTGCCGCCGCGGTTGAGGTTCTGGCTGCCGCCCTGGTTCATGCCGCCCTGGCTGCCGCCGCCCTGCTGGTTGCGGTTCTGGTTGTTCTGATTGTTCTGGTTGCGGTCGTTCTGGTTGTTCTGGTTACGGTTCTGGTTCTCCGCCATGTGCATGCACCTCGTTGGATCGGGCCGTCGCCCGCGGACTCAGCGCGGCCCCGCCGTTCCTATTGGCGGTCGGCCGTGCTTCTGCCCGAAGATGCCTGCGCGGTCCAGTCCCCGGTGAGCGCAGGATCAAAGCCCGGTGGCCCGTCTGACACCCAGCTTGAAAAGCCAAGTGACTCCAGCTGGCGCTGCACGCGTTCAGCTGGGGTGCAAGGCTCCCGGGCGGCCTCTCTCATCTGCTCTCAAAGAGGCTCGGCGCATCGACCTCGCGCCCGCCCTCGGCCGTCGCGACCGCGAACTTGCCGCCCGGGTAGAGCGAGCAGCCGCCGTACGCCCCGTCCTTGCGCAGGGCGTAGAACTTCAGATCAAAGTCGGGCTTGCCGCCGGCGCGGAGCAGCCGCTTCTCCTTCGTGTGGTCCGCCACGCGCTTGGCCGCCGCGAGGCACGCCTCGGTCGGCGTCATCCCGCGCCCCATGCACTCGACGATGTAGAAGCTCGAGAGATTGGCGAGGTTGGCCTCGCCGCGCCCGGTGCTGCCCGCCGCGCCGATCGCGTTATCGCAGTAGTTGCCCGCGCCGATGATGGGCGAATCGCCCACGCGCCCGGGGATCTTCCACGACAGCCCGCTCGTTGAGGTGCACGAGGCGATGTCGCCCTTGGGCGTCACGACCGAGCAGTGCACGGTGCCGGTGGTGTAGGCGAGGGCCGCGCGTTCGATCGCGGCGCGGCGCTTCTGCTGCTCGGGCGTGCCGTCCTGCCAGTGCTTCCCCACGGGCTCGTCGCGCTCGTCGTCGTTGAGGCGGTCGTCGTCCTTGCCGAGGTTCTCGCGCCACTTCTGCCACTCCAGGCGCGACTCCTCGGTGAGCAGGTCCTCCTCCTTGAAGCCCATCTGCTTGGCGAACCGCAGCGCTCCATCGCCGACGATGAGGCAGTGGTCGGTGCGGCGGAGCACTAGCAGGGCGACCATCGCAGGGTTCTTGATGTTGCGCAGTCCGGCCACGGCGCCGGCCTTGTGCGTGGGGCCGTACATCACCGAGGCGTCGAGCTCGACGATACCGTCCTCGTTAGGCAGCCCGCCCAGGCCCACACTGGTGTCGCTGGGGTCGTCCTCGATGATCCGCACGCCCTGCACCACGGCGTCGGCAGGGTCGTAGCCCTCCTTCACCAACTCCATCGCGCGGACGGTCGCCCGCAGGCCGTTAAGCGAGGCGATCGAGCAGGGGCCGCGGTGGTCGTCGCCGGTGTTCTTCGGGGCCTTCGCGGGCTGTGCATTCTCCGTGCCGGGCTGGCGGGCAAGGGCCGCCGGCCCCAGCACGCCTGCGCTGCCCGCAATCGCCCCTGCCGCCGCGATGAAGTGACGCCTGTTGAGCTCGCTCATGGCCCGGGTATAACACGCCAGCGGTTCGCTGTCGAGGGTGAGTAGGGGGCGCTTGTGGCGGCGGTGTGGGGGCCGCGTCTTCCACATACCCTCCCGCATGCATGGCAGTATCCGCCCGGCGATCATCGGCGCCGGCCCCATTGGATTGGAGGTAGCGTGGGCGCTGCGGCGCGAGGGGCTCGACCCGCTGCACTTTGACGCCGAAGCGATTGGCGCCACGATGGGCTGGTGGGCGCCGGGCACGCGGTTCTTCTCCAGCCCGGAGCGGATCGCCATCTGCGGCGTGCCGCTGCTGACACCCCACCAGGACAAGGCGACACGCGAGGAATACCTCACGTACCTCCGTGGCGTGGCGGCGCAGTTCGGCCTCCATGTTCGGACCTTTGAGCGCGTCGAGCGAATTGAGCCGCCCGCGGGCGAGGGCGCTCCGTTCCACCTACACACCCTCACCGCCGCGGGTGAGCACACCTACGAGGCCTCGCACGTGATCGCCACCATCGGCGACATGCACCGCCCGCGACTGCTGAACATTCCCGGTGAGGACCAGCCCAACGTCAGCCACTACTTCCAGGACCCGCACGTGTACTTCGGGCGGCGCATTTTGATCGTCGGCGGGAAGAACTCGGCGGTGGAGGCGGCGATCCGCTGTTACCGCGCGGGCGCTCGCGTGACCATCAGCTACCGGGGTGCCGAGTTCGACGACAAGCGCGTGAAGTACTGGCTGCTGCCCGAGCTGAAGGGGCTGATCAAGGATGGGCACATCGCCTTCCTGCCGCAGACGCTGCCGACCGCCATCAATGCCACGCGTGTGGAGCTCGCCCGGACCGACGCCAACGGGCAGCCCACCCCGGGCACGCTCACGCATGAGGCCGACGACATCCTCCTCCTCACCGGCTACGAGATGGACGGCTCGCTCCTGGCCGCGGCGGGCGTCACGCTCCATGGCCTCCAGCACGCGCCCACCTTCGACCGCCGAACCATGGAGACCAACGTGCCCCGCCTGTACGTCGCGGGCACCGCCACCGCCGGCACCCAGTCCCGCTTCCGCGTGTTCATCGAGAACTGCCACGACCATGCTCTCAAGATCGCGGCCCACCTTACCGGCCGCACGCCGCCGCGGGAGCCCGAGCACCGGCCCGAGGCCCTGCTCGAGACCTGACAGATTTCTTCGCTGAGGCAAGAACCAAGGGCGGCCCGGCCCGGTCTAATCCAGTGACAATGCCCGACGACCCCGACCTGCCACTGCTGCAACGGTTCGCCAAGGGTGACAACGCCGCCCTGGGCGAGCTGGCGCGCCGCTACGAGCAGCCGCTGCTCGGGCTGGCGCTGGGCATCGTCAACAACCGCGAGCTGGCCCGCGACGCCGTGCAGGACATGTGGGTGCGGGTCATCCGCGCGGCCGCGAGTTTCCAGGCCCAGAGCAGCGTGAGGACGTGGATGTACCGGATCCTGATCAACCGAGCGATCACCCTGCGGCAGGCCGCGGCCCGGAAGCCGGTGTCTACCACCTTCCCCGAGGCCGACGCGGCTACTGCGGTGCACGCGGGCGAAGAGGCGGAACGCATCCGCACGGCCGTGCGCGAGCTGCCTGAGAACCAGCAGCTCATCCTGCTGCTCGCGTACCACGAGGGCCTCACGCACGAGGCCGCGGCCGACGTGCTGGGCATCCCGCTGGGCACGCTGAAGTCGCGCCTGCACGCCGCGCTCACGGCTCTGCGCGCCAAGCTCGGCGCGGAGGTGGTCGCATGAGCATCGATCAGAGCAGTCTGGAGGCCACCTTGACATCGATGACCGCGTGGAACGACCCAGCGCAAGGGGTGTGGCAGACTGCGCTCGCGGCGACGCGGCCGGTGCGGCGGCAGCGGCTGTCGCGCCCGTCGAAGCTGGTGAGTGTGCTGGCCGTGCTGGTGCTGGTGGGGCTGGCAGTGGGGATCATGCTGCCCTCGCTGGGCAAGGCGCGGTCGTCCCGCAGAGTGGCGAGTGAGATGTCCGTGGCTTCAGGCCCGCCGCCCGCGGCCAAGACGGCCGCCCGTGCCCGCGGCGGTGAAAGCACGAACTATGCGATGGCAGGGGGGCCGCCGCCTCCAGCCTCCGCAGCCCCAGCCAGCCCACCCCCGCCGCCCCAGCCCGCGATCGACGCGCCTGCCGACCGCATGGTGATTCGGAAGGCCACCGTCGAGCTCAAGACGCCAGATGTGCGGGCGGCGTTTGCCAAGGCCGCGCAGGTGACGAGCGAGGCCCAAGGCGAGTACATCGAGAGCTCCTCGCTCACCGGCGAGGGCGACGAGATGCAGGCCACGATGACGCTGCGGGTGGCCGCGACGCGACTGTCGACGGTGCTCAACCAGCTGCGGGGCCTGGCGGAGGTGACCAGTGAGAACAGCACCGGCGAGGACATCACCGACCAGTTCGTCGACCTCGATGCCCGCCTGCGGAACGAGCAGCGGATCGAGACCGAGCTGCTGGAGCTGCTCGCCTCGCGTAAGGACGCCCCACTCCGCGAGGTGCTGGAGCTGCGGGACTCGATCAGCCGCGTGCGGGAGTCGATCGAGCGCATGACCGCGCAGCGCGAGCGGCTGTCGCGCCTGGTGTCGCTGGCCACCGTGCTGGTGATCATCCGGCCCGACAGCACCAAGCCGCCGCCGATACCCGACGGGCTGGGCCGCTACTTCGTGAAGCAACTGCGGAGTGCGTGGCAGGGCTCGCTGACCTTCCTGGCCGACTCCATCGCGCTGCTCGTGCACATCATCATCGGCGGGGCGGTGTTCTGGATCGCGGGGGCCCTGATCCTCGCGGCCATCCTGACCGCACGACGTCGCGCCACCCGCCGCCTGGGCCAGGAGCCAGCGCCGTCTCTGTAAAAACCTATGCTCGCTGTGCTCCGGCGCCCCACTCGGATTGAACCACAGAGCACACAGAGAGCACAGAGGAAGGCGCTTGGATTCGAGGCAGGGCAGGTAAGCCATCCAGGCGCCGAAGGTGGAAAACAAAAAAAAGGCGGATCGGACTTTGCTGGTCCAACCCGCCGTCTTTGTCTTTCTCTGTGCTCTCTGCGTGCTCTGCGGTTCAATGCGAACCACGCCGACAGAGGGTCATTCAGCCGATTCCTTGTCCCGCGCCTGGCGCTCGGCCCGCTTGCGGAGGCTCTCGTCCAGGATCTTCTTGCGGATGCGGATGCTCTTGGGCGTGAG
The DNA here is from genome assembly GCA_035627955.1 of Phycisphaerales bacterium. NCBI lineage: Bacteria > Pseudomonadati > Planctomycetota > Phycisphaerae > Phycisphaerales > Phycisphaerales bacterium. The sequence goes on from DASPKU010000001.1 coordinate 109,181, forward strand.
CTCCACCAGCTCATCATCCTCGATGTATTCCATCGCGGCCTCGAGGCTCATCTTGCGGGGCGCCTTGAGCACCACGGTGGCTTCCTTGCTGGCCGCACGCATGTTGTCCAGGTGCTTGAGGCGGGTGGCGTTCACGGTCAGGTCGTTATCGCGGTTGTGCTCGCCCACGATCTGCCCGCCGTAGACCTTCTCGCCGGGGGTGACGAACATCACGCCGCGCTCCGCCAGCTCCTTCAGGGCGTAGGTCGTCACCGCGCCCGTCTCCAGGCTGATCAGCACGCCCGCGGCCCGGTGGGGGATCGCCCCGCTCACGGGGTCAAACCGCAGGAACGAGTGGTGCATGATGGCCTGGCCCTGGCTGGCGGTCAGGATGCGGTTACGCATGCCGATCAGAGAGCGCGAGGGGATCTCGAACAGCAGGTGCGACTGGTTGGTGCCGCGAGGCTCCATCTTCTTGAGCTCGCCCTTGCGGGCGCCCACCAGCTCCATCACCGAGCCTACGACGTCCGTCGGGCAGTCGATCACCAGCTCCTCGACGGGCTCGTGCGCCACGCCGTCGATGTCCTTGATGATCACCTCGGGCTTGCCCACGGCGAGCTCGAAGCCCTCGCGGCGCATGGTCTCAATCAGAATGCCGAGCGACAGCGTGCCGCGCCCGGAGACCATGAACTCGTCGCTGGTGCGGCCGGGCTCCACCCGCATGGCTACGTTGCGCTCCAGCTCCCGCATCAGCCGCTCGCGGATCTGGCGGCTGGTGACGTACTCACCCTCCAGCCCCGCGAAGGGCGAGTCGTTGATCTTGAAGAGCATGGTCATCGTCGGCTCGTCGACGCGAACCGGGGGGAGCTGCCGGGGGTTCTCAACGTCCGCGACCGTGTCGCCGATGTCGATGGACTCAAGGCCCACGATGGCGCACAGGTCGCCGGCGTCTACGCTGTCGACCTCGCCGCGCTTGAGCCCCTGAAACTGGAGCAGCTGCGTGGGCTTGGTCTGCACGATCTTGCCGTCGCGCTTGATGACCGCGACCGGCTGGCCGGTCTTGATCACGCCGTTCACCACGCGCCCGATGCCGATGCGGCCGACGTACTCGTTGTAGTCGATGTTGGTGATCAGCACCTGCAGCGGCTTGGTGGTGTCGGCCGGCGGCGCGGGCACCTCGTTGACGATCGCCTCGAACACCGGCCGAAGGTCCTTGGGCGCGTTCTCGCCCGTCGCGATCGGGAACTCCTTGCTCGCCCAGCCGTCACGTCCCACGGCGTACACCACCGGGAACTCCATCGCGTACTCCTCGGCCCCCAGCTCGAAGAGCAGGTCGAACACCTCGTTCACCACCTCCTGCACGCGCTGGTCCTGGCGGTCGATCTTGTTGACGATCACGACCGGCTTGAGGCCCTGCTCCAGCGCCTTGCCCAGCACGAACTTGGTCTGGGGCATCACGCCCTCGGAGCTGTCCACCAACAGGCAGCAGCCGTCGGCCATGCGCAGCACGCGCTCGACCTCGCCGCCGAAGTCGGCGTGGCCCGGCGTGTCCAGGATGTTGATGCGGTAGGTCTTGCCGTCCAGCGCGGTGTAGTTCACCGCGCAGTTCTTGGCCAGGATGGTAATGCCGCGCTCGCGCTCGAGCGGGTTGCTGTCCATGATGAGGCCGTGCTGCCCGCCCTCGAGCTTCTCGAGCTCGCCGGAGCGGAAGTTGCCCGACTGCTTGAGCAGGTTGTCCACCAGGGTCGTCTTGCCATGGTCGACGTGCGCGATGATCGCGACGTTGCGGATGCCCTGGTTGCGGGGGGTGGTGTCGACCGGCTTGATGGAGGGGGTGGTCTGGGTCATGGTCGGTGCGGCGGCGGTGCTCATAAGGGTCACGTCGGGTCCGTTCAGCGGGCTCGGCGGCGAGGTGCTGGCTCTATGGATCGTGGGAGGGATTCCAGGGGCATTCCACCCCTGTGGGGGGCGAAGTATAGGAAGCCACTTGCGCCCATTCCGAGGGTGTTTGACCCCTTCGCAGGGGTGGGAGGGCGGGTTGAACACGGCCTTGACATGCCCAGGGCGGTGCGCGACAGGCTATCGGCCCCTCACACCCGGCACGCCCGGCACAGGCCGCACGACTTGACGCCCCGGCACACCCGGCACAGTTGACGCGGTGGGCTTTGTATCCCGGCTGTGGCAGATTCCCCGGGAAGGGCCCTTGAGGGCCTGCACGCCAAGCGCACAGACGAGCAACCGGCCCGAGCCGGAGCACGCGGGTGTACCCCGCGGCCGCTCTCCCTGCGCGCACAACCGGAGAGAGGTCGCCCATGAAGCTCGCCGCCGCATCGCTCGCGCTGCTCGCCGCCGCCGGACTCGCTCAGGCCGACGTGACGTTCTATTCCAACGACTTCGAGGCTCAGACGCTCGGGCCGGAGTGGAGCAGCAACTCGGTGCTGTCCACGCTCACGCCCTTCACCCGCTACAACGGGCGTTACTCCAACGGCTACACGCAGCTGACGCTCGGCTTCCCGACGATCGGCACGAACACGCTCATGAGCAACAGCGGCGGGGGCAGTGGTGAGGGCGGCGGGGGTGGTGGGGGTGGTGGGGGTGAGACGCACCTGCTGTTCCGCCTCACCTTCGACTTCTTCGCGATCGACTCATGGGATGGCGATGCCAACTACATCAACTACCAGGGCGTCCGCGCGGGGCCCGACTGGCTCGACGTGAACGTCAACCAGACCAACATCTTCCGGGAGACCTTCAACAACCGCGGGTACACGCAGACGTTCCGCGAGCCCGACCAGCTGCGCGTCAACCTTGGGTACGTCCCCGAGTTCCAGGACGCCATCTACCGGTCGATCACGCTCGAGTTCACAGCCACGCCCAACCAGCCCCTCGTCATCCGCTGGCAGGACTCGGGCCTTCAGGGGCTCGCGGACGAGTCGTGGGGCATCGACAACGTCAACTTGTCGTACACGGTCATTCCCGCGCCGGCGTCACTCACCTTGGCCGCGGGTGGTCTCGCGCTGGGCGCCCGCCGTCGGCGTCGGTGATGCAAGGAGCTTGAGGTTGAGCTCGGCGTTGATCGTCCCCTCGACGTAGCCCTTGGACTCGCGCACGATGCGTGAATCGACGCGGTCGAGCCACCGCAGGGCGCGCCGGTTCACCGGAACACCGGCGCTGGCCGAATCGGTCACCGGCTTCGACGCTTCCATCAGTGCCATCATGCGGCGCGGCTGCACCACCAGCCGGAACAGGGTTGACTGGTCGCGCATCGCGCCGTGGGCGAGGTGGCTCGCCGTCCGCCGCACCATCGCCTGCGGTTCCTCGCCCTCGCCGAACCGCACCGACAGGACAAGCCAGCCGGGCGTGCTCTCCGCCTGCAGAACCCCGCCCGCGGCTGCGTAGCACCAGGCGGCCCGACCGTCGCCGCTGATCATGCCGCCCAAAGCGGGGGCACGCTCCGCACCAAACGTGCAGTGGCGGATGCCGTCCACCGTTGGGATGTTGGTGTCAGTCACTGGCATGCCCGCGACGGAGCACGCCCAGGCGTCGGCCGCGTTCACGGCTGCTTCGATACTGCGCAGCGGCAGCGCGATGGTCATCGAGCCACCGGTGCTTTCGGGGGCGTGCACGGCCACGATCGCCGTGCCCTGCAGGTTCTGCCGCACCTCGGCGGGCAGGCTCATCATCCCCAGCAGGCTGCTCATCAGCGTCGCGGGCTTGCCGTGTGTGAAGGAGGGTGAACCGGCTACCAGCAGCGTCGCGTCCTGCTCCAGGGCGTCAACGGCCTCCGAGGGCCATGCAACAGGTGACGCGTCGATTCCGACGATCCCGCCGTCGACCACAGCGTCGCTGGCGAGGAACCGCGCTGTCCAGCCGTGGGACGTTACGGTCCCGGAGAGCGCCAGGAACTCGTCAGGCCGGGTGCCGCCGGCGTCACGCCCGCGTGCGAGGAGGAACAGGTCGGAACTGGTGAGCGGCTCGATCCGGGCCCACTCCGGGCGAGCGCCCAGCGTTCCAGCACGACCGGCTGTACCGAGGGAGCCCATCACGCCCTCAAACAGAGGCTTGTCGGAGGAGAGGACCAGCTGAGACCACGCGCCCTCATCCACACCGGGCAAGCCCGCGGGCATGGCGAGCTGGAACGCCCCGCTCTCAACCGCCAGCACCGGAACGTTGCCTGCAACCGAGCGCGGCACGGCCCCCAGCCGCCCACCGAGTGCCCGCCGCTGCTCCGGCCTGATGAGGGTGATCACCACAAAGCGCAACGGGCTGTCCTGCTCCGACGCCCCGTCCACCGCCAGCACGGCCGCGTTGCCGAGGAGCGAGTCGATCGCCTGCTCGGCGCCGAAGTCCATCCGGCGGGAGAGCTCCATCCAGGCGCTGGCGGTGCGGGCCCAGTCGCTGCATTCAGTGAGGAACCGCTCAAGGGCGCGTCCCTGCGGCTTCTCGCGGATGCTGCTGAGGCCGCGGACGCTCATGACCAGGTCTACCTGGTCCGGCAGCGACTCGACGGTCTTCGTTGGGGTTGGCACCACTTGCGCCCGGGCGGCGGGAACCGCCGACAGCAGCGAGGCTCCGATCACCGAGCCGAGGATGATCCTGCGGTTCATCAACTGACCGCTCCCACCACGAGCCGACCTTTACCGTTCACCTTCGGCGTCGTCCTTCGCTTCGTCCTGCTTTGCCGCATCCGGGCCGAAGAGCACGATTCCGTCCGCGTTCACTTCGAGCTGCTCGAGCAGCGGGCGGCTGCGCACGGACGTGCTCCGGCGCGGCTGCTCATACAGCAGCAGCGGAGCCCCCGATGCCCGATCAGAGCCGCCGATGATAGTGACTCGCGCTCGGTTTGCTTTGTCGGCGGCCTGCTGGGCCATCAGCCGCTCCATGAACCCGGTCTTTTCCGCCGCGGCGATGCGCGTCTGCGAATCGGCCAGGATCCACCCCGGCTGCTCGAGCTTGTGAGGGAGCTTGACGCTCAGGTCCGCCTCGTACGCGCTGCTTTTGCCAAGCCGCAGCGGCTCGCTGGGGTCGTAGACGACTCCGCGCGGCCGGCCAATGACATTCCCCACCGGGGCCGTGATCTGGCCCTTGATCTCATCCACCATCGACGCGAGCGAGCGCACGCTGGCAACGGCGTCGGCCCGTGAAGCTTCTACGACGCCGCTGACCGCGCCGGGCTGGGCGCCCTGCGGCGTCACCTGCGGGTACATGTACTGGAGCGTCATCAGCAGCGACGCCGTCATCACAATGCCCGCGGCGATCGCGACGCGGGTGGCCGAGATCTGCTTCCGCACCCGCGGAGAGAGGAATGGCCGCAGGTAATCCACTTCGGTGAGAACCTCGACGCGCTGGTCGGGCACGAACACGGGCTGGCGAAGGGACTTCACCGCCGCGCGGGTTGCCGCCAGGCGGGCGCCAAAGCCCGGGTGCTGGGCCGCGCCCTTGCGGATGAGCTCCAGGGCGCGGGCGTCATCGCCCTCGGCCTCGGCATCGATCACCTCGTTGACGAGGGACTCAAGCGTGTCGTCGGGCGGGGGAAGGCTGAAGGAGGGGCTCGTCATGCCACCACCCCCTGTCGGATGAGGTTGGCCGCCGCGGCGGTGCTGGCGAGTGTCTCGCGGAGCTTGGTGCGCCCGCGGTGCAGGTGACTCTTCACTGTGCCCTCGGGCATCTCCAGGTGCTGAGCGATCAGCCAGATCGGCCAGTCGTGCTGGTGGAACAGGACAATCACCTCGCGCTGCTCAAGGGTCAGCTGCATCAGTGAGCGCTGCACGGCGTCGCGCGTCTGGCACTGGTCCTCGGTTTCGTCCCAGCTCTGACCGATCCCGCAGCTGCGCCCGCTCACCTCTCCCACGCGCTCGCTGTCGCTCACCGGCCGACGCTTCTCGCAGACGTTCAGGAACACCCGCCGGGCGATCGTGAACAGCCATGTGGAAAAGCGGTACTGCGGGTCGAACCGGTCAAGGTTCGTCAGCACCCGAACGAAAGCTTCCTGCACGATGTCCTCGGCGACGTCGGCCCGCCCGCTCAGCCGCAGGATGTAGGCGTAGACCGAGGTCTGATGAAGCTTAATGAGCTCCCCCGCGGCCTCGCGGTCACCCGCCGCGGCTTCACGGATCAGCTTCTGCTCCCGGCGTTGGTCCAGAGACTTCATGCTTCACCCGGCCTTGCGGAGGGGGCCCCACGAGAACCCTGAACGAGTGTACCGCGTGCGGCGTGGACCGGTTGCAGCGGGTTCAAAGGCGATGGAGAAGAAAAAAAGCCCCCGGAGCTGAGGAGCTCCGGGGGCCGAGTTGCAAACCGGGATCAGGGAGTCAGGACTCAGCAGGCGCTGCCGCCCAGGACGCGGAAGAACGCCTCGATGTCCTGGTCGGTGCCGATGTCACCGTCGCCGTTGAAGTCGGACGTATCGCACGTCGCGCAGCAGGTGCCACCCAGGCAGGCGAAGAAGGCTTCGATGTCCTGGTCGGTGCCGCTGTCACCGTCGTGGTTGAAGTCCTGCGAGCCGCAGTTGCTGGCGCAGGGACTGGTGGAGCAGTCGGAACCAGCGCCACCCCAGACGCCGCCCTGCGTGGAGCAGTCGGCCTCGGTGAGCACCTGGCAGTACTGCGCGAGGCAGCAGTTGCCGGTGGCGGGGGCGCAGCCGGTGCCGTTGCCGCCGGTCAGCACGATGGTGTAGGTGCCGGTGTCGCCGCCGCCGGTGTCCCAGCTGGCCAGGGCGCCAGCGGCGCCGGGGCCGTCGGGCGACCGGACGCCGGTGAAGGGCGAGTTCGCCCAGATCAGCCCGCCGGAGCTGAGAGCGTCGGTGTTGTAATCGCTGATGGCGATGTAGTACTCGCCGGGGGTGAGGGCCTGAACGATCGGGCCGTCAATCTTCGAGAGGGCCGAAGAGGCCTGGTCGTCGTTGAAGGCCACGCCAGTCCCGTCGGCGCGGAACATGAACAGCTGCGAGTCGCCGAGGGTGCCGCCGCCCGTGGCGACGGTGGCCGAGAAGGTCGCGGGATCGCAGACGTAGATCTTCCACATGTCCACGTCGTTGCCGTAGCCGATCCCGCCGGTGATGGTGTCACCGGTGAAGGTGCCGGCGCCGGCGACGGTGTTCAGCGCGTCATCGACCCGGATCGCGATCGTGCCGTTGCCGGAGCGAGACTGCGCGTCCGTCGCGGTGAGGGCGACCGTGTAGCTGCCGACGGCCGTGCCGGAGGGCATGGTGTAAAGGTACGAGAAGACGTTGTCACCAGCCGTCGCGTCGCCGTTGGTGCCGTCGTCGTAGAGGGCCTGAGCCGGCGCGCCGCCGATCGCGGTGAGGTCGCCGGTAACCGTGATGCCGGTGCTCGTGGGGTTGATGCCAGGAGCGACGTTGGCGCGCAGGAGGGTGGCGGCGCCGGCGAGGGCCTCGACAGCCACACCGGTCACGACGGGGGGCGTGGGCTGGTTGTTGGGCTCGAGCGCGATGCAGAGGTTCCACTTCGCGTCCAGGCCGGAGTCGTTGAAGCTCTCGAAGGTCTCGATGGTCCAGGTGCCGGCGTTCGCGACGATGTTGCCCGGGATCGGGACCACGCGGTCAACCACGTCGAAGGTGTCCCAGCCGCCACCGGTGGTGGTGTTGGGCTGCACGTTGAACGCGGCGCCGCCAGGGGGCGTGATGCGCCACTGCGCCTCGGAGCGGTAGGTCGCGGTGGACTGGGCGTAGCACCGGCCGCTGATGTGCAGGGCCAGCACCGGATCGGAGCTGGTGAAGGTGAAGGTCTGCACCGAGTTGGTGGCGGTGCCCGCCAGGCCGTCGGAGTTCAGGCCGGTGAAAGACTGAGCCTCGATACCGGGGGGGCAGGAGGGCGGCGCGGTGCGAACATTGAGCGCGGGGAAGTTGCCGCCGCTCGTGCGGCTCTCGCCGTCCACAATGGTGAAGGGCACCGTGTAGCTGCCGGCGGCGCTGGGGGTGACAGAGGCGCCGAAGTTGTTGTCGCCCGCGGCGCCGTCGCCGTGCAGGCCGTCATCGAACAGGCTGATCACGCCGCCGCCGAGCGAGGTCGTGTCGGCGGACACGGCGAGATTCGTGCTGGTCGGGTTCACGCCGGGCGTGACCTGAACATTCAGCTGCACGTTGCTGCCGGCGTCAACGGTCCCCGAGGGGTTGCGCGTAGCGACGCCCGTGGGGTTGGTCGGCTGGGTGTTCTGGATCACCGTGAAAGCCACGAACACAATGTCGTACGCGGCCGCCTTGGTTGCCGCCACGGGGAAGCTGCCCAGCGGATCATTGATCACGAGGCCGCAGTTCACTGCAGCGGTCGTGTTGCTGTTGGTCATGACGTTGGGGAAGTCGGTGCGCGCCGCGCCGGTGGACCGATCGCCGGCCTCCACGGCCGCGCTGGTCGCGGTGTTGAAGTTGCTGACCGCGATGTAGTAATTGCCGGGGGCGAGCGTCTGGGTCAGTTGGCTCTGGGTGCCGGTGAGGGGGGCCGGAGCGTCGTCGCTCAGGCGCAGCAGGTTGAAGTTGCTGTCGAAGAGGAAGATCTCGGTGTCGTTCGAATGGCCCTGGCCGTAGGTGGAGATGGTAATGGCGCCATCAACCACGGTGGGGCCCGCGATGGCGGTCACCGGCTGGCGGTCGTACGTCGCGGTGTAGTTCCCGGTGGTGCCCGAGGCGCCCTGCATCCGGAAGAAGATCTCTTCCTCCTTGCCGAAGCCGTACCACTGCGACATACGGGCAGGGGTGCTGGCTGTCGAGGAGGTCTGAACGGTGGTGAGATCGGACGCGGTGCCCGCGGCCGGCACGCCCATCAGGGCAGCGCTGTGGCCGGCAGTACCGGTAGTGGTCACCACCAGGCGGTGGCGGTAGATGCCCAGCGCCGCCGCGGCGGTCTTAACGCGGAAGAAGTCCGCATTAGCGGTGCCCGCCCCGGTGGTCGTGGTGCCCGTCGTGAGACCGGTGAGGGTGTCACCGATGTTCACGAGGGTGGCGGGGGTGGCCGTCGCCTTCGTATTGTTGGGCTCGACCTCGGGCGTGCTCTGCGCACCGGCGTAACCGGCGAGCAGCATCGTCGCCGTGACACCCGTCAGGCTCTTCAGGAACGTCGTCTTCATTTTCAGCATCTCCCCAAAAAGGTTTGCAACCTGACCTCCGGCGCAGACGAATATCCGCGTCGGGGCCGACTCGTACGGCTAGATGTACCATCAACTGGCCCGCGGTGTCAAAGCAAAATAACGCTTCCTTGACCCACTTTTGGTCTTTTTTGCGCCTTGAGGTCCGCGTTCCGCTGCGCCGAAGGTTCTGAGACCAAACAACTTCCGTCTGGGCGCCGATCCCGGGCGTGGTTCCTTCTGCACCTGACGCAATCCAAAAAGAAAGACCCCCGCGCCTTCAGGTCGCGGGGGTCGCTGGTGTTTCTTCGGATCAGCTCAGCCGATCAGCAGGGGTTGCCGCCCAGGACGCGGAAGAACGCCTCGATGTCCTGGTCGGTGCCGAAGTCCCCGTCGCCGTTGAAGTCGCTGCCCTGGCAGAAGCAGGTCTCGCAGCAGGTGCCGCCCAGGCAGGCGAAGAACGCCTCGATGTCCTGGTCGGTGCCGCTGTCGCCGTCCCCGTTGTAGTCCTGCGGGCCGCACTCGTTGCCGGCGCAGGTCGGGCCGCAGACGGGTTCTGACACCCAGGTGAGCAACTGAGAAGCGAAGTTGAAGCCGGCGCTGGGGATGCTGTACGCCAGCGTTCCGTTCGCGTTCTCGATGCCGATGGTGCAGTCACCGCCGCTGGCGTCGACATTGGTCCCCTGACCGGTTCCGCTGGTGTTCACCGGCGAGCAGGGGCCGTAGACGAACTCGATGTTGTTGCTGCCCTCGTGCAGGATGACCTGGAAGGTCTCCGAGGTCGCCGGGAAGGCGCTGGCCTGACGGTACTGCGTGACGTTGTTCCACTCGATGATGAAGGTGCGGTTGGGAGCGGTCCCGAGCTCCTGCGTGTAGATATCGCCGCTGCCCTCGGCCGTGTTGATGGTGTTGTAGTCGTCCCACAGCGGGTAGATGGCGTTGTTGGGAACGGCGGCGGCAGGGATGCCGGTGTTCTGATAGGCCGTGCTCGGGGCGGCCACGAACTGCATGGTTCCGTTGGAGACCACGCCCACGCTCGTGTAGGAGTTACCGAAGAAGTTGAAGCTGAAAGGCAGGGTCACGGTCTGCGAGCAGTCGTCGCAGTTCGAGACGGTGGTGAGCATGGTGCCCGTGCCCGAGATCGACGAGAAGGTCGTCGGGCTCTCCGCCATCGTGTAGGTGATCCCGCCGCAGTCCGACCCATTGCCGCGGTAGGTGCCGCCGCCCTGGACGCAGTTGTACTCCGTGCTGATGGAGCAGACGCCCGCGGTGCAGCAGCCGCCCTGGGGCGGGGCGGTCAGGGTCATTGTGATCGCGCCCGTGCCCGTGCGGTTCTGGTCATCGCTCACGGTGAAGGGGATGCTGCGGGCGCCCGCCGTCAGCGGCTCGACCAGGGTGGCCTGGAAGCTGAACACGTTGTCACCCGCGGCGACGTCGCCATTGGTGCCGTCGTCGTAGAACTGCTGGGTCGAGGAGCCGTTGATGCTGGAGAGGTCGCCGGTGACCTCGAGGCCGGTGCTGTTGGGGTTGAGGCCACCGGTGACTGTCACGGTCAGCAGGGTGCTGGTCGTGATCTGCGCCGTCGCGGGGGTCGCGAGGCCCGTGCCGCGCGGGTTGGTCGGCGCGGTCAGCGGCTGCACCTGGAAGCGGACCCACTGCACATCGAAGAAACCGGGCTTGGTGAGCGGCACATCGACGGGGGAGCCCGTGACGTCAGTGAACCGCACGCCGATGTTCGTGGACGTCGCCGTGCTGCTGTTGGCGACGATGTTGCCGAAGTCGAGCACGTTGCTCCCGGTGGAGGTGTCATCGGACGCGGCGGGCTGGTCGTTGCTGGTGTTGAAGTTCGACCACGCCAGGTAGTACGTGCCGACAGGGAAGGTGCGCGTGAGGGAGTTGGGGGTGTCGTTGGCGAAGTCGGGCACCGGCGCGAAGTTCGCGTCAAAGACGATGAAGTCGACGTCCACAGTGTGGCCGGCGCGGTCAATGGTGATCTGCCCCTCTGCGAACGTGCCGGCGTCCACGGGCGTGATCCCCTCGCGCGTGTACGTGCCGGTGTAGGGCGCGGTCGTGGCGGTCGCGCCGGTCACGCGGTAGTAGAGCTCCTCCTGACGCCCGAACCCGTACCACTGCACGCTGCGCGCCGGCGTGGGGTTCGTGGCGGTCGTGGACGAGGTCTGGAACGCGATGTCGGAGTTCGTACTGATCACGCGACCGGTCTGGCTGAGGCCCCGGATGGTGCCCGTGTGCGAGTTGGTGGCGCTGTTGAGGGTGATGCGGTGGCGGTAGATGCCCAGCGGAGCCGTCTGGGTCTTGATGCGGAAGTTGTCGGCCGAGCCGTTGCCGGCGGTGACGGTGCTGGCGCCTGTGGTCGTTCCGGTGATGGCCTGGCCGGGCGCGAGCGACTGGATGAGGTTCGCGCGGATCTTGGTGTCGTTGTCCTCAACTTCGGTGTACACACCGCTGCCGTCAGCCGTCAGCGTTGCGGGCGGCGTCACCACGTTGAACGCGATGTTGCGGGTGGACGCAAGGTTCAGGCTGTTGGTGCCGGTGACGGCAAGGTTGTAGCTGCCCAGCGCGGTGCCGGAGGGAATCGTGTGTGCCAGCGAGAACACGTTGTTGCCGGGCACCGCGTCGCCGTGCGTGCCGTCGTCATACATGAGGGCGGTTGCCGAGCCGCCGATCGCCGAGAAGTCAATGGTCGTGACCAGGCCCTGCGACCCGCAGTTCGCCGCGGTGGCGGTGAAGAGGACCGACGCGTTGTCCCACCCGGAGCCCGGGGTCGCTGCCGCGGCAGAGAACAGGGGCGACTCGGTCGCCGTGCCGTAGTTGACATCGAGCTGCATGGCCCCGCCGGCGCCTGTGCCTCCGGTCACCGCCCAGGGCGTGCCGAAGTTATCGGGGTTGTTGCCGCCCGTCGCGTTGTAGCGGCAGATCGCGATGTAGTACTCGCCGGCGGGCAGGCCGCCGTCGCGTCCGTCGAAGGCGACGCCATCGGGGCCGTTCGCGCGTACCTGGCAGTTGGAGCCGTAGCTGAGCGCGCTGCCCACACCGGGGCCGTCGTCGTCGTCGAAGCTCGTGCCGACGGCGCCCGAGGCGAAGTTGCCGGCAGAGTCGTACAGCGCCATCTCCGTATCGATCGTGGTGGCGCCACCGTTGTGCGTACGGATGTCCAGGTAGTTTGTCGCGGTGCCCGTCTGCACAGCCACCGGCAGCGTGAGCTTGTACCACAGCACCGTGCTGGGCGAGATCGTGATCGCGCGGTTGATGTTGGTGGGGTTGGTAAGCGAACCGAAGTCTTCGTTGACGGTCGGCTGCGCGTACGCGGCGGCGGCCAGCAGCAGGGCCGCGGAGGCGCCCGCCTGACGGATCATCTTCTTGTTCATAACGACTCCCTCACGATGTAGGTTGTTAAGCGCGCGCGGACCCTCCGCGCCGAGGACATTGGTCTACCAGAAGGGGTCCGTGAGGTCAAAGAGTTTCCGGGCACATCGGCGCAGCGCGGAGTTATTCGCCGCTTCCGCCCCACGCGCGGGTGTGGAGGGCCGCTCGCCCGGGCTCCGCCTGCCAGGGGAGCATGGGGCGGGGCCACGCTGAGCGCACCCCGCGGGCGTCGGTGCGCACAATCCCCAGCCGCAGCGTCCCGTCGTGTTCCACCGCACCGGGGGGGGGATTGAACCTGAACGACCACCGATCGACGGCGCGCGTGACCTCGGTTTGCCCAGGCGAGGGGGCGAGTTCTGGTGGAAGGTTGAGGTCGGCGGGCAGCACATTCCGAACGCCGCCAGTCATGTCAATCCGCAAAATGGCCGTGGGTTTCCCCGGAGAACCGAAGTAGAGCATCACCGCCTCCCGCTTGAGCGTGTCTGGGTCAATCGCAGAGGGGAGGCGGCACTCGACCACCAGTTCCCAGCGGCGGGATTCCAGCCTGGACGGCGGCGCGGCCGGGTCGGGGGCGGGCCGGTGCAGCAGCGCCGCGGTGGCCCAGTCTTCTTCGGTACGCAGTTCGGCCAGGCCCTCCGGCCCGCGGAGCCAGGCCTGCATGCTGTAATCCCGGACGAGCGGCCCGATTGTCAGCCCGGGCGGCTGCACGGGCACGCGGTCGCACAGCACCGAAAGGCCGGTGGCGCTCCGCCCGATGTGCGCCCGCAGTTCCGCGGCGAGCACACCCGCGGTCTCACACCCCGGCACGGGCACGAGCAGCTTCAGCGAGCTCAGCGAGAGCAGCGGCAGGAAGTCAGAGTCTTCGCGCGCCTGCGACTCGACCCACACCCGCGTGGCGACGTCGCCGAGGTTGGCGAATCCGATGGTGGCCACGGGGGTGCGCCGTGCTTCATCAAGTACGCCGGAATCGTCAATCACCCACGCGACGCCGCTTGGTTGGTCCATGAGCCATGCCCGGGCGAGCTCGACGCGGCGCTCGGGCGTGATGCTCGCGTTTAGCAGGCTGGCGAGCAGCAGGTCGAGGGCCGCGTGGTCCAGCGGCCACGCGGGCGCGTGCACGCCCGCGCCGAAGTCGACGACTGCGGCGACGCGCTGCTTCAGTCGCCACGCGAGCTCGGGGTCGGCGCTCCACAGCCACGCGAGGGCGACGCGCCAGCGATCCTCATTCTGTCGGGCGATCGCCTCGATCACCGGGTCCTTGAAACCGACGGGCTCAGCGCCGGCGGGCCTAGGCGCGAGGCCATTGAACAGCAGCTTGTACCGCCAGCGCGTGAGCGGACTCTGAGCTTCCGAGGACACGCGCCGCAGCAGCCCCGGGTCAGCTCGGGCGCGGTCATCGGCAACGGCAGGCCACGGATTCAGCAGCGGCTCGGGCGCCTCCTCGTTAGGCACCGGCAGCAGCGAGACATCCGGCAGCCAGTTGAGCGCATAGTCGCGCCCGGCGACGGTCATTGTCTTTGCGTCGCTCTCGCGTGGCGTCTGCACCACCACCACCCAGGGGGACACGCCTTTCGCTGCATCCTTCGCGCGGATGGAGCCCCACGCGCCGGCAGCGGGCAGCCATGCCTCGCCATTGGCACCTTCCGAGCGGTTCACGAAGATGCGGAACACTTCGGCTTCGAGCCGCGTCCCGTCGTCGAGCGTTGCGCCCGATGGTGGGGGCTCGGCCTGCGGTGGCAGGGTCACAACGACCCGCGAGTCGCGGAACGCGTCCAGTCGCGGCAGCGCCGCGGGGTTCACCGCCTGCGGCGCGGCGCGAGGTCCGCTCGAGCATGCCGTGAGCATCACGACCACCGCGCCGAGCACAGCAGCGATCGCCGTCCGTATCACGCCCCCTCCAGCGGCAGCGTCGAGACCATGTTGGCGACTACCGTGTCGGCCGTGAGGCCCTCGGCGTGGCTCTCGAAGTTCATGATGAGGCGGTGCCGCAGCGCGGGGATCGCCACCGCCCGCAGGTCATCGGTCGACACGACGCTGCGGCCATCCAGGAGCGCCCGGCACTTGCCCGCGAGCACCAGGGCCTGGGCCGCGCGGGGCGAGGCGCCCAGCCGCACGAACTTATTGACCATCGGCGTGGCGTACTGCCCGCCCGAGCTCGTCGGGTGCGTCGCCAGCACCATCCGCACCGCGTAGTCCTGCACGTGCGGCGCGATCGCCACGCGCCGGATAAGCCGGCCGTGCGCCAGGATGGTGGGGCCGTCGAGCACCGGCCTGATTTCCGCTTCCGAGGCCGTGGTGGTTCGGTTGAGGATCTCAGAAAGGTCCGCCCGTCCCGGCGTTGTAGACAGCAGCTTGAAGAAAAAGCGGTCCAGCTGCGCCTCGGGCAGCGGGTACGTGCCTTCCTGCTCGATGGGGTTCTGCGTCGCCAGCACCATGAACGGCTCGGGCAGCCGGTGCGTCTTCCCGCCCACCGTCACGCTCCGCTCCTGCATCGCCTCCAGCAGCGCGGCCTGGGTCTTGGGCGTGGCGCGGTTGATCTCGTCGGCCAGCACGATCTGCCCGAAAATCGGCCCGGGCTGGAAGGTGAACCGCCGCTCCTTCCCGCCGCGCCCGTCGTCAAACTCGGCGACGATGGTGGTGCCGGAGATGTCCGCCGGCATCAGGTCGGGGGTGAACTGGATGCGCGAGAAGCTCAGGTTCACGCACCGCGCCACCGTACGCACCAGCAGCGTCTTGCCGATCCCGGGCACGCCCTCCAGCAGCACGTGCCCGCCCACGAAAAGGCAGGTCAGCACCCCGTCCACGATGTCCAACTGCCCGACTACCGCCCGCCCGATCTGCTCCTTCACCGCCGCGTAGTCGCGCCGGAACTTCTCCGCCGCCGCCTGCACTTCCTGGGGTGTGGCCGGGTCCGCGTACGCCTGAGTCGGGGTGGTCATCGGGGCGGATGGTAACCTCACGGCACCCGCGCATCTGTCCCCGAGATCCCATGGCTCCTCGGGGTGCCCCTCGCCCTATCCCCCAGCGCAACAAAAACCGAGACCTCCGCAGGTCTCGGCTCAGTTCTGGCTGGGAGCGGTCTTTACTTGTCCGCGACGTTCAGGGAACGGCCCGCGGCCCGCTTGCGGTTGATCAGCTTGCGGCCGTTCTTGGTCTTCATCCGGGCGCGGAAACCGATGGCGCGCTTGCGCTTGATGCGGCTGGTGCGGTGTGGGTAGTGCATAGAAACCTCGTCCTTGGCTCAGTTCAGGGCCGGAACAATAGACACCCACCGCAGCCCCGGCCAGCCCCTTCCCAAATCCCCCTGCAAATCCGCCCACCTATCCGCGGGGGTAAGGTACGCTCTTGACCGGGTCGCTATCCTCGACCCGTCCCTTGGTGGGGCCACTGCTCTCGCTTTCATGCCGCCCGCCCCGGCCCGTAGCCGGGTCCGCGAGTCGGCGTGCAAGCGCCAGCACTGGCCCGCCCTTCACGCCCCGGTGGGCCCTCCGTGCTCTATGGACGAATCTTCGCGCGCCAGGGTCGAGGCGCTCCTCGGCCACAACTTCAAGGACCCCGCCCTGCTCGAGCTTGCCTTGCGGCACGCCAGCACCGCCGATACACCGCTCTCCTCCAACGAGCGGCTCGAGTTCCTGGGCGACGCCGTGCTCGGCATGGTGGTGTGCGAGATGGTCTTCCGCCGCTACCCGGCCCTGCGCGAAGGCGACATGACCAAGATCAAGAGCCACGCCGTCAGCCGCGAGATGTGCGCTGTCCTCGCCCGCCAGCTCGGCCTCGAGCAGTTCCTGGTGCTTGGCAAGGGCATGCAGAGCGGCGCCGCCATGCCCCCTTCGCTCGCCGCGGCCGCGCTCGAGGCAGTGATCGGCGCGATGTACCTCGATGCGGGGTTCGACAAGACCGCGGAGTTCATCCGACCGCTGGTCACGCCTGTGGTCGAGAAGGCTGCGCAGAGCGGGCACCAGCAGAACTTCAAGAGCGTGCTGCAGCAGCACGCCCAGCAGGCGTTTGGGTCCACGCCCGCCTACCGCACGCTCGACGAGCAAGGCCCTGATCACAGCAAGTGCTTCAAGATCTGCGTCGACATCGGCGGCCGCCGCTTCGAGGGCTGCTGGGGCCAGACCAAAAAGAAGGCCGAGCAGGAGGCCGCGCTGGCCGCGCTCAAGGAGCTGGGCGTGGTGCAGGAAGGCCCCGAGGGTGAGCTGCGGATCGTTCCGGCGGTCACGTGAGCACGCGGCCGCTAGTTCCTCTTGTATTCGTTGGACACGAGCTTTCTGAGGACCGGGTCGATCTTTGTGGTGCTGACGGCGTCACTACCGGCCGTAACGAGCACGATCAGGCCATCCTTCATGGATCCTTGGGCGCCGTTGCCGACGTTCACGGACAGGTCTGGCAGCACGAAGTGCGTTCCGAGTTTCACGTCGGCGACGATTACCTCGCGCTTGAAGTCTCGTTCAAGAACGATGTAGGGGCTGTCGACGACGATGACGAAGTACGGCGGGCTCCCGCTCAGGTCTTTGAACCGGAGGCGCGGAGACTCGACTCACCTTTCTCCGCCGCGCCATGGGGCGAAGGCATCCCGTAGTGCACCGTCGCCGAGGACACGGTTACCCCTGAGACAACGGTTGTCCGGGTGGCCGCGCGCCGGTCGCACCCAGGCACCAGCAGGAGGCACAACAGCGGCCAGATAAACTTGGTCATCACTCTCTCACCGGTCGACGTCAGCCCGGCAGCGTACCCAACTACCCGCAAACGTGATCGGCACCGCGGGGCGGGCCGTTATGCTGGTGGGCGGGAGGCCTCATGCTCGCACCGATCCTGCTCGCGCTGCTCGGCGTCATGCTGCTAGGTACGCTGCTCATCGTCCTGGGCGTCCGCGGCAAGCGCCTCAACGACCACCCCACCTGCCGCTGGTGCGGGTTCGACCTCGAGAACATCTACCCCGCCAACGTGACATGCCCCGAGTGCGGCGCGGGGCTGAAGCGTGAGAAGGCGGTGCGGATCGGGCAGCGACGCAAGCGGCCGGTGTTCATCCTCTCGGGTGTGCTGTTCGTGCTGATGCCGCTGGCGCCCATCGGCGTGGTGCTGTTCGCGTCGATCACCGGGACCGACGTCAACCGCTACAAGCGGCTGGGCCTGCTGCTGTGGGAGGTCGACCGCGTCGACAGCAAGAGGGCGGCCCTGATCGCCGGAGAGTTCTTCAACCGTCTTGCTGCGGCGAATGTCGACATCGCCCAGGAGCAGCGCATCCTCGCGTACACACTCGACCGCCAGGCCGACCCTGCGCGGGCGTGGGGCAAGGAGTGGAGCGACGTCATTGACCGCGTGCGGCTGAATGGGCGGTTGATGAAGCAGGACGAGCAACGGTTCCTGTCCCAGTCGGTCCTCCCCAAACTCAAGGCCCGCCCGCGCGTGACTGCCGGGGACGTCTTCCCGGTGGGCGTTGCGCACGAGCTCCGCGCGGGGGGCGACCAGGCCATGGCCTCCATCTGGCTCGAGACCGCGACCATCAATGGCGAGAAGCTGAACAGGACGTGGCCCGAGCCGGGAAGCGAGAACATCTTCGGTGCCGCGGCCGCGCCCAACATGCCGCTGGCTCACATCATGATCATGCCGCAGGCCGCGGCATGGGGAATGCCGCAGAACAACACCTCTGTCGCCGTGTTTCGCACCAAGTCGGACCTGCCCCCCGGGCCAGCGGTGATCGAGCTCGAAGTGCTGGTCTACGTGGAGAAGTGGACGTCAGCGGTGGGGGTCATGAGCTTCGGGGCGGGCAAGCCGAAGCCGACCTCTCCGCGTGTCCGCAAGGTGAAGCTGAGTGTGCCCGTGGAGGTCATGCCGGCGGGGGTGGCGAGCGTCGAACGAGTCCCCGCGAGCGAGCAGCTCGCGGCGGAGCTTGCGCAAAAGCTCCGCCCCTCACACTTCACCGTCAACCGCCAGCTCTTCGGCAGCTACGTGCACGCCGACTTCAGCATCGGCGATCTGCCCGTGCCCATCGTTTTCGACGTCATCGCCCGAACCCACAACCACGTGGAGGGCGTGAGCAAAGAGGTGAACCTGGGTACGCTCAGCAGCGGCGCGGCTGACTTCCAGGGATACGCGGGTTCTCCGTGGGGATCAGACGGCGCGACCCGGACCCTGTGGTACAGCGGCCGCCTCCCGAAGGGGAAAACCATCGACCTCGTACTCCGGCCTCGCCCGGAGCTTGCGCAGCGCACGCTCGACCTCACCCGCGTCTACGAGGGTGAGGTGATCATCCGCGGGGTGCAGGTCGACGGCGGTCCCAAGCCGGTCGTCACCAGCGTGCAATCGGCGATCCCCAGCGATGACGAGTCCGATGATGCCGAGACTCCTGGGGCGGACCAACCCTGACGCCGACCACGATCGATCAGCTCCTGCCCTTCTCCGTCAGCGCCTTCTCGATCGTCTCGGCCAGCTTCTTGCCCTTCAAGTCCCCGCCGGTGGCGATGATCTTGCCGGTCGTGCCATCCACCAGCACGGCCTTGGGGATCGACTGCACGCCGTACATCTTCGCCACCCGCGCGTCCCAGTAGCCGCCGTCGTACACGTGCGGCCACGGCATTTTCAGCTCCTTGGCCTTGTCCGCGATCTTCTGCTCGGCGTTGGGTCGGTCCAGGCTCACGCCCAGCACCGCGAAGCCGCGGTCGTGGAACTGCTCATACGCGGCCACTACGTTGGGCATCTCCTTGATGCAGGGCGGGCACCACGTCGCCCAGAAGTCCACCAGCACGATCTTGCCCTTGTAGTCGTCGGGGAACTTGACCTTCTTGCCGTCCAGCAGAGTCGCCTCAAACGCGATCGCCTGCTTGCCGGGGCTGAGGTCAACGGTCTTCTCCTCAACGGCCGCCTCCATGACCTTCTCGCTCTTCTTGACCGCGAACGAGAGCCCGTCCTTGCTGACGTCGGCCACTTCCCAGATCGTGCCGTCGACTTTGAATGGCTTGCTCGTGTCGAACGTCTCCGTGCGCTCCCACTTGCCGTTGCCGTTGACGTCGATGGCGATCTTCGTGCCCTTGGCCGTGAAGTCCCCGCCCGCGCGGTCGTCCACCAGCATCGCCTTGTATGCCTTGTCCGCGAGCTTCACCTCGCCCTCGGTGGCGTAATCGCGGTAGAACAGCAGCTTGTCGGCCAGGGCCGCTCGCTTGGTGTCAGAGGGGTCGAAACGGTACATGCTCAGGCGCAGCTTGTAATCCGGGGCGGCCTCGATCATGCCGCCGCCCGAGTACATCGTGTACGTCTTCTCGTCCTCGCCCTTGCTCTCCTTGCCGGTCCACTCAACCTTGGGATCGTCCGTGAGGTCGCCATTGCCGTTGCTGTCGATGTACAGCTTCGCGGGCTGCCCCGCCGGCTCATCAACCACCACGAAGAACGCACGCTCGCCTTTCACGGTGAGGGGCAGCTTGCCGAACATCGGCGCCGTCACGCCCTCGGGCAGCTTCTTGATCTCCGCCGGCTTCTCCTTCGAGAGATCCACCCGCACCGGCGAGTAGTAGCCGAGTTCCTTGGAGACCCCCTCGGACTTCAGCTTCATCGTGACCGTGCCCTGGCCATAGGCCAGGCCCGCGGCCGACACGAGAACGAGAGCAGTGAGAGCAAGAGTGCGCATGCGAAAACCTCCAGGTGCAGCCTACCTCAGACCTTCGCCCGCCGGTAGGCCTTCACCAGAAACACCACCACGGCCACCAGCACGACGACGCCGAGCATCCTTCCCACGGTGCGTCCTCCGCCGCGAGCCTCATGAAGAGCCCCGGCGGGCGCGAGTGTACAGAAAGCCCGTCAACCCCGTGCAGGGCCGCGTCTTAGCGCCGCCGGCGCGCCACCGCGAGCCCGCCCAGCCCCAGCAGCAGCGCCGAGGCTGGCGCCGGGACCGTCGTGTGCATCGAGAAGTCGTCCAGAGCCCACAGCTTCGCGTTGTTCACGCCCCCGGAGGACTCAAAGAACAGCCGGTTGAGGTCCGCCATCGGCGCGGCCAGCGGCGCCCCGCTCAGCAGCACCGAGTAGTTCGTCGTGAAGCCGTCGTAGTACCCGGCCGTGACGGTCTGGGCCGCCAGGTCCAGGCGGATGTCCCAGCGCGAGTACACGCCGCCCGCGGCGATGGCCGTCAGCGTGTAACTGCCGGTGTTCTTGAAGGCCACGTAATCGGTCGTGGTGCCGGGCTGGTGGATGCCCACGCTGAAGCCGACGTTCCCCGCGCTGTCCACGAACTCCACGGTGTCACCGATGGTGCCCGCACCGATCCCGCCGCCCTCGCCCGTGCCAAACAGCTGTGGGCGTGTCCAGAAGCTGACGGTCACAGTTTGCCCCGCGGTCATTGCCGGTGACACGCCGTTGAGGTCGCGGGCGTCGAGCCGGTACCCGTACTTGAGCGCCGGGCCGCCCCAACCGTCGCAGCCGGTGGTGATCATCATGCCGTTGGAGCCACCCATGCCCACGCCGCCGTGACCGGTGGCGTAGGCCGTGTTCCCGCCGTTGAAGTTCGGGTACATGGTGCCCTGGATCCCGTACCACAGCCCCGAGCCCGGCGTGATCGCCGTCTGGCTGCCCCCGGGACCGCCGTTGTTGGTGCCGTACTGGCCCTCGTTCCAGTGCCGCACCTCGGAGAGGAACCCGCCGTAGCCATCGCCGGCCTCGAAGCCGCCGAGGTACGCGTGAGCGCCGGCGGAGAATGCCAGCACCGGCGCGGCGAGCGCGCCCAAATGAATAACGCGGTTGAACGTGAAGCGCATGTCTGTCTCCCTCTCGGAGCGGTCAGGCCCCGAATATGCGGGCGCGGAAAGCCCGTGCTGGGGAGACTACCAGTTGTTCTGGCCGTGTAAAGACCAATGAACGACGGCCCGGTCGTCAAACCGGGCCGTCGCAAGTCATCGCTCAAAGGTCGCGCGTGTCGCGATCAGCAGGGATTCCCGCCCAGAACACGGAAGAACGCCTCGATGTCCTGGTCGGTCCCGGTGTCGCCATCGCCGTTGAAGTCCGCCCCGCCGGCGTAGCAGGTGGGGCAGCACGTTCCGCCCAGGCACGCGAAGAACGCCTCGATGTCCTGGTCGGTGCCGAAGTCGCCGTCGCCGTTGAAGTCGGATGTGCCGCACGCGGTGGTCGGCGTCCCCGCCAGCGCCGTCACGCTCGTCTCCGGGCTCTCGGCAGTGGGGGGCTTGAACAGGCCGATCGCCACCTGCCCCTCACGCGGCGGCACATTGGCATCGAACCGGAAGTTGTACAGCGTGCCCCAGCGGATCGCGTTGGAACTGTTGCCCAGCGTGGCCGCGTCATAGGGAGCACAGGCCCAGCGGACCTCACCGCCGACCTTGCTGCCCTCCCAGTTCGCGGGGTTGAGTGCCGTGTTGGGGTAGGGCTCGCCCGAGTGCGCGAACACGCCGTGGAAGCCGATGTTGGTCACCGTCGCCCACGATGCCACCGGCACCGTGAACGAGCCGCCGCAGCGGTCAGAGTTGTCGTTGTACACGGCGTACTCGTAGTGCCAGGTGCCGTCGCCGTTGTCGGTCACCTTGCTGCCCACGATGAAGCGGCTGTTGATGCCCGCGCTGCTGACGCTGCGGTCCACGTGCACCGCGTTGCTCAGCTGCACGCTGGGGTCCAGGTCCTTCCACGCGTGGATGCCGGCCTTGTACCGCACGGTGTTGCCGGCGAAAGTCGGCGTTCCGCCCGCGAGGCTCGCAGGGCTCACGAGGCGGTACGAGTGGTTGTTCCACGCGTTGATCGCGGGGGAGGCGCCCGTCGTGAACCGCGCGTCGTCCTGCGTCACATAGTGGCCATCGACGACGTACGTCGCGCCCGGGTTGAGCGCGGGCGTCACATCGTTCGTGTACACCTGCAGGCGTCGGCCGATCGTGGCCTGCGCTGCCGGCGGGGTCATGTACGGCGCTGGCGGGGTCGTGAACGGGTGCGGGTAGTAGCCCGTCGCCGCGTTTACGTGGCTCCGCGGCCCCAGGCTGCCCTGGCTGCCGTTGAGGCCCGAACCGTACAGGTCCGAGCAGTTGACGCCCAGCTGATCACCGCCCATGGGGGGCGGCTGGCACGTGGTGGAGCAGAACTGGCTGTTGGTCGACACGAAGCCGTGCTTGAGCCAGCTCTGCCCGATCTGCTCGAAGCGCCCGTCCTTCAGCCGGTACATGTTCTGCGCGATTGTCGGGTGCTGGTTGCTCTGGTACCCGGGCGTGCTGTTGTGATCGATCCACAGCACCGGCACATCGCCCAGGTTGCAGGCGTTGGTGCCCACGGAGTACGCGCTCACGTTGACCGTGGCCGCCCCGGGATCGACGTCCACGGTGCCGTACGCGCTCATGTCGCTCAGGTCGCCGACGTATACATCGGGCCCGGCAGTGGGGCAGGCGGTCACATTGAAGCTCAGCTGCCCGTTGAAGGACCGCGACTGCGCGTCCACCACTGTGAACGGGATCACCTTCGTGCCGATAGCGGTCCCCACCGGCACGCTCGCAGCGAAGCTGAAGCGGCCGTCATTCGCGGTGGCGTCGCCGTGGGTGCCGTCGTCGTAGAAGGCCTGCTCCGCCGATCCGCCGATGGTCGACAGATTACCGATCACCGCCATCCCCGTGCTCGGCGGGTTGAAGCCCGAGCTCGTCACCACGCTCAGCACCGTCGAGCCCGGCGCGCTGCACGCAAACACGTTGCTCGGCTGCGCGCTGCCCGTCCCCTGCGGCGGGATCGGGTCGTTCGTGCACGTGAAGGTCAGCTTGAGGCCCGGCGTGAGGGTCGCGGTGTTGCACGAGAACTGCGTCACCGGGAACTGCGTGTGCTGGATGCCCGAGGTCGCGCTGACGCCCGCCTGCGCCCCCTCGCCGTAGATGAACTCGACTTTGCTGCCGTCCTCGAACAGCCGCACCTCGAAGTTGCAGTTGTTGCTGGTGCCGCGGTAGATCGTCCGCCACTCGATGTTGAGCACGCGGTTGGGCGCGGTGCCCTCGATCGAAGTGAACACGCCCAGCGTGCCGTTGTTGCCGGTGGCGATGTTGGTCCGCAGGTCGTCCCAGTGCGGCAGCACCGCGACGCCCATGGCCGACGCCCGCAGGCACGAGTTGATCCACGTCGTCACATTAGTGGTGAACTGGAGATTCCCGTTGGCGCCAACGTTCGCCTGCGTGTACGTCTGGCCGTAGAGGGTCACGGGGAAGGGCAGTGCGAGCACGGTCGTGCCGTCATCGCTGTGGTTGCCGATGTCGGTGGTCCCGGGCACGATCGTCGCGCCCGTGGACGTTGTGAGGTTGAAACCGGTGCACTGCGCGCTCACCGAGCCCGCCGTGCCGGCCGCCGCCGCCAGCGCCGCAACAAACCAACGTCCGCTCATGACCGTCTCCTTCGCAAACGAGCAATACCCACGCCCGGAACCGGGCCCCGACGACGACCGCAACCAACCCCGCTGGATGCAGTCTACCTCGGCCATTGGGGTGCGCACAGACGAAAAAGGGCCCGGTCCTGCGACCGGGCCCTTCACTCATGCATTCAGGACCTGAGGATCAGCAGGGGCTGCCCCCCAGCACGCGGAAGAACGCCTCGATGTCCTGGTCCGTCCCGATGTCGCCATCGCCATTGAAGTCGGCGCCGCCGCTCCAGCACGTCGGGCAGCAGTTGCCGCCCAGGCAGGCGAAGAACGCCTCGATGTCCTGGTCGGTACCGCTGTCACCATCGCCGTTGAAGTCCTGCGGGCCGCACTGGCTGGGGGGCGCCAGCGGGGCCTTCACCGCCGCCGTCACGCTCGTCGCCGGGCTGGCCGCGGTCGCGGGCTTGAAGAGGCCAACGGTCACCGGCGAGTCCTGCGGCGGGCGGTCGCAGTCGAAGCGGAAGTTGTACATCGTGCCCCAGCGGATCGCGTTGGAGCTGTTGCCCTGCGTGGCCGCGTCGTAAGGAGCGCAGGCCCACTTCACCTCGCCGCCGACCTTGCTGCCCGCCCAGTTGGCGGGGTTGAGCGCCGTATTGGGGTAGGGCTCGCCGGAGTGCGCGAACACGCCGTGGAAGTCGATGTTCGTCACGGTGGCGCTCGGATCAACCGGCACGCTGAACGAGCCGCCCGCGCGGTCGGAGTTGTCGTTGTACACGGCGTACTCGTAGTGCCAGGTGCCGTTGCCGTTGTCCGTCACCTTGCAGCCCACGATGAACCGCCCGCGGATGCCCGTCGGGTGGATGCTGGTGTCGAGGTAGGTCGCGTCACCCAGGATCACCGTTGGGTCCAGGTCGCGCCAGGCGTGGATGCCGGCCTTGTACCGCACGGTGTTGCCCGCGAACGTCGGGTCACCCGCGCCGCCCAGGCTGGAGGGGTTCACGAGCCGGTACGAGTGGTTGTTGAACGCGTTGACGGCGGGGTTGCCGCCGTTAGCCCACTGCGCGTCGTCCTGAGTCACGTAGTGGCCGTCAACGATGTACGTCGCGCCGGCATTGAGCGCCGGCAGCACGTCGTTGGTGTACACCTGCAGACGCCGGCCGATGGTCGCCGGTGCCGCCGGTGCGGTGAAGGGGTGCGGGTAGTAGCCCGTCGTCGCGTTCACCTGGCTCCGCGGCCCGAGGCTCCCCTGGCTGCCGTTGAGCCCCGCGCCGTACAGGTCGGAGCAGTTCACGCCCAGCTGGTCGCCGCCCATGGGGGGCTGCACGCAGCTGTTGGAGCAGAACTGGCTGTTGGTCGACACGAAGCCGTGCTTCAGCCAGCTCTGCCCGATCTGCTCGAAGCGGCCGTTCTTGAGGCGGTACATGTTCTGCGCGATGGTCGGGTGCTGGTTGCTCTGGTAGCCCGGCGTGCTGTTGTGGTCGATCCACAGCACCGGCACATCGCCCAGGTTGCAGGCGTTGGTGCCAACCGAATAAGCGCTCACGTTGACGGTGCCGGGGCCCGGGTCAACATCGACGGTGCCGTACGAGTCCATGTCGCTCAGATCGCCGACGTACACGTCAGGGCCCGAAGTCGGGCAGGGCTGCACATTGACGGTGATCACACCGCTCGTGCTGCGGCTCTGCGCGTCCGAGAGCGTCCACGGGATGGTCTTGGTGCCCACGCTCATGCCAGACGGCAGCGAAGCCAGATAGCTGAAGTTGTTGTCGCCGGCGGTCACGTCGCCGTGCGTGCCGTCGTCGTAGAACGACTGCTCCACCGATCCGCCGATCTGGGCGAGGTTGCCGACGACGGTCATCCCCGTGCTCGCTGGGTTGAAGCCCGGCGAGGCCTGCACCACCAGGCGCGTCGTGCTGTTTGAGCACGCGCCCACCGTGGAGGGCGAGGCCGTGCCCGAGCCCTGCGGCGGCAGCGTGCCGTTGCTGCAGGTAAGGGTGAGCTTCAGGCCGGCGGCCAGCCCGGCGCTGTTGCACACGTACTGCGTGGCGGGCATGCTGGTGTGCTGCGCGCCGACAGTCGCGCTGTTGTTCTGGCCCGGATTGGCGCCATAGATGTACTCGACCTGGCTGCCGTCCTCAAACATCCGGATCTGGAAGTTCAGCGACCCGCCGCCCGAGTAGTACAGCGCCCGCCACTCGACGTTGAACACCCGGTTGGGGGCGACGCCCGTCACCGAGGTGAAAATCCCCAGACCACCGTTGGTTCCGTCGGGGTTGTTCGTGCGCAGATCATCCCAGTGCGGCAGCAGCGCGACGCCCATGTTCGCCTGCGGAAGACAGAAGTTCGTGTACGCGTTGCTCGCCGTCGTGAACTGCATCGTGCCGTTGCTGGACACCGTCGCCGTGTTGTACGAGACGCCGTAGAGCAGCACCGGGAACGGAAGCGCGATGTTTGTCACCACGTCATCGCCGTGGTTGCCCACGTCGGTCGTGCCGGGGACGATCGTCGCCCCGGTCGTCGACGACACCGAGAACCCGGTGCACTGCGCGTTGACCGCCTGCGCCAACCCCGCCGCGGCCACCAATGACAGCGCCACGCCCACATGATGCTTCTTCATGCCACGAACTCCTCTTTTTGCGCGACCCACACAATGACACCACGAAACGCCCCGGAGCCGGGACGGCGGGACACCGGAATGACCCCCTGAGTCGCCTTGCGCGCCCCGCAACTCCGCTCAAGGCTCACGCCAGCATAACTGCCGGCTCAAAAAGCACAACCCGCCCCGCCCCGTTTCCCCGGACCGGCATGCGGCGCTCAACCCCCGCTTTCACGTTTCCGGACTTCTCAGCCGCTCACACCCAAACCTGTACGATCAGGTTGGGCTCCCGCCCTTGCTTGCCGGTCCAGTCGCCCACCGTCGTGTTCACGAGCTTCACCTCGTACTGCGGGTGTGCGTCCAGCCACTCATTGATCTGCTGGTCCATGAACTCCAGCGACTCATTGTTGAGCTTGCAGTGGAAGCTCTTCACGTGGATCGCGCCCTTTCCCGTGACGTTGGGCGACCGCTTCCACTTGTCCTCATGAGAGCCCTTGCTCCCCAGCCGCTGCTCGAATGCCTGGATCTTGGGTGATCCGGCATCGAGCCGCACCGAAGGGGGCGCGGGGGTCGCGGTGCCGCCATTCGCGGCCGGGGCATCGGGCGAACGCAGGGGACCAGAGTCGTGAGGCATCGGGCAGCTCCCTTCAGGATCGGGGCGACAGGCACAGAACGCGCCAGACCGAAACGCACACGCAAGTCGATCACCAACATACCGCGCCGGGCCGGCGCGTCGAGGCTTTCCCGAACTATCGGCCCGGCACCCGGTCGAAGCTGAACACCCACGTGGTCCCTTCATCTCGACCCACAAATCGATGCTCCACCGCCCCCGCCCCATCGAACCGCACGACTACCTCCATCTCGCCAGCCCTTTCGACAACCGACAGGCATTCCCCACTCGCCACCCGCAGGACCCGCCCGCGCCCGCCGCTGACCGGCCCCTCATACTCGAGGTACTCCCGCCGGTGGTCCGGCGTCCGCACGGCCGCAAACTCCTGCGGCTCCGATAGATCCAGCGCCTGAAGGATCCGAAACGACACCAGCTTCCCGCCCGCCTCCTGCGGGCGCTCAAACATCCAGTCGTAGTGATCGCTTTCCCCCATCCCAGCCTCCCGGGGGATCGCGTGATGCCACAGAATCACACAGCGAGCCACCGCTTCATACTCCTGCCTGTCGGATGCAGCCCGCACCCTCCGCCAGTCGATAAACTCGCCCCCGCGTGCCCAATTATCGCACGCCCAGCCGCGACGGACGCGGCCTTCCCAGGAGTGACGGATCATGAACCCGCGCAAGACTTGCCTCTGCCTCACCCTCGCCCTCCTCGCGGCAGTGGGGGGCTGCACCAACCAGCGTCCCCTCCACATCGTTAAGGAAAACGCCGAGTTCGCCGCCCAGCACTCCCGCTACGACGTCGCGAAGACCGACTACGAGGAGTACGTCCGCCGCAAGCCCGATGATGTCGAGGTCCGCTACGCCTACGCCCGCACCCTCATCGACGCCGGCGAGCCCAAGGCCGCGATCTACGAGCTGAACACCTGCCTCGACGTCTACCCGCTCAACGATACCTACCTCGACGCCCTGTGCGAGGCCATGTACAAGGCCGGCGAGCGTGAAGCCCTCACCGCACTCCTTGCCCGCAACGCCAGCGAGCGCGGGCGCGTTTCGGACTTCCTCCGCCAGGGTATCTACGCCGCCAAGATCGGCAACGCCGACGAAGCCCAGCAGGCTCTCAAGACCGCCGCGAAGCTCGATGGCGGCAAGACGGTCGCCCCACAGCGCGCCCTCGCCGACTTCTACGGCAGCCTCGGCGACCGCCCCAAGCAAGTCCGCCACCTCCGCATGGCCTACTTCATCGAGCCCGCAAATCCGGACACCCTCAAGGAGGTCCGACGCATCGGCGAAATCCCCGGCCCGAGCTTCGCGCTCGCCCCGGACGATGTCGTCCTGACCGCCGAGCCTGTGAAGGACTGAGGCCCAAGTCTCCATTGACCCTTCGGCAGCTCGCTTCTATCCTTCCATCCGGATAAACGGATGAAGCGTGCCGACTCTGCCAACCTCACCCGGGTCACGGACCGCCTCGCGGCCCTTTCCGACATGACACGCCTCCGCATTCTCCGCCTGGTGGAGTGCGAGGCGTTGTCCGTTGGCGAGCTGGCCCAGGTCGTGCAGCTGCCCCAGTCCACCGTGAGCCGCCACCTCAAGGTGCTGGCCGACGCCGCATGGGTGGTCCGCCGCTCCGAAGGCACGGCCGGGTTCTATCGCCTCGTCCTGGACGACCTGCCCACCGAGTCGCGCTCGCTCTGGCTCGCCGTGCGCGAGCAGATCCCCGGCACGCACGAGGTCGAGGAAGACCAGCGCCGGCTCCGCTCCGTGCTCGCGGAGCGACGCACCGACAGCCTCAGCTTCTTCGGCCGCTTCGCGGGCGAGTGGGACCACCTCCGCAACGAGCTCTTCGGCGCCCGCTTTACCTCGCTCGCCCTGCTCTCGCTGATCCGCAGCGACTGGACCATCGCCGACCTCGGCTGCGGCACCGGCAACGCGTCCGAGCTGCTCGCGCCCGTCGTCGAGCGCGTGGTCGCGGTGGACGTCTCCGGCCCGATGCTCGAGGCCGCGCGTGAACGGCTGAAGGACGCGCCCAACGTGACTTTCGTCGAGGCGGTGGCTGAGAAGCTGCCGATCCCCGACCGGACAATTGATGCCGCCGTCGCGGTGCTCGTCCTGCACCACATCGCCGACCCCGGCGCATTCCTCACGGAGGCCGCCCGCATCCTCCGCGCCGGGCGTGCGGGCGGCACGCTGCTCATCGTGGATATGGTGGAGCACGACCGCACCGAGTACCGCCAGACCATGGGCCACCAGCACCTGGGCTTCTCTCATCAGAGCATGACCAGGCTGCTCAAGTCCGCCGGCTTCGCCGACGTCAACTACCGCGAACTCCCCACCGAACCCGATGCGAAAGGCCCTGGCCTGTTCGTCGCGACCGCTCGCATCAACTGAGCATTTCCGCTTTCTGGTTTCCGCTTTCCGCATTCAGGAGCCCCCATGACCGCCACCGCCTCGCCGTCCAAAACGCTGAAGCCCTCCATCCACCAGTCCCTCGACTACAAAGTCGCCGACCTCACCCTCGCCGAGCTCGGCCGCAAGGAGATCCGCCTCGCCGAGCACGAGATGCCCGGCCTGATGGCGCTCCGCGCCCGCTACAAGGGCCAGAAGCCCCTCGCGGGCGCACGCATCATGGGCTCCCTGCACATGACCGTGCAGACTGCGGTGCTCATCGAGACCCTCGTTGACCTCGGCGCCAGCGTCCGCTGGGTTTCGTGCAACATCTTCTCGACGCAGGACTCCGCCGCCGCGGCCGTTGTGGTCGGCCCGAGCGGCACCATCGACAACCCCAAGGGCGTGAGCGTCTTCGCCTGGAAGGGCGAGACGCTGCCCGAGTACTGGTGGTGCACCGAGCAGGCCCTCCGCTGGCCCGACGGCGGCGGCCCCAACCTGCTGCTGGACGACGGCGGCGACGCCACGCTGCTCGTGCACAAGGGCGCCGAGTTCGAGAAGGCCGGCAAGGTCCCGGACTTCAACGCGAGCACCGACCCTGAGGAGTGGGGAGTGATCCTGGATCTGCTCCGCGATGAGCAGAAGAAGAACCCAGGCCGCTGGACCAAGGTCATCGCCGGCATCAAGGGCGTCTCCGAGGAGACCACCACCGGCGTGCACCGCCTCTACGAGATGCAGAAGGCCGGCACGCTCCGCATGCCCGCCATCAACGTCAACGACTCCGCGACCAAGAGCAAGTTCGACAACCTGTACGGCTGCCGTCACTCGCTCGTCGACGGCCTCAACCGCGCCACCGACGTCATGCTCAGCGGCAAGGTCGCCGTGGTGCTCGGCTACGGTGACGTGGGCAAGGGCTGCGCCCAGGCCCTCCGCGGCCAGGGCTGCCGCGTGATCGTCACCGAGATCGACCCCATCAACGCCCTCCAGGCGGCGATGGAGGGCTACCAGGTCGCCGTGCTCGAGGACGTGGTCGAGACCGCCGACATCTTCATTACCGCGACGGGCAACAAGGACGTCATCACCGTCGAGCACATGCAGAAGATGAAGGACAAGGCGATCGTCGCCAACATCGGCCACTTCGACAACGAGATCGACATGGCCTCGCTCTACAAGGGCGTTGAGAAGGGCGGCGTCAAGCGCGTCAACATCAAGGCCCAGTACGACGAGTTCGTATTCAACGCCGGCGGCAAGAACGAGAAGTCCATCCTCGTGCTCGCCGAGGGCCGCCTGATGAACCTGGGCTGCGCCACCGGCCACCCCAGCTTCGTGATGAGCAGCTCGTTCACCAACCAGACCATCGCGCAGTTGGACCTGTGGCTCAACGCCAACAACAAGCCCACCCTCAGCGGCTTCCGCTACGAGACCGGCAAGGTCTACACCCTGCCCAAGAAGCTCGACGAGGAGGTCGCACGCCTGCACCTCGAAAAGCTGGGCGTGAAGCTCACCCGCCTCAGCCCCGCTCAGGCCAGCTACCTCGGCGTCAGCCCCGACGGCCCCTACAAGGCCGACCACTACCGCTATTGAGCTTGCCGCCGGCCGCGCCCTGACGGTCGTGGCCATTGCAGAAATCCAGCCGAACCGACCGCCGGCGGGCCCAAATACCCGCCGGCGTTCTTTATTTACTGGACGCCAAGCCGCTTGTCCGATCACCCCGGCGTGGTACATTGTTTTCCGGGTGGCGCTCGCTACCCGTCTACCCGCTCCGGGCCATGCGTGATCCAACCCGGGACGGCCTCGCGTTTCTCCAAGGGGTGCACAACATGCCCGCGCGCACGGTCCGTCGTTCTCCCGCATTCACGCTGATCGAGCTGCTGGTGGTCATCGCCATCATCGCGCTGCTGATCGGCATCCTCCTGCCCGCGCTCGCGAAGGCGCGCAAGGTCGCGAGGATGGACATCTGCCTCAGCAACATGCGTTCCATGGGCGTGGGCTTGCAGGCCTACGCCATGGACAAGCGCGGCAGCCTCGCCGCGTTCTCGTGGAAGACAGGCCAAGGCCAGAGCTTCTGGGCCGACCTCAACACCGCCGCCATGGAGGGCGCCCCTCAGGCCCACGCCGCGCAGGCGGTGGACATCGCCCGCCGCTGGCTCAAGAACCCGACCATCCAGCCGGTCACCGACCGGATGCTCACCCGCAACTTCTCCTACATGGTCCTCGTGGACGGCGGCTACTTCGGCGATGGCTTCCCGGAGAAGGCCGTCGCCTGTCCCGATGATCGGGACACCCTCGTCTGGCAGAAGAACTTCGTTAACAACCCCACCAACATCACGGCCGGCACGGTCGACCCCGACCCGGCCGCGTCGCCTGCGTTCAAGCAGTTCCTCCCCTTCTGGTCCACCTATCAGGCCGTCCCCTGCGCCTTCTCCGACCAGACCGGCCCGAGCAGCATCTACCAGGCCAGCGGCCAGGCGGGGTACCACCTGCTGTATTACTACATCCCCGGCAATGGGCCGACCGCGACGGTCTTCAACACAACCCGAATGGACATGATCAACTTCCCGTCGCAGAAGGTCTACGTCTTTGACCTCTTCGACCGCCACAGCCATAAGAACACGATCTTCCACGCCTACCCGCAGGCGCGCCAGCCGCTGCTCATGTTCGATGGCTCGGCGAATATCCGCACCACCCGCGACTCCAACAAGGGCTGGAACCCCACCACGCCCACCAGCATGGCCACCACCACCTACCAGTACTGGCCAACCGTGGGTGAGCCCCGCACCGTCTCTGGCAACGCTGCCGACACCGTCGAGGGCTATTACCGCTGGACGCGCCGCGGCCTCAAAGGCGTGGACTTCGCTGGCGGCGAGGTGCGGTAAACTGCTAGGATGTCAGGGGGTCGTCAGGAGTATCCCATGAACCGGCGTGCCTTTACCCTGATCGAGCTCCTCGTCGTCATCGCCATTATCGCGCTGCTGATCGGCATCCTGCTGCCCTCCCTCGCCTCCGCCCGCAAGGTCGCGCGGATGGATGTATGCATGAGCAACATGCGGCAGATGGGCACCGGTCTCACCGCCTACTCGGTCGATGCCCGCAACTCCCTGGCGCAGTTCTCCTGGAAGCAGGGCACGCACCAGACGCAGTACGCCGACCTGCGCACCTCCGGCAGCGCCACCCAGGCCCACATCAACCAGGCGCTCGACATCGTCCGGCGTCACCTCAAGAACAACCAGCCGATGTTCACCGGGCGCATGATCGCCCGCAACTTCTCCTACCTCGTCCTCGTGGACGGCGGCTACTTCGGCGACAAGCTTCCCGAGCGTGCCGTCGCCTGCCCCGACGACAAGGATGCCATCACGTGGCAGAACAACCTCGTCAATAACCCCACCAACCCGCTCGCGGGCACGCTCGACCCTGACCCCACCGGCGAGCCCGCGTACAAGCAGTTCCTGCCCTTCTGGTCCACCTACCAGGCGGTGCCCAGCTCCTGGAACAACCTGACCGGCACCAACGGCATCCGCCAGGCCAGCGGCGCCATGGGCAACCACCTGCTCTACACCACGCCCACGACAACGCAGTTCACCAGCGTGCGCATGGACCAGGTCACGTTCCCCTCCCAGAAGGTCTACATCTTCGATCTCTTCGACCGCCACAGCCGCAAGAAGACCATCTTCCACGCCTACGCCGACGCCAAGCAGCCGCTGCTGTTCTTCGATGGCTCCGTGCGGTTTCTCCGCACGGGCGACGCCAACAAGGGCTGGAACCCCCTCACGCCCGACAACATCAACGCCATCACCAGCTATCTCTACTATCCCAGCCCGGCCGAGCCGCGCACCCTCAGCGGGGCCCCCTCCGAGACGGTGCTGGGCTACTACCGGTGGACCCGGCGGGGCATCAAGGGTGTCGATTACGGCGGCGGCGAAGTTCTTCGGTAAGTCGCGGTCCGGCAGGAGCATACGAACAACCTGCGACCGCCCCATGCAGGTGGCCTCATGGTTTTCCTGCATCCAAACCCAAACACGCCCAGTATCTGTGGATAAGACTGCGCTTGCTCTAGCGGCCTGATGCAGTACACTGGTCGAAGGCGGGGATCCACCCGCGATCGCGCCCTTTCCAGTTCTTGGAAGTCAGGGGTGACATCAATGAAGAACAGCACTTCTAGAGGGACTGCCATGCGATCCAACGTTCCGTTCCGCCGCGCTTTCACGCTGATCGAGCTGCTCGTCGTGATTGCCATCATCGCGCTGCTGATCGGCATCCTGCTGCCCGCGCTCAACAAGGCCCGGTGCTCCGGCCGCATGGCCGTGTGCCTGGCCAACCTCCAGCAGCACGGCGTAGCGACGCACAACTACGCCGCCGACTACCTGGACAAGATCTACTCCTTCTCCATTACCTCCAGCACCGAGGACGCCATCCTGAAGCTGCCGGCTGATCTTCAGGCACTGGCCCGCACCAACGACACCGGCGCTGCCTCGGCCCAGGCTGTCGACATCATCCGCCGGCGTGGCGGTCGTGAAGACCTCATGGGCATCGACCGCTGGATCCCCCACGTCATGTACTCGCACCTGGTCCTTCAGGACTACATGACCTCGCGCCTCCCTGAGAAGATGGTCGCCTGCCCCGAGGACAAGAACCGCCTCCGCTGGCAGGACTGGCAGGCCTTCGAGCGCAACGAGTTCGCTCCCCTCCAGGCCGACCCCTCCGTCAACAACAACAAGCGCTGGCCCTACAGCTCCAGCTACGAGATCGTCCCCGCCTCCTACGCACCCGACACCAAGGGCACCCGCGGCACCTGGATCCAGGGTGATTACTACAACACCTTTGCCTACACGCCCGGCTCCCTGTCTTCGAACCCCACCGGCATCCTCGGCAAGCGCAAGCTCTCCGAGGTGGCCTTCCCGATGAACAAGGTTCAGATCTACGAGAATGAGTCCCGCCACTGCCGCAAGGTCCCTGTCTTCTTCGCCGCGGACGGCGTTGAGGTCGCGATGCTGTTCTTCGATCAGCACGCCAAGATGATGAAGACCAACGACATCAACCCCGGCTTCAAGCCCGAGAACCCCAGCAACCCCTTCCCCACCCTCATCGAGTACGACCGCACCGGCGGCGGCTTCAACCCGCCCTCCCCGTGGGACGCGCCCAGCGAGGACCTCATGCCGCCCAACGGCTTCCAGGGCAAGATGCGCTGGACCCGCGGCGGCCTCAAGGGCAACGACATGCGTGGCACCGGCAGCGTGAACACCGAAATCCGCACCACCGGCTGGCAGTAAGTCGCTGATCTACCCAGGATCGACTGAATCCGAACGCCCTGCCCCCGCGGCAGGGCGTTTTTCTTGAGCGCTCAGCCAGGGCTGCACGCCTCCCCCGCGGCGCTTATGCTCTGCCCCTACGGGAGGGAACCAATGACCAAGCCAGCCAAGATCGCGCTCCGCATTGTCGCTTCGCTCGCCCTGCTGATCATCGTCGGGCTCGTCATCACGCTCGTGATGATCGACTCGGTTGCCAAGACCGGCGTCGAGAAGGGCGGCACCTATGCCCTGGGCGTGAACACCGGGCTCGATAAGGCCAGCATCGGCCTCACTTCGGGCAAGTTCGGCCTCTCGGGCCTCAAGGTCGACAACCCGCAGGGCTTCGAGGGCAAGTTCCTCGCGCTGGGCGACGGCGCGCTCGAGGTCAGCCTCGGCTCACTGATGAAGGACACCGTCGTCGTGCCCCGCTTCGCCCTCACCAACGTCGAACTCGACCTCGAGCGCAACAGCAGCGGCGCCAACTACAACATCATCCTGAACAACCTCAAGAAGCTCGAGTCCGCGGAGAAGGGTGACAAGGCCAAGCCCGCCGAGGACCGCCCCGGCAAGCAGTTCAAGATCGGCGAGATTGTCATCTCGAACGTGACAGTGCACCTGGACCTGCTCGGCGGTCCCTCCGGGGCCACCAAGCTCACGATCCCCATCCACGAGATCAAGCTCACGAACGTCGGCAGCGACGGCTCGGGCGTAGATATCGCCGAGCTCTCGTCCACCATCCTGCAGGCGATCCTCGCCGCGGCCGTGGACAAGGGCGGCTCCCTCATCCCCGCTGACGTCATGGGCGACCTCAACGCCGGGCTCTCGCAGCTCTCCGGACTCGCCGACGTCGGCGTGCAGGCCATTGGCAAGGTTGGGGATCAGGTCACCCAGCTCGGGGGCCAGCTCGGCAAGTCATTGGGCGATGCCACCAAGGGGGTTGGGGACGCGACCAAGGGCGTCGGCGACGCCGTGAAGGGCATTGGGAACATCTTCGAATCCAAGGACAAGAAGAAGTAGCCGATATGGGTGGGGTGTCACGAACCTGTCTTTGGGTCGTGATCCATGCACGACTTTACCGGACCTCTGGCATCCATCCGTTCATCCGGATATACTGCTGAAAGGCCATACCAAGTCCCTCGGCGAGCCTCCCAATGCACATCCGCGACATCTTCGCCGAGCAGCAGACCACCTTCAGCTTCGAGTTCTTCCCGCCCAAGTCGGAAGCCGCGGCCAGCGAGCTGTTCTCCAACATCGCCGAGCTGGAGAGCCTCCGCCCCACATTTGTCTCCGCCACCTACGGGGCCGGCGGGTCCACCCGCGAACTCACCCACGAGCTGGTCGTCAAGCTGAAGACGACCACCACCCTCGACCCCATCCCGCACCTCACCTGCGTCTGCCACACGCAGCACGAGATCGATGAGATCCTCCTCCGGTACGCCAAGGCCGGCATCACCAACATCATGACCCTGCGCGGCGACGTCCCGAAGAGCCATGACGGCGACCCCTGGAAGGACTTCCGCTACGCCGCGCAGCTTGTCAAGCACATCAGGAAGTTCAACGACCGCTCGCTGCACAAGGACCGTCGCGGCTTCGGCATCGGCGTCGCGGGCTACCCGGAGGGCCACTGCGAGACCCCCAACCGCATGGTCGAGATGGACCGCCTCAAGGCCAAGGTTGATGAGGGCGCCGACTTCATCGTCACGCAGCTGTTCTTCGACAACCGCGACTTCTACGACTTCCGCGCCCGCTGCGAGCTCGCGGGCATCCGCATCCCGATCATCGCCGGCATCATGCCGATCACCTCGGCCGCAGGAATGCGGCGCATGGCCGAGCTGGCGCTGGGCGCCCGCTACCCCGCCCCGCTGATCCGCGCGATCAACCGCACGGGCGGCGAGGAGGAGGCGGTGCGGCGCGTGGGCGTGCACTGGGCCACCGAGCAGTGCCGAGATCTGCTGGACCACAACGTCGCTGGCATCCACTTCTACACGCTCAACCGCTCGACCGCCACCCGCGAGATCTACGCCACGCTCGGCGTGAAGGACTCCCGCGCTCTCCGCGCGTGATGCTGCTGCACTGGCTCCCATTGCGTGCCATGGCGACGTCTTCGTCGCTATGTCCTGCCTCCACTACACTGCACGCGTGAACACCCGCGCCGCCATCGTCATGCTCCTGCTCGCCCTCGCCATCGGTGGCGGTGCGTTCTTCGCGCTCCGCCCCCGCCCCGAGGCCGCGCCCGAGCAGCGCACCTGGCTCGCCCAGCTCGACCCCGCGACGATCGACACCATCACCATCCGCTGGAACGACAACCAGCAGGCATTGCTCGAGAAGACCGCTATGACGGACCTCTGGCTGCTCCGCCAGGGCAGCAGCGCCTGGCCCGTGAGCGCGCGGCGCGTGGGCGCCATGGCCACGCTCCTCCGCGATGTCGACAGTGCGCCCGCGACGGAGAAGGGCGCGACCGACGGGGCCACGGTCACCTTCCGCACGGGCAGCACCGACCGCACGATGTCGATCTCTTCCGGCGTGCTCGGCGGGCGCGCGATCGTCCGTGTGCACGGTGAGCCCGACGTTTACCGCAGCGTCGACGCCCAGATCGCCCGCCTCTTTGAGAAAGACGGCGTCCGCGCCTGGCGCGAAGCCGCGGCCTTCAACACCGGTGACTTCTCCCGCATCCGCCTCCAGACCATCGGCCGCCAGATCATTCTGGCCCGCAACGCCGGGCGGTGGGGAATGCAGGTGCCCGTCGCCGCGCCCGCCGACCAGGAGCGCTGCCAGCAGCTCGCCGGCCAGCTCCCGCGCATCACGCTCTCCCGGTTCATCGATCAGCCGCCCGGGAATGACGACGCGCTCGGCCTCGCCGCGCCCGAGGCACTCATCGACACCGAGACCGACTTCCGCACCGTGGTGAACGGCGACGTGCAGCGCCGCACGCTCCTGCAGCAGCTGAAGGTTGGCGGCCCCGTCGACCCCTCCGGCAAGCTCCACTACGCGAGCCTGCGCGCCGAGTGGCTCGACCCCGCCACGCGCTCCGTCACCCCCGCGTGGGGCCCGGTCCTCGCGGCCATCCCCCGCGAAAGCCTCGATGCCCTCTCCGCCGAGAGCACGCAGTACCTCTCCCGCCTCTCGGTGCAGACCGCCGCCGCCGATGTCGCCCGCCTGACCATCTACCGCGACGACAACGCCCTCAAGGATGAGCGTCCCCCCGCGGCGGTGCCCGACCGCAGCGTTCAGATTGAGCGCTACCTGGAGGAGTGGCGCATCCGCCCGCCGGGCTCGATCCTCCGCGGCCCCTCGCCCACCGAATCCGCCGGCATCGAGTACCTGCTCCGCACGCTGTGCGAGCTGCCCGCGGAGGCGATCGGGCGCGAGGCCCCGCAGGGAACGACCGTGGTCGCGCGCCTCAAGGTCGACGCCACGGGCGCTGGCGAGGACATCGGCGTCGGTATCGCTTCGGTGTCGCCGCCAGCGGACAAGGGCACGCCGCGCCCGGACCCCAAGCCCGCGCTCGTGCTCCGCGTCGGCGGCATCTACCGCGTGTACTTCCAGCAGCCCGCCCTCGACGCGGCCCGCTGGATCGCCGACGCGCTCCCGCCCGAGGGATAAGAAGCCCGACTGATAGGAACCCCGACCGTCAGGGAGGGGACAGCCGCGCCCCGCGGCTGTGCTGTCTTGGCCGCCGGATACCACGCGGCGAGGCGTCGCGTACCGCTCCCTCACGGTTGCGGTTCTTACCCGCTCAGCGCCGACGCTACCTCATGCAACGTCGTCACACCCTGCTTCACCTTCGCGAAGCCGTCATCGAGCAGCGTCGCGAGATCCCCGTCGGCCCGGGCCTTCGCGGCGATCCGCGGGCCGTTCACCCGCTCCATCACCATCGCCCGCACCTCGTCGCTCACGGTGAGCAGCTCGTACACGCCCAGCCGCCCGCGGTAGCCGGTGTTGCGGCAGTTGCGGCACCCCTTGCCCCGCACCAGCGTCTGCCCGTCGGCAAGCGCGAACTCGCGCGGGAACTCCGCCCGCTCGATGGCGGTGGGGGTGTACGGCTCGGCGCACAGCTTGCACACCCGCCGCACCAGCCGTTGCGCCATCACGCCCTCGAGCGAGGACGACACCAGGAACGGCTCCACGCCCATGTCGAGCAACCGCGTCATCGACCCCGCCGAGTCGTTGGTGTGCAGCGTCGAGAACACCAGGTGACCCGTGAGCGACGCCTGCACGGCCGTCTCCGCCGTCTCCTTGTCTCGGATCTCACCGATCATCACGACGTCAGGGTCATGCCGCAGGATCGACCGCAGCCCGCTCGCGAAGTCCAACCCCACCTTGTGGTTCACCTGGATCTGGTTGATCCCGGAGATGTGGTACTCCACCGGGTCCTCGACGGTGATGACCTTGATCTCCTCGCTCACGATGCGGTTGAGCGAGGCGTACAGCGTCGTCGACTTCCCGCTGCCTGTCGGCCCGGTGACCAGCAGGATCCCGTGGGGCCGGTTGATGAGCCGGTCCCAGCGGTCGCGCACGCCCGCGGGCATGCCGAGGTCATCCAGCGACATCAGCACCGCAGTTTTGCTCAGCACGCGCAGCACCACGCCCTCGCCGAAGAGCATCGGGATGACGCTCACGCGCAGATCAAACTCCTGCGGCGGCTGACCCGCGACCCGCGTCTTGAACGTGATGCGGCCGTCCTGGGGCTTCCGCTTCTCGGCGATGTTCAGGTTCGCCATGATCTTGAGGCGGCTGATGATCGCCAGCGCAAAGCGGTGGATCGTCGGGGGCGTGTTCGCCTTCTGCAGCACGCCGTCGATGCGGTAGCGGATGACCAGCTCGTGCTCGTAGGGCTCGATGTGGATGTCCGTCGCCCGCTCGCCGATCGCCTCGGTCAGCAGGTCGTTGACGAGCTTGATGACGCTCGCCTCCTGCGCCTGCTCGATGTCCGCGCCCTCGGCGTCGGGCTTGGCCTCGATGGTCCCCGCCGCCCGGTCCATCGCGTCCAGCGTGTCGCCGCCGACGCCGTAGTGGGCGCGGATGAACCGCGTCAGCTCCTCCTCGTCGGCGAGCACGAGTTCGATGGACGCGCCCGTCAGCAGCCGCAGCTCATCGACAACCGAAAAGTCGGAAGGGTCGCACGTGGCCACCGTCAGCGTGCCGTTCTCCTTGCGGATCGGCACGCACCGCTGCTTGAACACCAGCTTGCTCGGCAGCGCCCCCAGGACCCCCGCGTCAACCTCGGTCGCCCCGAGGTCGACCACCGGCAGGTGGAACTGCTCGCCCACGGCCGCGAGCACCTGCGAACGGCTCGCCATCCCCAGGCGCACCAGCACGCGGTCCAGCCGCTCGCCGCTGGCGCGCTGCTCGGCCACGGCCCGGTCCAGGTCCGGGCGGGTGAGTACGCCGCGTTCAACGAGGTAGGTGCCCAGGGCCATCGGTGATCAGTGTACGTCCCGCGTCAACCCCGGAACCGGCGGTGCCGGTGCGACGGTGTGCCGCCGATCCGCGCGTCCGAGAAGCCTCACGTTCCTGCGTGCTGGCCCTTTGCCGCACGCTCCGCCGCGCGGTTCTTGTCCCAGATGCCCCAGATGATGCACGCGAAGGCCAGCAGGCGCGGGATGTAGACGTAGAAGGTCGTCTCGTCGGTGGGCCCCGTCTTCTCCGGCGTGGTGATCACCGCCTGCGCCAGCCACCCCAGTGCCATCAGCCAGAAGGCCATCGCGAAGATCATGAAGAGCCTGTCGCGCGTGCCCGACCAGAATCGGAAAAAGTACAGCCCGATGGCCGTGGAGCAGGCCACCGCGATCCCCAGCATGAAGTGGATGTACTGCCCCATCAGCCCTCCCGGTCCTTGGACGTGATCAGCGCCCCCAGCATCACCACCAGCCCGACGGTCGCCACCCCGATACGCCACGCCCGCAGATCGACCTCTGTCGGCAGCACAATGCGGTCCACCACCAGGAGGATGCTGTTGAGCGCCAGGGCCGTGAAGCACAGCGCGCTGAACAGCAGCAGTCGCGATTGACTCTTCAAGTACGCCCGCGCCAGCAGTACCGCGCACATCATCGCCGTGAGCGCGCACAACACGTACACCACGTGCGGCAGGAACTCAACCATGAGGCTGCCCTCCCTTCTCGTCCTGATCCGATCCGGCGTCCGGCCCCTGCTGGGGCGGCCCGCTCGGCGGCGGCTCCTTCCGCAGCCTGAACGCATCCGAGAAACTCTGCAGCGCCCGGTTGGGCTTTGTGTAGATCAGCGTGACGACCGCGACCGGGTGCGACTGGTAGGCCCGGGCAAGGTCCTGCACCGTCGCGTGCGTCACCGGGTCGGCGCCGTAGCGGTAACCGCCGGACACCCCAGAAACCTTGACCGCCAGGTGGTACTGGCTCAGCAGCTGCAGCTGCGAGTTGGTCCACGGCTCGGTCACGCGCAGCTCCTTCGCGAGGCTGTGGCTGGTCCACACCTTCGCGGGGTCCCGAAGCAGCAGCAGCAGCACCTCGAGCTGCGCCACTGACTCGATCCGCTCGAGGATGAGGTCACGGACATCGGGTTGGAGTGGCTGGGGCTTCACGGTGCTGTCAGAGCGAAACCAAACCCACGTGGCTTGAAAAGCCGGCCTGCCCCCAGGCGTCGCAACTCTACCGCCCGACCCCCGCCGCGTGAACCCTCATGGGAAGAAAAAGTTTCCTCTCGCGGAGGCGCGCGGCACGCAGAGAAGTGCAAAGACGAGAACTCGTGCGAGCAGTCAGGCCCCGGCCACCGGTTCTCGCATTCCTCCGCGCCTCCGCGAACTCCGCGAGAGGAAAGTCCTCACGCCGGGTACGTCGCGCTGGTGCGGTCCGTCTCCCACACCGTGATTTGCCGCAGCGCGACCCCGCGCGCCTCCGCCGCCACGGCCTCGCGCAGCAGCCCGAAGAACACCTTGGCGATGTTCTCGACCGACGGGTTTACGCCCCCGCGCTCCACGCAGAACTCCTCCGTGTCCACGTTGAGGTGCTTGTGGTCGAAGCGGTCGATGATCGCCCGCTGTGCCACGCGCTCGAGCGTCTGCAGGTCAAACCCCACCCCCGCCGCGTCCCCGACCGGCACCTCCACGCACGCTTCGAACTGGTAGTTATGGCCATGCCCGCTGGGGTTGTTGCACTTGCCGAACAGCTCGCGGTTCTTCTCCGGGCTCAGTGTGGGCACGTTCAGCCGGTGCGCGGCCGCGAAGTCGAACCGCTGCCGCAGCAGCCCCACAGCCCCAACCTGTCCGTCCCTCGTGAGCATTTCCACAGAATAGGTGGGGCTGAGCATCCACCGCACCGACTCCAGCCGCACCGTCCCATTGGGCCCCCGCCTCGCCTCCTCCACGATCTCGCGCTCCAGCCCCGGCAGCGCCCGCGCAAGCAGGGCCAGTGGGTCCACCAGCGCATTGTTTGCGCACGCCTCTTCGACCATTGGTAACACCGCCCGCCTGACGGACTTATCCACGGCCTTGATGTCAATCAAGTAACCGGAGGCCCCGTCCACCTCGCCGCGGCATGACACCAGGAACTCGTAGTGACGCCCCAGTCCCACCATTGACGGCGCTCCCGCGAAGCCGTTGGGGCTCTGGGGAATCTGGGCGCCCGGGGGGTTGATCGCGACTCGCACGGCTCGGGTCAGACGCAGCATTGAAAGACTGTATAGACTTCCCCCAACAAGACGGGCCGTGTGAACCCCTGTGTCTTGCATCTCGTGGGCCGCGAGGCCCCAAACAAGGAGAACGGAACATGAAGAGCGTTGCGATGCTGGCCCTGGTGGCGATGATCGGTGTGTTCGCGGTTGGCTGCGAGAAGAAGCCCGCCAACAACACGACCACCCCGGCCAAGCCCACCAATACCACGCCGGCACCCTCCAACACCACCCCGCCGCCCGCGCCGACCAACACGACCCCGGCTCCGGCCCCGGCCAACTAAGTCTTCACTGACTGCTGCCGCCGCGAGCCGAGAGGCCCGCGGCGTGCTTTATGCCCACCACATCCGGACGTCCCCTGACCAGCCTGGCCCTCGCCGGGTTCGTGTGCGTGATCCTGACCGCCGGTTCGGGGGCCGTCGCCCAGCCGACGCCCGGGCCTCCGCCCGCGCCGCCGGGCGACAAGCCGGCGCAGCCCGCGACGCCGCCGCAGACGAAGCCAACCGAGGAACCCGCACCGCCCGCCGTGAAGCCGGAGCGCAAGCCGCACCCCGCGCGGGACGATTCCGGGAAGCCAGAGGATCGAACGAGGCCCGAGGTCGCGCCCGACGGCAAGGGTGTGGACGTGTTCACGGAGAAGCCCGAGGACAAGAGCAAGAAACCGGAGAACACCGTGTCGCCCTACGTGCTCAACCACACCGTCAAGGACATCAGCGGCAAGGACGTCGACCTCTCCACCTACAAGGGCAAGGTGGTCGTCATCGTCAACGTCGCCAGCCGCTGCGGGTTCACCGCCCAGTACGAGGGGCTGCAGGAGCTGTACGACTCCCGCAAGGACAAGGGCCTGGTCGTGCTCGCCTTCCCCGCCAACGACTTCGGCAAGCAGGAGCCCGGCAGCGAGGCCGAGATCAAGGAGTTCTGCGAGACCAAGTTCAAGGTCACCTTCCCCATGTTCAGCAAGGTGACCGTCAAGGGCGAGAACAAGCACCCGCTCTACACCCAGCTCGCGGCCCAGCCCAAGCCGATCGGCGGCGAGCCGAAGTGGAACTTCACCAAGTTCGTGGTTGACCGCAGCGGCAACGTCGTCGCCCGCTTCGATGCGGAGAAGACCTACGTCGGCACCGCGCAGCTGGAGCCGGGGCTGATCAAGAAGGTTGACGAGCTGCTCGAAGTGAAGCAGTGAGCGCGGTGATCCCGGTTATCGGCGGAGTCCGCCCGCGGCTTGAGCGAGATGGACCTGCAGGTCCAGGAGTCGGGTGGCGCGGTGTTTCGGGGGCCGCAAACAGCCGCAGGTTAAGCCATGACAACCGTTGTACAAGCCACGACAACGGCTGTTGAGGCCTCAACAGCCGCAGGTTAAGCCACGACAACCGTTGTACAAGCCACGACAACGGTTGTTGAGGCCTCAACAGCCGCTGGTTAAGCCACAACAACGGTTGTAGAAGGCTCAACAACGGCTGTGGAAGGCTGAACAATCGTTGTGGGCGGGCCCACGGAACCCGACAACCGCTCCCGGGCCCCATGTGCGGCGGTTTTATCGGGGCCGCACGCCTTGCGCTCAGGCGCTCCCCCGTGCGGGCGCCCGCCGCTCCTCTTCTCCTCCACTCCTTCATTCCGCCACTTCCCACTACACTCCCCCCGTGCCCACTTTCGAGTACCAGGCCCTTTCGTCCGGCGGGAAGAAGGTCGCGGGCGTCCTCGCGGGCGCCAGCGAGCAGGCGGTGCTTGCGGAGCTCGAGACCCGCCGCCTGGTGCCCGTCTCCATCCAGGAGCAGTCCGGCCCCGGAGCGGTGCTCGGCTTTTCCAAAAAACGCAAGGTCGCCGACCGCGCCCTGGGCACCAGCTACACGCAGCTGGCGGACCTCATCCGCGCGGGCGTGCCCCTGCTGCGGGGGTTGAAACTGCTGGCCAGCCGCCGCAGCAACCCCACGCTCGCGGCCGTGTTCAAGGATCTGGCCGAGGGCGTGGAGAAGGGCTCGGACCTGGGGGCAGCGATGTCCCTCATGCCCA
Source organism: Phycisphaerales bacterium (assembly GCA_035627955.1). NCBI lineage: Bacteria > Pseudomonadati > Planctomycetota > Phycisphaerae > Phycisphaerales > Phycisphaerales bacterium. Next base: position 153,456 of record DASPKU010000001.1, read on the forward strand.
CCGTCTTCCCGCCCGTGCACGTGGCCATGGTCCGCGCCGGCGAGAAGGGCGGCTTCCTCGAGGACGTGCTCGAGCGGCTGGGCGTGCTTGTGATCAAGCAGGCGGAGCTGCGCAGCAAGGTGATCGGCAACATGGTGTACCCCATGCTGCTCATCCTGCTGGGCGCGGGCGTGGGCGTGGCCATCTTCGGCTTCTTCATCCCCCAGTTCCGCCCCATGTTCGCCAACTTGAAGGGCGGGCTGCCGGTGCTCACCCGCATCGTCTTCGCCATCAGCGACCTCATCGGCAAGTACGGCCTCGTCACCGCCGCAACCCTCGCGGTGGGGGCCTTCGGCGTGTGGCGCGCCCTCCAGCGAGAGGATGTCCGCGAGCGCCTCGAACGCATGCGGACACGGATGTGGGTCATCGGCCCGCTCACCCGCGGCTTCGCCACCGCCCGCTTCTGCCAGCTGCTCGGCACCATGCTCGCCAACGGCGTGCCCATGCTCGCGGCGCTCAAAATCGCCAAGGACGGCACCGGCAACATCCTGCTCACCCGCGCCATCGAGAAGGCGGCGGAAGAGGTGCAGGCCGGCCGCCCCCTGGCTCAACCCCTCGCGGAGTCTGGGCTGCTGGACGACGACGTGATCGAGATGATCGCGGTGGGGGAGTCGGCCAACAACCTCGACGCCGTGCTGCTCAAGGTGGGTGAGTCGATCGAGACGCGCCTGGACCGCATGCTCGCGGCCGCCGTCCGTCTCATCGAGCCGTTGCTGCTGCTGGGCATGGCGGGCGTGGTCGGCATGGTCGCCGCGGCCGTCCTCATCCCCATGAGCAAGCTGAGCAGCTCGCTCGGATAGCTTCTGTGGGTACCCCGCCGCTCCGCGGCGGCTCTTCTCGTTGGACGAACCACCCGCAGAGGAGCCGCCGCGGAGCGGCGGGGTACCCAAACCTTTCATCTCCCACCCGGAATCTTCTTCAAATTCCCGAGCGCGCCCCGGGCCCCGGCAGTATTATGAACACTAACCTCACGCGGGCGCCCGATCGGGCGTTGTTCCCCGTGCGGTTTGCGGTACACTCGCGGCCCCGCCGGGCACGAGGCGCGGCGTAAGTCAGCCAGCGGAGATTCAACTGATGGAGCGTCAGGCTGTTAGCACCCGTTTCCGGAGCCTCAGGTCCACTCGCGGGCTCCGCCGCGCCTTCACCCTCATCGAGGTCATGATCGTCATCCTGATCGTCCTGGCCCTGGGCGGCCTGGTCGCCTGGAACCTCATGGGCACGAAGGAGGAGGCCGACGTCAACCTCGCCAAGATCCAGATGGACCAGATCGGCGAGGCCCTCAAGCAGTTCCGCTTCCGCCACAACCGCTGGCCCACCGACGCCGAGGGCATCGCCGTCCTGTGGGACAAAGAGAAGATGACCGAGGAGAACGACCTCAAGACCTGGAAGAAGCTCCTCGAGAAGCCCGTCCCCAAGGACAAGTGGGGCAACGAGTGGGGCTACCGGCAGGTCAGCGAGCACGGCGACGAGTCCCAGTTCGACCTGTGGTCTTACGGGCCCGACCGTCAGGAGGGCACCGACGACGACATCGTTTCCTGGGAGACTGAGACCGACAGCGGCACAACGGCCGATAGTGGGAGCAGCTCCTCGTCAAGTAGCGGCAGCGGCTCCGGCGGCGGGAACTAAACCCCCGTCGGCGGTGTCTGAGTGAGTGAACGCAGGGGTGGCGGCAGCGGCGGGCGGGCTCGGAATGGAGGCTCGGTCATGAAGCGCGGGTTCACGCTCATCGAACTGATGATCTGCATCGCGGTCCTGGTGGTCATCGCCGCCCTGGTGATGCCGTCGATGGACTCGATGAACGACTCCACGCGCTTCCGCACCGCCTGCGATCAGCTCTCGTCGGTCGCCTCCGTCTGCCGCGCGGAGGCCCGCCGCACCGGCAAGCCCGTGGCGGTGGTCGCGACGACGAACCAGGACGGCACGCAGTCGATCGTGAGCGTGCCGCTGGGCGACGCCGCCGAGGCCCCCGCAGGCACCACGCTCGAGGTTGACTCCCGCGTGCTCATGGTGATGCCCAAGGGCATCTCCATCCATGCTGACGTGGATGGCGCTGACGTGATCGAGCCCGCGCCCGACCAGGAGGTCAGCATCGACCCGGTCGACGAGGCCACCCAGTCACTCATCATTTACTGGGCCAACGGCGCGGCCACCGCGCAGGCCCCCATCAAGGTCAAGGGCCCCGGCGGTCGCGTCGCCGGCGCCAAGGTCAACTCCTTCACCGGCACCGTCACCGTGTCCGAGGAGCCCGCCGAGACCGCCGCCACCGTCGCCCAGGCCGATGACGAGGGCGGCGAGCCCGAGACCTCCGGCGACGAGCCCGCGGAGACCACCGCGGCCAATGACACCACCGACAACGACGACACGCGCAGGCCCGACGTGTCGATGGACCCGTGACGGCGTTCGCCGCTCACGCGCTGGAGTTCGCATGTCGAGGACGGCACTGACCAACCGAGCACGCCGGCGGTGGGGGAGGGGTGCCATCCTGCTCGAGTGCGTGCTCGCCCTCGCCTTGTTCGTGGCCGCGGGGCTGACGATTATGGGCATGATGGACCGCGCCGCGTCATCGGTGGCCGACACTCGCGACTACGAGATTGCCGTGGACGTCGCCCGCAGCGCGATGGCCCAGATCGAGGCCGGCATCGCCTCGCCCGAGACCCTCAACGGCCCCGTCCCGCAGTGGCGCGACGCCATGGACGCCACCTTCGATGATGACCTGCCCGACGAGAGCGGCTGGAACCTGGAGATCACCACCGAGCCCAGCCAGTTCGACGGCCTCACGAAGGTCAGCGTCCGCGCCTTCCGTCAAGACCCCGGCTCCGAAGACGAACTCGTCTCCTACACCCTGCACCAGCTCGTGCGCCTCACCGAGGGAGGTGCAAGTTGAGCCAAGCACACTCCCGCCGCGCGTTCACGCTCATCGAAGTCCTTATCGCCCTCTCCCTCATCCTCTTCCTCAGCGGCTCGCTCCTCTCCTACCTCTATTCGCTGCTCGAGCGCCGCGACACGCTTACCAAGGCCGCCGCCCAGCAGTCCGCCGCGGCCTCGATCTTCGAGCAGCTCGAGCACGACCTCGCCACCACCTTCGCCTCCGACGCCTCCGGCACCGCCGGCGTCAAGGGCGACGAGACCTCGCTCACCGTCCGCTGCCGCGGGACCAACCTCCTCTCCCGCGGCGCCGACCTCACCGATCTCCAAGGCTGCGAGCTGCGCTTCAGCGGCGGCACGCTCACCGCACGCCGCCTCTCCCAATCCCCCGGCAGCTTCGAGACAGTGGCCGACGGCGTCGAGCGCCTCCAGCTCCGCTACTTCGACGGCACGGAATGGCTTGAGTCATTCGACAGCGCCCGCACCGGCGAGCTGCCCGTCGCGATCGAGGCGTCGCTCTGGTTCGGCGAAGCCGCGCCCGCCGGCGACGAAGGCGCGCCCGCCCCAGACGAGGCCCCCCGCGCCCCCGACCGCACCCGCACCATGGTCGTGCCCGACGGCCCCGTCGCCGCGTGGAAGGCGGGCGCCTCATGACCCGCGCCGCAAGCTCACACCAAACGCTCGCTAACAAGGCCCGGCGCGCCGCCGTCCTCCTCGCCGTCATGCTCATCATCGTCATCGCCGCGCTGGTGGGCACGTCCGTGCTCTATACCGCCGACGCCCAGCGCGGCAGCGCGACCCTTACGCTCCAGCAGGCCCAGCTCCGCGCCGTCGCGTGGTCGGGCGTGCAGGGCGCCATGGCCCAGCTCGCGAGCCAGCGCGACGCCCTCCTCCGCGCCGAGGCCCCCGCGCTCACGACCGAATGGTCGCTCTTCGAGGGCTCCACCTCCGGCGACATCCGCCTCTCCCCACTCGACCCCAGCCAGCCCGACGCGGCAACCTCCGTGAGCGAGTCCGCCAAGCTCGACCTCAACACCGCCACCGCCCCCATGCTCGCCAAGCTCCCCGGCCTTTCCGATGAGCTCGCCGGCAAGGTCCTCGCCGCCCGGGGGCGCGAGTTCGGCGCCCCCGAAGAGCTCGCCCGCGTCCAGGGCCTACCCGCCTCCATCCTCCTCGACGTCCCCGACGACGCCACCGCCCGCACCGCCACCCCCGCCCCCCGCGGCCTGCTCGCCCTCACCACCACCTTCGCCTTCGACCCCAACCTCGCCCCCGACGATCAGCCCAAGGTCAACCTCTCCGGCGGCTGGTCCGAGGAGATCAAGACCGACCTCACCGCCCGCTTCCCCGAGCTCCTCAAAACCCTTGAGCCCATCCTGAGCAAGGCCGGGAAGCTCGCCAGCGACTCCGCACTCATCGCGGTTCTCCGCCGCAACAACATCCCCGACAAGGACTGGGACGGCATCCTAGCCGTTATCACCACGACCGACGAGCAGTACAACCGCGGCCGCATCGACGTGAACCTCGCGCCTGTCGAGGTCCTCGCCGCGATCCCGGGCCTGGACCGGCCCGCCGCCGAGAAGATCGTCGATGCCCGCGCCCGCGTCGGGTCCACCGAGCGCGCGAAGCTCACCTGGCCACTCACGCAGGGGGCGCTCACGCCCGAGCAGTTCGAGAAGGCCGCGCCCTGGCTAACCACCCGCTCGCTCCAGTGGCGCGTGCGGGTGGAGGCCCGCCTGCGCACCGCCGCCGCCCGTGAGCCGCGCCTGGGCTCCACCCTGGAAGCCGATGACGACACGCTTGACCCGCCGGGTATGGTGTGGGAGGCGGTCATCGATGTCTCCGACGCCCGCCCGCGGGTGGCCTACCTTCGCGATGTCACGCACCTGCCGGGGCTTGCCCGCCAGGCGCTGGCCAACGAGCAGGCGCAGGAAACAATGATCGCGTCCACCCCCGCCGATTCCGGCGTGGGCGGCAATGGGGGGGCGGTATCGGACGTTCCGCCCGTTCAGCCATCGGACCGCACGAAGTCAAAGGCCGACGCCAGCGTCGGGTCGATGAAGCGGAACACGCTCAAGGTTGACGGCGGCCTCAACCTCGGCGGCAGCAGCAAGCCCGCCGGCGGCACGGGGTCAGAAGACTCCGCGTCACCGCCCGCAGATGATCAGGGAACGGAGACAGCTGGGGATGGCAGCGGCGGGGGCTCTCCCCCGCCAACCTCGAAGGACCGGCGGATCGGCCGCTGGCGGGGCAGGAAGGAGTAGGGGTATGGGGTCCAGGGAAGTCACCATCATCGAGCTCGACGGGGCACGCCTCAGCGCCCTGTCTGCCAACGTCACCGCGGGCGGCGTCGACATCGCCCGCTGGCACACCGCCACGCGCCCGGAGTCCGTGGCGCCTGACAACGCCAAGGCTGTGGGCGAGTGGCTGGGCAAGGAACTCAAGGACGCCGGGATCCCGCGTTCCCGCGTCATCCTCGCGATGGCCCGCAACGACGTGGTCTTGAAACCCCTCACGCTGCCCGCCAGCGACGACCTGAACGAGGCCTCCATCGCCGGCGCTGTCCGCCTCCAGATGGTCCGTCAGCTCACGATGTCCATGGATGGCACGGCCATCGACTACATGATCATGCCGGGCCGCGCTCAAGGCACCATCGGCGTCATCGCCGGCGCGATGCCCGGCCACCGCGTGCAGTGGGCCCGTGACGTCGCCGCCGCCGCGGGCTGCAAGCTCAAGCGCATCGGCCTTCGCTGCTCCGGCGCCGCGGCCCTGCTCGCCGAGCTCTCCCAGCGCCGGTCCGGCCCTGTCCTTGGCATCGCCGTGGGCGCCACCACCACCGAGTTCGTCATCGTCGAAGACGGCCAGATGATGCTCGCCCGCGTGGCCGAGCTGCCCCGCCCGGAGAGCGCCTCTGAGTACGAGGCCTTCGTCCAGCGCCTCGCCGTCGAGGCCAAGCGCACGTGGATGAGCTACCGCTCCGCAACGCCCGGGCTCGAGGTCGATCTGGTTGCCGTGCTTGGCGACGGCGAGCTCGCCCGCGAGGTTGCCTCCGCCTGCGGCAAGGGCCTGGGCGTCCCGGGCGAGATGGTCCCGCTCCCCTCGTTGGCAGCCCGCTCCTGCAACGTACCAGAGGCTGAGCGTGGCACCATGGCCGCGCTCGCTGGGCTGCTCATCGAAGGCGTCGTCGGCAAGCCCGGCCTGGACTTCGCCAACCCGCGGAAGGCCCCCGACCTCGCCGCTCGCCGCCGCCAGGGCGTCCTCGCGGCCGCGCTCGTGCTCATCGTGGTCGGCGGCTTCGGCCTGGTCGCCTCCAAGAAGTCCCTGGGCTCCATGCAGGCCAAGCTCGACACGCTCCGCGCCGAAGAGGGCCGCCTCAAGAGGAACCTCGACCAGTACCTCGCCCTCCACGCCCGCGTGAACCACATCGAGCAGTGGAAGAACGCCCGCGTGGACTGGCTGCCGCACATCCACAAGCTGAGCGAGACGCTGCCCAGCCCGCACGACTCGACGACCGACGAGATCAACGGCAAGTTCCTCGCTTCCACCTTCTACGACCCCAAGGGCAAGTCGCAGTACCCCGGCGGCGAGTGGACCACCCGCGTACAGACCGTGTTCAACCTCGACGGCAAGGTGGACAACCGCACCATCGCCGCGGGCCTCCGCGAGCGCATCCTCTCGGACAAGATCTACACCGTCGAATCCCGCGGCCCCGACGTGCCCGACCGCTACGCCATTGAGCTCGCCACGCACCTGCCCCGCCCGGAGCTGCCGCCACCGCCGCCTGAGAAGCAAAAGCCCGCACCGAAGAAAGCCGCGACGCCCGAGGTAAAACCTGAAGCGAAGCCTGAGAACAAGACCGCCGATGCCGCCACGGGGGTGAAGCCATGAGCACCGCCCGCATCCAGCTCCTCGTCGGCGCGGCCCTCATGGCAGGGATCGGCTACTGGGGCTTCCACTCCATCTACGCCGCGCCACGCCGCGACCTCCAAGAGCAAATCGACCAGACCAGCGCGAACATCGACACGATGAAGCGGACGCTCCGCGCTCAGGTTGAGCTCCACGACCGCGCCAAGGCCCTCCGCACCGCCACCCTGGGCGGCAAGCAGGATCAGGTCGAGCACCGGTTCCGCACCGGCCTCTCGCGCCTGGGCGAGCAGGAAGGCCTGACCAAGGTCGTCGTCGACCACGGCCAGCCCCAGTCCACCACCAGCCCGCTCTTGTCGACCAAGGGCATCCCCACACCCCTCAAGCAGAACATCCGCAAGCAGCCCGACTTCCAGACCATCCGTGGCACGCTCAAGGGCATCGGCACGCTGGAGGAAGTCTGCAAGGTCGTCGCCACCGCCCAGTCGCAGTCCTGGCTGCATCGGGTCGACGGCTTCTCCATCAAGCCCGTCGGCGGCGAGCGCAACCAGTTTGAGCTCAAGCTCGACGTTGCCACGCTCTACCTGCCGGACCTGCCCGGCGGCGACGGCCCCGAGCCTGTCATCGTGCAGCCCCCGGCCGTTAACGAGCCGCTCTGGCGCGCGGTCGCGAGCAAGAACGTCTTCAAGGCCCCGCCCGCGCCCGCCCCGGGCGTCGAACCGGTGCGCCCCGTCGAGGTCGCCCAGGCCCCCGCGACGCCCCAGCCCGCGCCCCCGCCCCAGGTCTTTGCCCCCTACGACGACTGGAAGCTGACGGGCGTGATCATCAGCGGCGAGCGTTCCGAGGCCCTGTTCTTCAACACCCGCACGCTGGCCAAGCTCACCGTCGAGGAGGGTGCCCAGATCCTGGACGCCGTGTTCGTCGAAGGGCTGGGCGAGAAGGCGGTCATCGAGATCGCGGGCAAGCGCTTCGAAGTGTCCAATGGCCAGACATTGGCCGCGCGGAAACCCGTGTAGGTCGGTATATTGGCTCTGGTTTGTGTTCCCTAACCGGCGGTCAGGACGGCGCCGGTGCCTGACAACGTGATCCTTCGTTCGCGAAGGTGGAGGGTGGAGATGCCCCGGACCCCAGCACGATCCTCAACTCGCACGCACGGCGCACCGCCAAAGCTGCTCCTCGCGGCCTCGATCCTCGCCGTCGCCGGCCTGCCGCTCTCGCTCGCGCACGCGCAGAACGCGCCGCAGCAGCCCGCCCAGCCCGCCGCCAACAGTCATCCCGCCCGCATCGGCCCCGCGACACCCGCCGAGAAGCCCAAGGACGCCCTGCGCTTCAACTTCAAGGACGCGCCGATCGATCAGGTGCTGGACTTCTTCGCGCGCGAGTCCGGCGTCCCCATCATCTTCGAGGCCCCGCCGCCCCAGGGCACTATCACGTTCGTCAGCTCCGCCACGTACAGCTTCGACGACGCCCTCTCCATCTTCAACCTCAACCTCATGCGCTTCGAGGTGCACCTCCGCCACGAGGGCCAGTACCTCTACCTCGCGACCCTCAAGGACTCGGTCAAGAAGCCCAACGTCGTCGTCAACCCCGGCAACCTGCCCAACATCAAGCCCGACCAGATCATCACCGCGCCCATCCCGCTGGAGAACGCCAAGGCCGACCTCGTCGCCGAGCAGATCAAGTCCATGCTCAGCCAGTTCGGCGGCGTGGTGGCCGTGCCCGCGCAGAACATGGTGATCGTCGTGGAGAACGCGGCCCAGGTCCGCCGCATCCGCGAGGTCATTTCCGCCATCGACGCCGTCAAGCCCGTCGACTCCGCCTTCCGCCTCTTCCCCCTCGCCCACGCCCAGGCCGACGGCGTGCTTTCCGCCCTCAAGGGTCTGGTCGGCGAGCGTACCAAGACCGTCATCGTGGACAAGGACGGCCAGCAGCGCGTCGTGCAGGACCTCGCCGTGCAGGGCCTCAGCCTGGTGGGCGACCCGCGCACCAACTCGATCATCGCGGTGGGCCCCGCCGCCCGCATCCGCACCGTCGAGGAGCTCATCAAGCTGCTCGACGTCCCCGGCAACCCCGTCGCCGGCGGCGTCGAGTCGCAGATGACGACCTTCACGCTGAGCGCCGTCACGCCCGAGGAGGCGGCGAAGCAGCTCAACGCCCTCTACGCCACGGTCGATCCCAAGCAGAAGCCCATCGTGCTGCCGCTGAGCGGTGCGAACAAGGTGACGGTGGTGGGGTCGCGCGACCACGTCTCGCGGGCCTCGGTGCTGCTGTCCGAGCTCGACAGCGGCGTCATCCCAGACCCGCAGAACCCCGGCATGACCCGCCCCGGCGTGCCCTTCCACCGCGCCGCGACGATCAGCCTGAAGTTCGCCGCGCCCGCGACCATCGAGGGCCTGCTCACCCGCCTGCTCACCCAGAAGCAAATGCAGACGGTGAAGTTCGCCTCCGCGCCCGACTCCCGCAGCATCGTCATCTCGGGCATGGACCAGGACGTCACCTGGCTCGAGTCCCTCGTCCGCGCCCTCGACGTCGCCCCCGACGCCGACAAGGACGTGCGCATGGTCCGCGTCGCCAAGGGCGACCCCGCGGGCGTGCTCGCTAAGGCCACCACGCTCTACCAGCAGACGGGCCGCGCCGAGAAGGACGCGGTGACCACCGCCCTTGACGCCGACTCCCGTACCATCACGCTGATCGGCACCAAGGGCGCCCTCACCACCTTCCAGCAGCTGCTGACCACGGCCGAGCAATCCGCCGCTGTCGACCAGGAAGTCCGCCGCTTCACCCTTACCCGCGCCATCCCCTCGGTGCTCTCGGCCAAGGTCGCGCGCCTCTCCCGCCCCCTGCTCACGCCCACCGACGGCGCCGCCTACGTCGAGCCCACCTTCGAGCCCGCCGACGACATCAGCACGCTGATCGTCCGCGCCCAGCCGCAGCAGTTCGAAGCCCTCGCCGGCCTCATCCAGCAGCTGGATTCGCAGACGCCCCTCGAGCGCTCCCTCCGCATTGTGCCCGTCGCGACCGAGAAGGCCGCGCAGGTCAAGGACAAGGCCCTCGCCATCTACCAGGCCCAGGCCGCGAGCCTGCCCAACGCCCAGCCCATCGACGTCACCGTCAACGAGCAGGCCAACTCACTCATGGTGATCGCCGACGCCGAGGGTATGGCCCGCTTCACCCGCATCCTCGATGAGCTCCAGAAGCAGGCCGGCCCCGCCCGCGAGGTCCGCCTCATCGAGCTCAAGCTCGCCAAGGCCTCCGAAGTCACCGACTTCCTCCGCGGCATGGTTAAGTCCAGCGAGTCCATGATGATCAAGGGCGGGCCCGAGCCCGTCTTCGAGACCGTGGACGCCACCAACTCCATCATGGTCGCCGCCCAGCCCGCGCAGTTCGCGGTCATCGAGTCCCTCGTCCGCGGCCTCGACGCCCGCCACTCCGCCGACCGCCCCCCCATGCGCATCCTGCGCCTCCGCAGCACCGACGCCGCCAACCTGGCGTCCATGCTGCAGACCTCCTTCGACCAGCGCCCCATCGAAGAACGCACCAAGAAGCCGGTCACCATCCAGGCCGACCCCGGCACCAACACCCTGATCGTCAACGCCGCCGACGAGGTGATGCCCGAGATCGAATCCGTCATCGCCAAGCTCAACGAGCAGGTGACCGACGACGCCGGGCGGGAGATCCGCATCTTCCCGCTCAAGGTCGCCCGCGCCGACGAGCTCGCCCGCACGATCGACCAGATGTACCCGCAGCCGCCGGTGCCCCTCGACCCCCGCACCCGCGCCCCGCGACCCGACCTCCAACCGCCAAAGGAAGTCACCGTCCGCGCCGACATCGGCACCAATGCGCTCATCGTGGACGCACCCGCCAAGCGCCTCGCCGGCTTCGAGGCCCTGGTCCGCAGCCTCGACCAGCAGAAGCTCGGCGAGAGCGTCACGCTCCGCACCTACAAGGTCGAGCGCGCCGACCTCAACTCCGTCGCCACGACCATCCGCAACCTCGCGGTCTCCGGCTCGTTCTCGACAAACGGCCCGCTCAACGCGCCGGTCGCGGTTTCCACCGAGAACTCCACCCGCACGCTCATCGTCAGCGGGCCCCCAGCGATTTTCGAAAAGCTCGAGGAGACCCTCAAGACCCTCGACGCCGCTCCCGCCCTCCCCGCGACGGAGATGAAGCTCTACGCCCTGGAGAAGGCCCGCAGCGAGCGCCTCCAGCCCCTCGTCGAGCGCATCCTCACGCAGAAGGCCCGCGAGCTCGACCCCGCCCTCGTCAACACCAGCACCCGCGTCGTCGAGGTCACCGGCGACGCACCCTCCAACACGCTCATCGTCAACGCCCCGCGCAACGTGATCGCCATCGCCGACGGCCTCGTCAAGGCCCTCGACCAGCAGGCCGCGGCCACCGCCGTTGAGGTCCGCGTCTTCCGCCTGGGCAAGGGCGTTTCCACCACCGTCGGCCCCGCCGTCGCCTCCGCCATCCAGGCACAGGCCGTGCCCGGCGAGCCCGCGGTGTCCGTCACCCCCGAGGCCGTGAGCAACACGCTCGTCATCGTCGGCACGTCCGCGCAGCTGGAGAAGGCCGCCAAGCTCATCGAGGAGATGGACACCACCGCCGACAAGGACGGCGTCGGCGTCAAGACCATCACCCTCAGGAACGCCCGCGCCGAATCCCTCGCCCCCGTGCTCGAGAGCGTCCTCCGCAAGGAGTCCGCCCTCGACAAGCTCCCCGAGTGGGCCCGCATGCAGGCGATCGCCCGCGGCGCCACCGACGGCCCGCAGGTCCGCGTCATCGCAGAGCCCGCGCTCAACTCGCTCATCGTCAGCGGCCCCCGCAACGTGATCGAGGTCGCCGAGCAGGTCGTCGCCGAGCTCGACATCGACCCCGCCCAGCGCGCCGGCGAACGCGGCGTCCGCGTCATCACGCTCCAGAACTCCGACGCCGCCACCCTCGCGCAGAACCTCCAGGCCGTCTTCGCGGAGGAGACCAGCAAGGACCCCGCGCCCACCATCCGCGTCGACACGCAGTCCAACTCGCTGATCGTCCGCGCCACCCCCGCGCAGATGGCCCAGGTCGACGAGCTCACCAAAAAGCTCGACGCCGCGGCCGTGAACGGCTCCCGCCAGATGCGCATGGTCAGCGTCGACAGGTCCCGCGTCGACGCCGAGCTCCTCGCCACCACCCTCAAGCGCATGCTCGAGCAGCAGGGCGCGGGCGTCAAGGTCGAGGTCATCTCCGCCGAAGAGCTCCTCAAGCAGAACGGCAACGGAAAAAAGTCCACCCACGCCGACCCCGCCGATCGGGGGTCCCGAAGTCAAGGACTGAGTAATTCAAGCACATGGGTACCCCGCCGCTCCGCGGCGGCTCCTGCCGGCGCGCCCAACGCAGCCTGGTTCGCCATTCTCGCCACCACCATCGGCGCGCAACCCGAAACCCCCGCCACAACTCCCACCGCCGCTACACCCGACAAGCCTGCCTCCGCCGCCCCGGCGCAGCCGGAGGACGAAGACACCGGCATCACCATCGCCGTCGACAAAGCGAGCAACTCCATCATGCTCGTCGGCTCGCCGCGCCTGACCGACCGCCTCGCCACCCTCGCGGCCCAGCTCCAGCAGCAGATGCCCGCCGAGCCCACCGGCGTCCACGTCATCTCACTCCCAACCACCACCGACCTCGACGCCCTCGCGAATCTCCTCCGCACCACCACGCAGCAGATCGGCCGCCTCTCGCTCACCAACCCCGGCGGCTTCAGCGGCCCCGTCAACATCCTGCCCGACCCCGCCGGCGCCGCCCTCATCGTCCTCTGCAACGACACGGACTTCGCCACGGTCGGCAAGCTGGTCGCCACCCTCGCCGGCAACACCGCCGCGTCCGCCACCACTGTCAAGGTCTACCCCCTTACCAACACCTCGCCGCAGAAAGCCATCACCAGCCTCCGCGACCTCTTTTCAGCGAACCCCAGCTCGCGCCAGGCCCAGCGCATCCGCGCCCTCGACATCACCGTCCCGGGTGCAAGCGGCCCCGTCACGAGCCGCATCAACCCCGACTCGATCCGCATGACCCCCGACCCCGGCGGCACCTCGGTCATCGTGGCCGCGCCGCAGGAGGCCTTCACGCTCATCGATTCCCTCATCGAGACCCTCGACCAGAGCCCGGTGAAGGACCGCCTCGCCATCCGCCGTTACGAGCTCAAGAACGCCCGCGCCACGCAGCTCAGCCAGACGCTCCAGCAGCTCTTCGACGCCCAGCGCCAGGGCCCCGGCGCGCAGGACCTCCCGCAGGCCCGCTTCGTCGCCGACGACCGCACCAACTCCATCCTCGTCACCGCCAGCAGCCCCCAGCACCAGGACGTGCTGCGCCTCCTCGAGACCGCCGACGCCTCGCAGGACCAGGAGGGCCTCGAGCTCGCCATCATCACGCTCCAGCAGGCCTCCGCCTCGACCGTGCAGCGCATTGTGGACGAGGTCGTCGTCGGGCGTGACCCCGCCAAGCGCGACCGCATCCGCATCTCCGCCCAGGACGGCAGCAGCCTGCTCGTCGTCCGCGCCCCCAAGGACGACGTCGCCGCCGTCAAGTCCATCGTCGCCCAGCTCGATACCGCCGAGACCAGCGGCCTGCCAGTCAAGTCCATCAAGCTCGAGCGGGCCGACGCCGCCACCGTCGCCCAGGCCTTGCAGAAGTTTTTCCAGGACCGCGCCCAGGTCTCCTCCCGCCCCGGCGTCCGCGCCCCCAACCGCGTGGCCGTCGTGGGTGACAAGCGCACCGGCACGCTCATCGTCTCCGCCAGCGACGAGGACTTCGCCACCGTGCAGTCCCTCGTGCAGACCTTTGACACCCCCAGCCCCGCGCAGGACTTTCAGTTCAAGGTCGTCCCGCTGAAGCACGCCCGCGTGAGCGACGTCTCCACGCTCATCAAGAACGTCGTCGACGAGATGCGCTGGGAGTCGGCCGTCTCCGGGCGCGGCGGCGACCAGGACCGCGCTCTCTACGTCCAGACCAACGAAGCCACCAACGGCATCGTCCTTGTCGGGCGCGGCGACGCGATCGCGCAGGCCGAGCGCGTGATCGCCACCCTCGACACGCCGCCCGAGCAGCGCGCCGCCACCGTCATGCGCAGCGTGGTGGTCAAGTCAGCCGACGTGCAGGCCCTCCGCACCGTCCTCCAGAAGGCATTCGCAACACCCAACTGGTCCATGTGGCGTGGCCAGGACCCCGCGGCCATCACCGTCGAGGTCGACAAGTCCCGCCGCGCCCTCATCCTCCTCGGCAAGCAGGAGCGCGTCGAGCAGGCCCTGGCTTACGTCAAGGAGCTCGACACCGGCCCCGAGACCGGCGGACACAAGATCGAGTCCATCACGCTCAACCACGCTCAGGCCGCGCGGGTGAGCCAATCGCTGAAGCAGTTCTTCGCCGACCGCGCCCGCAACCAGGGCGTCGAGCCCTCCGTCAGCATCGTGGGTAGCCAGGACGGCAACGTTCTTATCGCCAGCGGCCCCGACGAGGACATCCGCACTTTCAAGGACATGGTCGCGCAGATCGACCAGCCCGACGGCGGCAAGGACCGCCGCATCGAGGTCTTCGTCCTCAAGAACGGCATCGCCCGCGACACCGCTGATGCTCTTCGCTCCATGTTCGCCCGCGCCCAGCGTGCCGACGAGCAGGTCATTATCACGCCCCAGCCCTCCACCAACTCCCTGATCATTTCTGCACCGGCAGCGATCTACGACAACGTCGTCGCCCTGCTGCAGCAGCTCGACGCCGCGCCCAAGGGCGACGAGACCAACATCGAGACGGTGGCGCTCACCACCGCCCGCGCCAGCGAGGTGGCCGGCTCGCTCACCCGCGCACTGCCCCCGCACGTCAAGGTCATCATCACCCCCGTCAACCGCAGCAACTCCCTGCTCCTCACCGGCAGCAAGGAAGCCATCGCCATCGTGATGGAGGAGATCAAGAAGCTCGACACTCAGCCCGTCCGCACCGGCCTCACCTTCCGCCGCTTCCGCATCGCCAACGCCGACGCGACCGACGTCGCATGGACCGTCGAGAAGATGCTCGAGGCAAGGCCCAAGAACCCCACCGACGGCGACGCCTCCATCGACTACTCCCGCCAGGACAACACCGTCACCGTCTACGCGCCCGCCGACCAGGTCGAGGAGATCGAGAAGATCGTCCGCGAGCTCGACCAGCCCGCCGGCGAGGAGCGCTCCACCGAGTTCATCAAGCTCCAGTTCGCCAAGGCCGAGGGCGCGGCGACCGCGCTCAAGAACTTCTACGGCCGCTCCGCGCCCGAGGCCTCCACGCCGGGCGCCCGCAGTGTGACCATCATCTCCGACCCCGTCTCCAACTCGCTGGTCATCCGCGCCGATAAGGACCAGTGGCCCGGCATCCGCGCCCTCATCGAGAAGTTCGACACCAAGGACTACGACACCGCCCGCCAGCTCGCGGTGATCCCGCTGGAGCACGCCGACGCGGCCAGCGTCGCGCGAGCCCTCAACGACGGCCTCCGCGCGCCGCTCGAAGAGCAGCTCCGCCAGGCCCAGGCCCGCGCCCAGCAGAACCAGCGCAACCAGGGCAACAACAACCAGCGCCCGCAGTTCAACGAGCCCGCCCTGCTCATCACCGCCGAGGGCCTGCCCACCGTCTCCGCCGAGCCGATGACCAACGCCGTCATCGTCTTCGCCAGCAAGCCCGACCTCGAGCGCATCCAGACCATCGTCAAGCAGCTCGACACCGCCGGGTTCGAGAGCATGCCCCTGCCGCGGATCATCCCGCTCAAGAGCGGCAAGCCCTCGGCCATCGCCTCCAACATCCGCGAGCTCTACCTCAACAAGCAGCCCAACCAGCGCTCGCAGGGACCCAAGTCCGTCATCGTGATCGGCGATGACACCTCCGGCGCCCTCATCGTCCGCGCCGACGACGAGAAGTTCGCCCAGATCAAGGCCCTTGCTGAGACTCTCGAGCAGCAGGGCCAGATCGGGCGCGTCGTCCCCCACGTCGTCGCCCTCAAGAACGTCGCCGCGGGCCGCCTCCGCACCACCCTGCTCGCCACCTTCACCGAGACCGCCAAGAGCCAGGGCGAGACCCTCGCCGTCGAGGTTGACCGCACCAGCAACTCGCTCGTCATCGCCTGCTCGCCGCGCCTGCTCGAAGAGATCAAGCGCGTTATCGCCGAGCTCGACGCCGCCAACCTCCCCGCCGCGGACCCCGCCAAGCCCGACGCCTCCCCCCTCTCCGCCGCCTTCACCATCATCGACATCAACAACAACGCCCCCGCGGACCTCAAGAAGGTTCTTGACGACATGGGCCTCACCAAGCCCCAGAACCCCGATCAACGCGGCCTCGTCTCCGAGCAGGTCACCATCGTCCCACTCAGCAGCCGGCGCGCCCTCGCCGTGCTCGCCAGCCCCGCCGACGCCCGCGCCGTCGAGTCCCTCGTCCGCGCCCTCGACGCCGAGCCCGTCGATGCCCAGCAGCAGCTCGCCGTCATCCCGCTCAAGATGGCCTCCGCCAAGCCGCTGGCCGACACGCTCTCCGCGATGCTCAAGCCCACCGACCCGGCTTCGCAGCAGGGCCAGACCGGCCCCGCCCGCGCCCTCGCCGAGCAGGTCCGCCGCCTCGCCCTCACCAAGAACGGCGTCAACCCTAACCCCGCCACTATCGACCTCAGCAAGCCCATCCGCATCATCCCCGATGTGGACAGCAACGCCCTCATCATCGCCTCCACGCAGGCCAACCTCGACGCCATGCGCGAGGCCGTCAAGCTGCTCGACACGCTGCCCGTCGGCGACGCCGTGCTCGTCCGCATCTTCATGCTCGAGAACGCCAGCGCCCCCCGCGTCAAGGCCGTGATAGACCAGCTCTTCGCCCAGGGCGAGGCGCTCCGCCGACTCCCCGGCACCCGCCGCCAGGGCCTGCCGCCGACGACTACCGGCCAGGCACTCGCC
Source organism: Phycisphaerales bacterium (assembly GCA_035627955.1). Taxonomy (NCBI): domain Bacteria; kingdom Pseudomonadati; phylum Planctomycetota; class Phycisphaerae; order Phycisphaerales; species Phycisphaerales bacterium. Next base: position 170,159 of record DASPKU010000001.1, read on the forward strand.
GGCGAGATCGCCGTGAGCGTGGACGAGCGCACCAACGCCATGGTCGTCGCCGGGCGTGAAGAGGCCGTCGCCCTCGTCGAGGTGCTCGTCAAGGACCTCGACAGTGACCGCGCCAGCAAGTGGATCGAGCCCCTCATCATCCCCCTCCAGCACGCCGACGCGGCCACCATGGCCCGCAACCTCAACAACATCCTCGTCCGCGGCCTCGCCGCCACGCCCGAGGCGGTCGGCATGCAGAAGCAGTGGGGCCGCCTCCGCATGCTCGCGGAGAAGCAGGCCGCGGCACACGCCCCTGCTCAGCCCAATGCCCAGCCCAACGGCCAGCCCGCGCTCGCTCCGCAGGTCGCGGCCGCCGACTGGGTGCAGGCCGACCTCTTCGCCCCCCTCAACGGCCTCTCCATCACCGCCGACGAGACGCTCAACATCCTCATCGTGGTCGGCAGCCCCGCCAACAACCAGATCGTCCGGCAGCTCGTCGGCATGCTCGACGTCGAGGCCGCGTCCGCCGCCAACACCGTCCGCGTCTACCCCCTCAAGCACGCGGCCACCGAGCGCGTCCTGGGCGTCGTCCGCGACATCTTCCGCCAGCGCGAATCCTCCCCCGACCAGCGGCCGGAGGACCGCCTCATCGTCTCCGCCGACGCCCGCACCAACTCGCTGATCGCCAGCAGCAGCAACAAAACCTTCGCCATCCTCGAGGGCCTGCTCAAGACCCTTGACACCGAGCAGACCAACTTCTCCGTTGGCCTGCACGTGGTGCCCGTGACCGCTGGCGACGTCCGCCAGCTCGCTCCGCGCATCGACCGCCTCATGCGCGACCGCATCCAGGCCGCGGCCCGCGTCGGCAGCGTCACCAGCCCCCTCGACGCCTTCTCCATCGAGCCCGAGCCCATCAGCAACCTGCTCATCGTCGCGTGCAGCAACGAGAACCTGCAGGTCGTCAAGGAGCTGGTGAACGCCCTCGCCGAGGGCGCCGACCGCATCGCCAAGGGCGAGCGCATGGACATCATCCAGCTCACCCGCTCCCGCGCCGCCGAGATCATCCCCAGCCTCAACTCGCTGTACATCGACAAGGAGGTCGCCAAGCGCGGCCAGGGCGCCGTCTCCGCCACGCCCAACGAGCGCCTCAACGCCGTGGTGCTCTCGGGCACCGAGCAGGACCTGATCGAGCTCCGCGCCCTCGTCAACAAGCTCGATACCGCCGAGGTGCTCGCCCGCCAGCAGATCAAGTGGATCGAGCTCAAGAGCGCCAGCGCCCCCGAGGTCGTGCGGCTGCTGCAGAGCGTCCTGGCCGGCCGCCCGCTGTCCGGCACGCAGGGCCGCCAGGCGATGAAGGTCCAGTTCCTCCGCGACAGGCTCGTCGACACGCTCTCTCGCCCCGGCTACAAGCCCACCGAGGCCGACATCGATGGCGCCATCAAGGACCAGGTCACCCTCAACGCCGACCAGCGCACCAACTCCATCTGGATCACCGCTCCCGAGCCCATCGTCGCCCTCCTCACCGAGATGATCGAGGACATCGAGGCCTCCTCCGCGGGCGCCCGCAAGATCGAGTACTTCAAGCTGCTCAACGCCGACGCCCGCCAGATGGCCGAGGTGCTCCGCGACACCTTCAACCTCCGCCAGCAGGGCAACTCCCTCGTCCTCGTGCCGCTGGGCCAGCAGCCGACCACGCCCACCGACCCCAACGCCCCCATCGACCCCAACGCCCAGCCCCCCGTCGGCGGCGTGCCCAGCGGGCCAAGCGGCCCCATCGGCATCGGCGACACCGCCGTGACCGTCACCGAGGACGAGCGGCAGCAGCTCTCTATCGCGGTGGACGCCCGCACCAACACCCTCATCGTCTCCGGCACCGCCGACTACATCGAGCTGGTCAAGAAGCTCGTCACCGAGCTCGACAGCATCGAGGCCAACGAGCGCGAGCGCCGCGTGTACTCGCTCCGAAACGCCAAGGCCAAGGAGATCGAGACCACCCTCAAGAGCTACTTCAGCGACGAGAGCAACGCCCAGCGGGCCACCCTGGGCCCGCAGCTCAGCGGCTCGCTGGTCCGCCGCCTGGAGGAAGAGGTCACCGTCGTCGGCGACGAGAAGTCCAACAAGCTCGTCATCTCGACCAGCCCGCGCTACATGAACACCGTGCTCTCGATCATCGACGAGCTCGACGCTTCGCCCCCGCAGGTCATGATCCAGGTCCTGCTCGCCGAGATCACCCTCGACAATACCGACACTTGGGGCATGGACGTGCAGGTGGGCCCCTTTGGCGGCGAGGGCTACCGCATCGGCTCCACCCCCGCCGGCGCCAGCGTCGCCACCGCCCTGGGCGTGCCCAACCTCTCCGTTTCCTCCGCCGACTTCGGCATCCTCATCCGCTCCCTTGAGGAGCAGGGCAAGCTCGAGGTCCTGAGTAACCCTCAGGTCATGGTCAGCAACAACCAGACCGCCAAGATCCAGGTGGGCGAGAACATCGCCGTCGTCAACGGTGTTGACCGCTCCAGCACCGGCAGCTCCTTCGCCAACGTCGAGCGGCAGGACGTGGGCATCATCCTCAACGTCGTGCCCACCATCAACTCCGACGGCTTTGTCCGCATGGCCATCCAGCCCGAGATCTCGCAGGTCTCCGGAAAGGTCACGCAGATCAGTAGCGACGTCTCGACCCCCATCATCCGCAAGTCCGCGGTGGACACCATCGTCAACGTCAAGGACGGTCAGTCGGTCGTGATCGGCGGCCTCATCCAGACCGCCGAGGACCAGCGCCGCACCAACGTGCCCGGCCTGGGCGACATCCCCATCATCGGCATCCCCTTCCGCACCAGGAAGGACAGCAACGTCAAGACCGAGCTGATGGTGATCCTCACCCCCCGCGTTATTCCCGGCGAGGCCGGCATGGCCGAGGCCCTCGTGCACGACGTCACCGAGCAGTCGATCGACCGCCTGGAGGACCCCAGCAAGATCCAGGACTACCTCGAGCGCATCCGCCTGGAAGTCAAGCAGAAGCGGGCCAAGGAAGCCGAGATGCTCGAGGAGGAGATGTACAACACTGGCGAGCCGACCTCCGCCTCCGCGCCCGCCACCTCCCCCGGCGCCCTTGGCGAGGACACCAACCCGCCGCGCCGCGACCCCTCCGTCCTCATCCCCACCGGCAAGTCCCACCCGCGCACCAACGACCGCGCCAACAGCCCCAACTCCCACGAGAACCGCCCCCAGCCGTAAGCTCCTGCATGCAACTCCGCTATCCGCCCTCCGCTTTCCGCTTTCCGTTTCTCGCAGGCGCCCTCGCGCTGCTGACCGCCCTCCCCGCCTGCGACAGCGGCAGCAAGAACCGCATGCCCTCCCAGCCCGCCAACATCCAGCCCTCGCGCGTGGGCGTCTGGGCCACGCCCCCATTGGACACCGACGCCAACGGCTACGTCGACACCGTCGAGATCACCGTCTACGTCTCCGCCGACCAGCACCCCGTCCCGCTCTCCGTCCCCGGCACCTTCACCTTCCGCCTCATCGGGCGCGACAAGAAGGACCTCGCCACCTGGCACATCGACGAGCCCGCCGCCCAGGCCGCCATGCGCCGCTCCCGCGTCGGCCCCGGCTACTTCTTCACCCTCAACGTCAAGGACGTCGCCACCGACGAGATCGACGCCCAGTCCGCCGAGCTCGCCGCCGAGTTCACCCCCCGCACCGGCAAGCCCGTCCAGGCCCCCCTCACCGGCCTCCGCTTCGGCCGCACCCGCCCCAAGTAACCCGTGCCACGACCGTGCTCTGACGGTCGTGCTCCCGCGTGCATGGCGACGTCTTCGTCGCTATGAAGCGACTTCTGATCGCGGCGGATGCCGAACACACGAATGACGTTCGCTACGAGCCCCGAACGGAAGTGAGCCAGCCGCTCTGTGCCACCAGCGACGTTCGCATCGCCAAAGACCCGTCACTGTCGTTCCGGGCTCGTCCCGAACGTCGCTGGATGCCCCGGGCGCCGAGCCGTTTCCAAGGCCTGCCCCGGCCATTCCCGGCTCGCCCCGCGCCCTTCTTAGCGCTTTCTTGACACTCCCCGCCCCCCTTTCCGCCCCCGTCACGCGAAACTCCCCCGACCCCACAACCTCCACCCAACCACACCCAGCCCAACGGCCGCGCTCCCAACCCCCGCTTGCCCACCCGCAAACGCTCAACCTCCGCCGCCGTCTACTTCTGGGACCGCGTGTCCTACGCCGGCATCACCGTCGGAGGCATCGCCGTTCTCGCGGCCGTGCTGGGCATCTGCGTCTTCCTCTTCTGGGAGGTCATGCCCCTGTTCCAGGGCGGGCACGCCACGCCGCGCCCGGTTGTCCAGCTCGCCCCCGCGAACCTCGACACCCTCCAGGCACCTCGACGGCAACGCCCCGTCGCCACCATCCTCGGCGAGTACAACCAGGCCGTCGCCACCCTTGACGCGCAGGGCGCAATCACCGCTACCGCTCTCGACCCCGCCGGCAACGCTCAACCTTTCCACCACATCGCCCTCACCGGCGGTCAGCCCATCACCGCCGCCATCCTCACTCCCCACGGCCCCGCCGCCCTCGCCGCCGCCGACGGCGCCCTGCACCTTGGCTCCATCAAACTCGAGACCGAGCTCATCGGCGGCGACGAGCTCACCGAGCCCATGAAGGCCCTGGCAGTGGGGGCCTCGCTCGTCGCGGACAACAAACTTGTGGAGCGCACCCGCGAGAGCCAGTGGCGCGCCACCACCCTCTCCTCCACCATCAAGCGGGCCGAGCTTGCCGACGGCGACGCCGCAGGCAGGCCGCCCATCGTTGCCCTCGACCTCCGCGACAGCGGCACCGGCGACCGCTACATGGTGGCCGTGCGGCAGGACGGCACCGCCAGTTTCGGCACGGTGACCACCGTCACGCCCCTGGGCGGCGATGAGCCCACCGAGACGGTCTCCTCTACCGACTTCGCCCTCGCAACCCCCGCCCGCGGCCCGCCGGCGTTCCTCTTCGTCACCGCCGACGGCAACCACATCCTCGCCCTGTGGAAGGACGGCACGCTGGAGCGCTATGCGCCGCAGGGCGACACCGTGGTGCTAGCCGAGGCCACAACGGTCCTGCCGAACGCCGGCAGCGCCGCGCAAGCGACCCAGATCACCGCCGCCACCATGCTCCTCGGCGGCCAGACCCTCATCGTCGGCGACGACCGCGGCCACATCCGCGCGTACCACCCCGCCCGCGACCCCACCAGCGCCGCCTTCGACGCCGTGCGCCTGGTGCAGTCCGACGAGGCCTCCACGTCTTCCGACTCGCCCATCGCCAGCATCGCCGCCAGCAACCATGACCGCGTTGTCGCCTTCGTGAACGAGAAGGGACAGGGCGCGATCCGCCACATGACGAGCCACAAGACCGTGGCCACGTTCAACTCGGCGGAACGAACCGCGCTCACCTTCAGCCCCAAGGGCGACGCCCTGCTCACCGCCTCCGCCGCGGCCCGCCAGCTCTGGCTCGTCACCCCCGGCCACGCGGACGCCAGCCTCAAGTCCCTCTTCGGCCCCGTGCTTTACGAGGGGGAGCTCGAGCCGCAGTACATCTATCAATCCTCATCCGGCGGCGAGGGCGCCCAGGTCAAGATGAGCCTCACGCCCCTCATCTTCGGCACCCTCAAGGCGACCGTGGTCGCGATGCTCATCGCAATCCCCCTCGCCGTCCTCGCGGCCATCTACACCAGCGAGTTCATGCACAAGGAGCTCCGCAAGGCCGTGAAGCCCACGGTCGAGCTCATGGCCTCGCTTCCCTCGGTCGTGCTCGGCTTCATCGCCGCGATGGTGGTCGCGCCCTTCATGGCCCGCTGGCTGCCGCACGTGCTGCTGGGAATCGTCCTTACGCCCGTGTTCCTGGGCCTCTTCGCCCACCTCTGGCAGCTCGTCCCCCGCGAGCGGGCCCACCGCATCAACCGGCGTGCCCGCATGGCACTGATCGCCGTTGCCCTGCTCGCCTCCGTCGGCCTCAGCCTCTCCCTCGCCCGCCCGCTCGAGTCCCTGCTCTTCGCCCCCACGCGCACCGACGTGCTTCTCGCCCAGGGCTCGTTCGAACCGCACCGGCGCGACCAGTGGCCGAAGTGGGTCGGCACCCGCGCCACCATGAGCCCAAGCGACGACCGCAAGCTCCGCCAGGATGGACTTGCATTCCGCAACGGCGAGGTCGTGAAGGTGAAGGACGAGCCCATCGTCGCAGGTGCAAACCCCGCGGGCGAGCCGAGCGTCCGCCGCTGGCTCGATGGCTCCATCGGCGGCCCCTTCCCCGGCTGGCTGCTCGCCCTGCTGCTGCCGGTGATGGTGACCGTCTTCCTCGCCCAGGGCCGCCTCGTGCCGCGCGAGCGCTTCGAGAAGATCCTCGGCGCCACCGGCCCCGCCCTCGCCATGGCCGAGCTGATCCGCTACGCGCTCACGCTCGTCATCGGCGTCGCGGTCTCCATCGTCATCGCCGCGTTCCTCACCACGCTCAAGCTCGACCCCCGCGACTCCATCTTCGGCCCCTACAGCCAGCGCAACTCGCTCGTCGTCGGCGTCATCATGGGCTTCGCCGTCATCCCCATCATCTACACCATCTCCGAGGACGCCCTCCGCGCCGTGCCCAACCACCTGCGCTCGGCCTCGCTCGGCGTCGGCGCCACGCCCTGGCAGACGGCCGTGCGCGTCGTCCTGCCCACCGCCGCCAGCGGCATCTTCTCCGCCATCATGATCGGCCTGGGGCGCGCCGTGGGCGAGACCATGATCGTCCTCATGGCTACCGGCAATACCCCCGAGATCTCCGCCAACCTCTTCTCCGGCCTCCGCACTCTCGCCGCCAACATCGCCGTGGAGCTTCCCGAGGCCGCCCGCGGCGACACCCACTACCGCGTCCTCTTCCTCTGTGGCCTTGTCCTCTTCGTCCTCACGTTCGCCATCAACACCACCGCCGAGATCGTCCGCCAGCGATTCCGCAAGCGCAACGCTGCGCTCTGACACGCAATGTCCGTCGCCACCGCCCCATCCCCGCCCCCGAATGCCAGCGAGCGCCCCCGCGCGCACCACCAGCGCCGCCCCGCCCTTCCCGCCGCCCACGGCGAGCCCGCCATCTGGGTCATGGGATCCGCCCTCGTTATCGCCGTGGTCATGATCCTGGGCATCCTCGCCCTCATCATCGTCCAGGGCTCGCAGACCTTCTGGCCCCGCCCCGTGCACCGGCTCGCGCTCAGCAGCGGCGAGGTTGTCCTCGGCATCCCCACCGACCATGACGAGGCCGCGAAACGCACGCTCTACCGCGTGGGTAACCGCGACATCGGCCAGCAGCCCTTCCGCTGGATCAACGCGGCCGACATCACCACCACCGACACCCCGACCGACGTACTGCTCTTGGAGCGCACCGACTGGGGGATCTGGCTCGGCGAGCCGCAGGCCATCATCGAGCTTGACGGAACGAGCCGCACCACCCTCGCCGAAGGCCCGCATGCGACCATCGCAAAGTTGCGAGAGCTCCAGCCCGCCATCATTGCCGCTGAACACAACGCCGAACACCGCACCGAGCACGAGCTCGGCGCCATCAGCCGCGACATCAACAACCTCCGCCTCGAGGTGAAGGAGGCCGAGCTCCAGGCCCGCGAGCACACCACCCAGCGCCCGCCCCTGCTCTCCTGGCTCACCACCGGCCTCCTCGCCGCCGGCGCCGTCGCCGCCGCATTCGCCTCCCGCCGCATCCGCTCTACGCCCAACCAGTCCCTGACCCAGCGGTCCCTCCGCGCTGGAGCCCGCGCTGCCCTCTTCACCCTCGCCATCGCTGCGGCCCTGTTCGCCCTGCTCGAGAATCCCACTCGCGCCAACACCATGACCCCCGAGCGTCTCGCCGCCATCAAGCACGACGCGGCCACACGCATCACCAGCCTCCAGAAGCAGTACCAGGCCACTCAGTCCGACATCAGCACCCGGCGCACGCAGAACAACCGCACCCGCCTCCTCATCACCGAGCCTACTACCGGCCACATCGCGCCGACGCGCCAGTCCGCCCCCGACGACCCGCTCCAGGTCTCGCAGATCGTCCGCGCCGTCCAGCCTAACGCCCTCTCCACTTCCGACAAGCTCGGCGTCTACTTCTCACGCTGGTGGGAGTTCCTCTCCGCGAAGCCCCGCGCCCAGAACACCGAGGGCGGCGTCTTCCCCGTCATCGTCGGCACCGTCACGCTCACCATCCTGCTCGCGGTCGCCGTGGTCCCCCTGGGCGTGGTGGCCGCGCTCTACCTCCGCGAGTACGCCCGCCAGGGCCCGCTCGTCTCGCTCATCCGCATCGCGGTGAACAACCTCGCCGGTGTTCCCTCCGTGGTCTACGGCATCTTCGGCCTTGGCTTCTTCGCGTACTCGCTCGGCGCGTATATCGACACCGGCCCCTCCTCACCCACGCCCGCAACGCCGTGGTGGTGGGGGATCATCGCCTGCGCCGTCCTCGTCTCTCTCGCCCTCGCCCTCGCCGTGTACGCCAAGGGCATCCCCAATCCCAGGACCCGCACCCGCGTGCAGGCCCTCATCGGCCTGGGCTGGCTCGCGGCCCTCATCCTTGCCATCTGGGCCATCTGGACCACGCCCTACTTCGGCGGCTTCTTCCGCGAAAAACTCCCCACCTCCACCTTCAACGCCCGCGGCATCCTCTGGGCCTCGCTCACCCTCGCCCTGCTCACTCTTCCCGTCGTCATCGTCGCCACGGAAGAGGCCATCGCCGCGGTGCCGCGCTCGGTCCGCGAGGGCTCGTACGGCGCCGGCGCCTCCAAGTGGCAGACGGTCCGCCGCATCGTTCTCCCCCAGGCCCTCCCGGGCATTATGACCGGCGCCATCCTCGCCATGGCCCGGGGCGCCGGCGAGGTCGCCCCGCTCATGCTGGTCGGCGCCGTCAAGTCCGCCCCCGAGCTCCCTATCGACTCGGAGTTCCCCTTCATCCACGCCGAGCGCAGCTTCATGCACCTGGGCTTCCACATCTTCGACCTGGGTTTCCAAAGCCCCGACTCCAAGGCCTCCACCCCGCTGCTCTGGACCACCACGCTCCTGCTGATTCTGATCGTGCTCGCGCTGAATCTCACGGCAATCATCATCCGTTCCCGCCTGCGGGCGAAGGTCATCAACGCCAGCGTGTGATCCCACCTATGCCCACCATCGAGACCAAGCCCGTCCAAGTCAGCCGCCCCGGCGGCGACCACCGCCCTCAGCGCGAATACCGCGTGATCAACGCCATCCGCGCCGGCCAGCCCAGCACCCCGTTCATCTCCCCGGCCCTTGAGGCCGAGTCCACCGTCCTGGAGATGAACAAGTTCAACCTCTGGTACGGCCCCAAGCAAGCCCTCTTCGACGTCGACATGCGCATCCCCTCCGGCAAGGTCACGGCCCTCATCGGCCCCTCCGGCTGCGGCAAGTCGACCCTCCTCCGCTCAGTCAACCGCCTGAACGACCTCGTCGACGGCGTCCGCTACCAGGGCTCCATCCTCCTCAACCAGGACGACCTTTACGCCCACCACGTCGACGTCATCGACCTCCGCAAGCGCCTGGGCATGGTCTTCCAGAAGCCCAACCCGTTCCCGATGTCCATCTTCGAGAACGTGGTCTACCCCCTCCGCATCGACGGCGAGCGCCGCAAGTCCGTGCTCGAAGAATCCTGCGAGCGCTCCCTCCGCGCCGCGGCCCTCTGGGACGAGGTCAAAGACCGCCTCAAGGACTCCGCCCTGGGCATGTCCGGCGGCCAGCAGCAGCGCCTCTGCATCGCCCGCGCCATCGTCGCCGACCCCGAGGTGCTGCTCCTGGACGAGCCCTGCTCCGCACTCGACCCTGTCGCCACCCTCAAGATCGAGGAGCTCATCCTTGAGATCTCATCGCGCTACACCGTGCTGATCGTCACCCACAACATGCAGCAGGCCGCCCGCGTCTCCACCTACACCGCCTTCATGTACCTCGGCCGCCTCGTCGAATACGGCCCCACCCGCGAGGTCTTCCAGACCCCGCACCTCCCCGAGACCGAGGACTACGTCACCGGCCGCTTCGGGTGAAAGACGTTCACCACAGAGGCACAGAGGCGCAGAGGGTGCACAGAGAAGACCTTTGGACCGTTCGAGGGCGATGCGTTTGATCCCTTCCTTCAGTGTCGCGCCGTGGAAGTTGAGAAGAAGTCCTGTCCTCATCTTCGAGAGCCGGAGGTATGTCAGCAGCTGCGCTTCGTGAATCGGAGCAAGCAGCTCAACCTGCCGACGAAAGCTCAGCCCACAGTGCCGTCAACTCAAGACCAAGGCACTGCTCATACGCCGACTCCAGCAGCCCCGGCCCGAGCGCCCGATGCGCAGCAATCGCTCCCCCGATGATCTTGTCAGTCAACGGATCAAGCGCTTGATTCTCAATCCCAAGTTCTCCTCTGTGCACCCTCTGCGCCTCTGTGCCTCTGTGGTTAGTCTTCTCCCAGCTCCCGCAGCTTCGCCCCCGCCGCCCCCCTCACCTCCTCATACGCGAGCGCCTTCCGCAGCACCGCCGCCGCCTCCTCCTTGCGTCCCGCATCAATCAGCGCCAGCGCGTACACCATGTACGGCCCGCCGTCCTTGATCGGCACCCTTGGGTCTTCCACGCTCGCCACCGCCATCTCGATCTGCCGCATTCCCTCCTCGCGCCGCCCCTGCCCGAAGTACATGATCGCCAGGTTCTGCCGCGCCACATACGGCTGCGCCATCGTCTCCGCCGCCGCGAGGTACGCCTTCTCCGCCTCCCTCACATCCCCGCGGTCGCGCAGCAGGTTGGCCATCGCATACCACGACCGCCCATCCTTCGGGTTCGCCTCCACCGCCCCCTTGTACAGCTCGATCGCCAGGTCCGGGTCGCTCGACTGCACCGTCACCGCGTAATACCCCAGCACCCGGTACGTCGGCGTCACCTGCGCGGCATAGCTCCACAGCGACTTCGAGTCCTTCCACACCGTCGTCTGCGCATAGCTCGCCGCTACCAGCCCCGCCGTCACGCACGCCCCTACGAACCCCGCCAGCCGCGCCGCCTTCAGCCCCGCCTCCCCGCCGCCGCGCAGCTCCGCACGCCGCACCAGCTGCACCGCGCCGTACCCCAGCATCAGCGCGAACGGCATCGTCGCCAGGTAGCTGTACCGGTCCGCCACCATCTGGTCCCCGCTCTGCAGCACACCGAGCACCGGGCTCACCTGCACCAGGTAGATGAACAGCGCCACCGCCACGCCCCGCGCTCGCCCGCTGACCCACCCCCACACCGCCGCCGCCACCATCGCCGCCACCACCACGTACGCCGCGAGAAACCGCCCCTCCCACGGGTTCAGCTCCGCCGGAAGCTCATAGAGCGGCGAGTGCACCGCCGGCGCCACGGTCTGCTTCACATAGAACATCAGTCCGTAGCACGCCTGCACGAACCGGTCGCCAACACTCCAATCCTCCAGCGTCTTCGCGGCCAGCACCTCCCGCACCGCCCGCGACGCCACCACCGCCGTCACCACCCCGATCACCATGAACGGGACCTTCTCCGCGACCACGCGCAGCCCATCCCGCGTGAACCACCCGCGCACCCCCGCCACCCGCCGCAGCGGGTACATGTCCAGCGCAATCAGCACCACGAAGAAGCTCATCCCCCACGCCTTGCTCGCGCAGCTCAGAAAGACCAGCACCACGGCCCCCCAGTACCACTTCCAGTCCCGCACCCGCGCACTCCCAACCGCAACCGCGCGGAAGTACGCCAGCAGCCCCGCCAGCAGGAAGGTCGTGCTCAGCACGTCCCGCCGCTCCGTCACCCACGCCACCGACTCCACCCGCAGCGGGTGCACCGCGAAGAACGCCGCGCTCAGCCACGCCGCCAGCGTGACCAGCTTCGAGTACTCGCGAGCCGCCCCCGCGCTCTCGCCCGCCCCCACGCGCACCTCACCACCGATCCCCCCCAGCATCCCCAGCACCCGCCGCGACACGAAAAAGAACAGCACCGCGTTCACCGCGTGCATGGCGATATTCACCGCGTGCGACACCCCCGGCGCCCCGCCCCACAGCTCGTACTGCAACCCGAAGCTCAGCCACGTCAGGGGCGTGTAGTGCCCCAGCAGCCGATTCGTCAGCATCCACCGCACGTTCTCGCCGCTCAGGCCCCACCACATCTGGTTGTCAACGAAGTTCTGCATGTCGTCCCACGACACATACAGCGCGTTGAACGCCGGCCAGAACGCCGCGACGACCAGTGCCACCAGGCCAGCGCACACCCCCAGCACCCACCGCCCCGACGCCGCGCCCACAAGCACACCCTGCTCACTCATGCCCGCATCCTACTCCCCGGTACCATGGCGACTCCCGCGTGCCATGGCAACTCCTGCGTGCCATGGCGACGTCTTCGTCGCTATGCGCCTTCGCTCCAACATCCCACATCCCACATTCGACATCCGACATCCCAACCCTCACTCCCCCAGCTCCCTCAGCTTCCGCTCCGCCGCCTCCTTCATATCTCCAAACCCCGCGGCCTTCCGGATCCACTCGACCCCCTCCGCCCGCCGTCCCATCTCCAGCAGCACCATCCCCAGCGCCATGTGCGGCCGCCCCTGCCGGTCCGCCGCGCCCCCGCGCTCCACCTCATCCACCGCCGTGCGCAGCTCGCGCACCCCCTCCTCACGCCGCCCCGTCATGAAGTACAGCACCCCAAGGTCCACCCGCGCCACGTACGGCTGCTCCATGCACTCCACCGCCCGCGTGTACGCCCCCTCCGCCTCCGAGAGCGCCCCCGCCGCGTGCGCCAGCTTCCCGTACTCGTACCACGCGTTCCCGTAATCAGGGTTCAACTCCGCCGCCCGCCGGAACAGTTCCGCCGCGTGCTGCGGGTCCTCGGCCTTCAACTCGAGCCCCAGAAACCACAGCACCATGGGCGTCGGTGTCACCTCCGCCGCATGCTCCCACAGCGTCCGGCTGTCGTGCCAAACCCGCGTCTGCGCCCGTGACAGCACCACCAGCGACGCAACCAGCACCGCGCCCGCCGCGCACCCCAGCTTCAACGCAAGCACCCCCCCTCAGCCCCGCGCCGCGCTTCCGCACGCCGCACGACCCACACCGCCGCCCACGCCAGCCCTACCGCCAGCGGCATCGTCGCCAGGTAGCTGTACCGGTCCGCCACGAACTGGTACCCGCTCTGCAGCACCCCCAGCACCGGGCTCACCAGCACCAGGTAGATAAGCAGCCCGACCGTCACCCCCCGGGCCCGCCGCCACATCATCAGGCCAACAACCACCAGCGCCAGCACCACCACGTACCCCGCGACGTACCGCCCCTCCAGCGGGTCCACGCTCACCGGCAGCTCGTACAGCGGCGAGTGCCCTGACGGCGCCACCGACTGCCGCAGGTAGAACATCAGCCCATAGCACGCCTGCACCGCCCGCTCGACAAGGCCCCACTCCGCCAGCGTCTTAGTCGCCATCCCCGCGCTTTGCGCCTTTGACGCGACCACCGCCGTCGCCACCCCGATCGCCGCGAACGGCAGCTTCTCGACCGCAACGCGCAGCCCGGCACGCGTGAACCACCCGCGCACCCCCTCCACCCGCCGCAAGGGGTACACGTCCAGCAGCATCAGCACCACGAAGAAGCTCATCCCCCACGCCTTACTGGCGCAGCTCAGGGCCAGCAGCACCACCGCCGCCCAGTACCACCGCCGATCCCGCACACCCGAACTCCCACCCTCACCCTCACCCACCGCCCGCAGGTACGCCAGCAGCGACCCCAGCAGCAGGGCCGTGCTCAGCAGGTCGCGCCGCTCCGTCGCCCACGCCACCGACTCCACCCGCAGCGGGTGCACCGCGAAGTACGCCGCCCCCAGCCCCGCCGCAACCACACCCAGCCTCGACAGCCCGCCACCCGCCCCCTCTTCCGTCACCATCCCCAGCACCCGCCGCACCACGAGAAAGAACAGCACGCTGTTCAGCGCGTGCAGCCCGATGTTCACCGCGTGCGACGCCCCCGGGTCGCCGCCGATCAGCTCGTACTGCAGCCCGAAGCTCAGCCACGTCAACGGGTGCCAGTGCCCCATGTGGAACGTGGTGAGCATCCACCGCACGTTCTCCCCGCTCAACCCCCACCACATCGGGTTGGTCACGAAGTTTTGCCGGTCATCCCACGACACATAGAACGCCGACACCGCCGGCCAGAACGCGACCATCACCAGCGCCACCAGCGCCGCGCACACGCCCAGCAACCATCGACGCTCACCCATACCCGCTCCACGTGCCATGCGTGCCCCAGCGCCTTCTCGCGTGCCATAGCGACGTCTTCATCGCTATGTGCCTTCCTCCCGACCTCCGACTTCCCACTTCCGACTTCCCCTCACTCCCCAACCTCCACCAGCATCCGCTCCGCCTCCCCCCGCACATCCCGGTGCCCCGCCGCCTTCTTCAGCTGCGCCACCGCCCCCGCCCGATCTCCGCGCTCCAGCAGCACCCGCGCCAGGTTCAGGTGCGGCGCCCCCCGCGACCGCATACCGGCGCCCTCATTGTCCGCCACCGCGGCCTCCAGCGCCCGCTGCGCCTCCTCCAGCCGCCCCTGCTCCCGCAGCACCAGACCCAGCTCCATCCACGCCGCCCACGCGGGGTTCAGCCACTTGGCCCCCTCCCCATACGCCCGCGCCGCCTCGTGCAGATCGCCAGCCGCCCGCGACAGCGCCGCGTACTCCCACCACGCCCGCCCGCTCGTCGGGAAGTTCTCCGTCGCACGTTTCACCACCGACCGCGCCAGCACCGGATCCTCGTGCTTGAAGTGCTCAGCCCAGTTGCACAGCACAAACGCCGTGGGCGTCACCTGCGCCGCGTACGTCCACAGCGTCAAGCTATCCCTCCACACGCGGCTCTGCGCCCGGCTCGCGAACACCATCGCCCCCGTCGCCACTGCCGCGACCGCGCCCACCAGCAGCCCCGCCTTCCGCAGCTCCTCGGCCCCCTTCGCCTCCTGGCGCCGCAGCAGCACCACCACGCCTGCCCCCAGCAGCACCGCGAATGGAATCGTCGCCAGGTAGCTGTACCGGTCCGCGACGAACTGGTCCCCGCTCTGCAGGACGCCCAGCACCGGGCTGATCAGCAGCACGTACAGCGCAATCGCCACGGTTACGCCCCGCGCCCGCTTCCAGCACCACACCGCCGCGCCCGCCAGCACCACCACGAACACGTACGACAGCACAAACCGCAGCGCCAGCGGGTCCAGCTCCAGCGGGATCTCGTACAGCGGCGAGTGCGTGCTCGGCGCCACCGTCTGCTTCACATAGAACCACAGCCCGTAGCACGCCTGCACCACGCGGCTCACGACGCCGTACTCCTCCAGCGGCTTCGCCGCGTGCGCGACCGCCTGGGCCCGCGACGCCAGCACCGCCGTCGCCAGCCCGATCACCGCGAACGGCGCCTTCTGCACCAGCACCCGCAGCCCATCCCGCGTGAACCACCCGGCGAGCGTGGTCACCCGCCGCAGGGGCATCATGTCCACCGCCATCAGCACCACAAAGAAGCTCATCCCCCACGCCTTGCTCGCGCAGCTCAAGAGCGCCAGCACCACCGCCGCCCAGTACCACCGCCCATCCCGCACCCCAGCGCCCTGAGCCTCCACCGCCCGCAGGTACGCCAGCAGCGCCCCCAGCAGGAACGCCGTGCTCAGCACATCCCGCCGCTCCGTGATCCACGCCACCGGCTCCACCCGCAGCGGGTGCACCAGGAACAGCACCGCCCCCAGCACCGCCGCCACCGTCACCACCTTCGAGTACCCGCCCCCGCCCTCAGTCCATTGCTCGCCCGGGAAGCCCACCGCCAGCAGCCGCCGCGCCGCCAGGAACAGCAGCACGCCGTTCACTCCATGCACCACGATGTTGAACGCGTGGTACCCCATCGGGTTTGACCCCGACACATACCACTGCGCACCGAACGTCATCCACGTCACCGGCTGATAGTGCCCCAACCAGTACGTCGTCCACATCCACTTCAGGTTCTCGACCCCCAGCCCGCGCCACCGCTCATTCATCACAAAATTCTGAGCATCGTCCCACGACAGCCACTCCCCAAAGAACGCCGGCCAGAACGCCACCACCGCCAGCACCATCAACCCCGCGCCAATCCCCCACACCCACCCCCGCGGCGTCACTCCCTCCAGCACACGACCTCCCGGCGCATCACTCATCACCGCATCCTACCTCGTTCGATTACGCGTGCTCGCCCGGAGAAAGACCACGGCAGCGGTTGCCGACTCACTGGGCCACGTGGGAAGCCGGGTTCAAAAAAACAAGGCGTCGTGCCTGCGCACGACGCCCTCGTTCCGTAGGCCATCGGCCTACTTCGTCAGGTAGGCCAGCAGGTTCGCCTTCTTCTCCGCCAGCCCACGCGCCCGCTGTGCCTCCAGTGAAGCGAACCCGAGCGGGAAAATCTGAGCCTGCAGCTGCACGTCCAGGAATGCGACCATCGAGCGCTGCGCCATCTCGATCCAGCCGAGCACGGTGGACTTTCGGTCGGTTTTGCACATAGTGATCGCGTTGTTCATGAAGTAGTGGAAGTCGCTCGTCGTGTCCATCGTGGTGAGTTCGGAGGCCATCGAGCAGAAACGCCCGACCTCGAACTCGATTTCATCGATCGGCCGCTCGGAGGCGACGAGGACTTCGATCGTGTCTCCGCGGACCGGAATCACCGGGCTCAGCACCTGGATCCGCCGGTCCTGCGCGAACTGCTGGAGGAGCAGCTTGCAGATCGTCTGGCTTCCGACGTGGTCCTCGGTGCGGCCCACCGTGTGGAGATTGAACCGGTACTCCGCGCCCATGAGCGGGTGCTTCCGGCCCGTCTTGGTCACCTTCGAGCTGAACACATCACGATTCGGGGCACTACCAACCATGGCTACCTCCCGGAGCTGCCCACGCGTCTGTTCCTCGCGTGGCGGGAGCCGAAGCTCCCAACTGCTGAAGCACGAAGCACACGCGTGCTCATGTTCCACTCATGAACGGAATAGCACGGACGGTCGGAGTGACGCAAGCCTTTATTTGCAGATACTTTGTGCGCATCCAAGTCTTCCTGTTTCTCTGGTTGCCAATGCGAAATCTTTGACAAGCTGTTACGCTCCCCGCTCATTCAGCAGGGGGCCCCCGATGCCGAAGGCAGACCAGACGTTGATCCAGGAGGTTCATGCGCTCCGTGAGTACAAGAACCTTCGCACAGAGAGCGCATGCGCACGGTTCTTCGAACTCGACGTGCAGACGCTTGCGAAGGTTCTGCGCGGCGACAATGTTCAACGCGTCACGATCGACACCGTCGCGCAAAAAATCTCCTCCATCGGGCCCACTTGTGGCCGCACCTCCATGAGCACCGTTGGACCGGAGACGTGCTCGGGCGGAACAAGGACGGCAAGCCCATCACTTTCGCGCCTAACTTTTCCGCGTCCAGGTTCAAGCAGGGCCTTCGTGATGCTTTCGAGAAGCACACCACCTTCCTCCCCGAATCGGCAACTTTTATCTCCAGCACTGGTCAATGGTGCAAGCCCATCCTGAGGAAGGTGCTCCTTCATCCCATCCGCACGATGCTCTATCTGGCCGACCCGCAGACCGCGGCGGGTGAGCGCGGCCAGCCCCTGAGCACCTACGAGTTCCTGTGGAGCTTGCCGACCGCGCTCGAACTGACTGAGGGCTCGAAGGCTTCGTTGGAAGTCCGAATCTACTCTCCCGAGCTCCGCCCAGATCGAATCGCGTTCTTCCCCGACTGCCTCGTCGCTAGAAACGTCCCTCTATCTGCTCCAGTCCCCGTCCATCTCCGCGGCCATCCTGCTTTCGCGGGTCCCGCGCCGGTTTGGCAGGGTCCCCAGACCGTCAACGTCTGGCTCAAGGGAGATGTCGGCTTCAACAATGCGACAGAGACCTGCTCGAGAGCCGTCGCCAGGGTCTCTGAAGCTTCAAAACCCTGCCTCTCATGGTCCGCCGCCGACGGCTTCAAGTTCGACCCGCTCTTCCGATTCAACTTCCGCACATCCGCCTGACGCCCTTTTCAATCCGAGCCTCAGCCGCCTGCCCTGACTGACCGATAGCCTCCCCTGCCTACCATCACCAACGCCGCTTTGGGGCTGGGTGGACGGTCTCTGTTCGTACCCGCTCGCCCCCTCCGCGCCGTCACAGGAACCGCCATGAGGCACGGCCAGAACCCCGCCCAACCCCGCGCTGTCTCCCCCGCCGTCAACGGCTGGAACGCCGAGTTTCTCGATGCCGAGTACGCCCGTTTCAAGGCCGATCCCGGCTCCGTCTCCCCCGACCTCGCCGCCTTCTTCCAGGGCTTCGACCTGGCACTGGGTGGGTCGGCTCTCCGAGCCGACGTAGGCGGCGTAGCCGCCACCTCTGGCGACACCACCTTCCAGCGCTCCGTCGACTCCCTCGTTACCGCCTACCGCACCCGCGCCCACCTGGCCGCGAAGCTCGACCCCTTCGACCGCGAGCGCACCCGCCCGCCCGAGCTCTCCCTCGCCTACCACGGCCTCTCCGACGCCGACCTCGACCGCCCCGCCAACTCCGGCGTCAGCGGCCTCGCCCCCGGAGCGACCCTCCGCCAGACCATCGAGTACCTCGAGGCGACCTACTGCTCCACCATTGGCGTGGAGTTCATGCACATCAACAACGCCGAGGAGCGCGCCTGGTTCCGCGAGCGCTTCGAGCGCGTCAAGGGCCGCACCGAGTTCTCCCGCGAGCACAAGCTCGCGATCCTCAACCACCTCGCCGCGTCGCAGGCCTTCGAGACCTTCGTGGGCATCAAGTACGGTCAGGGCATGAAGTGGTTCAGCCTCGAGGGCGGCACCTCGACCATCCCCACGCTCGAGATGGCCATCGAGCACCTCACCGACCTGAACGCCGAGGAAGTCGTCCTTGGCATGGCCCACCGCGGGCGCGTCAACGTCCTCAACACCGTGATGGGCAAGACCTACGAGCAGCTCTTCACCGAGTTCGAGGACAACTGGGACCACGGCTACCTCGACGGCGGCGGCGACGTCAAGTACCACCGTGGCTACTCCATCACCCGCAAGCTCGCCAACGGCAAGTCCGTCCGCATGGCGATGGCCAGCAACCCCAGCCACCTCGAGGCCGTGAACCCCGTGGTCCTCGGCCGCACCCGCGCCAAGCAGCGCCTCCGCAACGACACCCAGCGCACCCGCGTCGTCCCCATGCTCCTCCACGGCGACGGCGCCGTCATCGGCCAGGGCGTCGTCTGGGAATGCCTCAACATGTCCCAGATCGAGGGCTACACCGTCGGCGGTTGTATCCACCTCGTCATCAACAACCTCATCGCCTTCACCACCCTCCCCGAGGACGACCGCTCTACGCCATACCCCACCGACATCACCAAGGGCATCGAGTGCCCCGTGTTCCACGTCAACGGCGAGGACCCCGAGGCGTGCGCGTTTGTGGCTCGCCTCGCGGCCGCGTACCGCCAGCAGTTCAAGAAGGACGTCTTCATCGACCTGTGGTGCTACCGCAAGTACGGCCACAACGAGAGCGACGAGCAGTCCTACACCCAGCCCATCCTCGCCTCGCTCATCAAGGCCAAGACGCCCACGGCCCAGACCTACGCGGCCAAGCTCATCAAAGAGGGCGTGCTCACCCAGCAGGACTTTGACGCGAAGAACGAGGCGCTCAAGGCCACGCTCGAGAAGGCCCTCGCCTCCGCCCGCCGCGAGCCCACCGTCCCCGTGATCGACCCCGGCAACGACCGCTGGAAGGGCATCACCGGCGATTACTCGCACACGCCCGCGAAGACCGGCGTCAGCATGCAGGTGCTCACCGAGGTCTGCAACGCGCTCGGCCGCGTGCCCGAGACCTTCAACCTCAACCCCAAGCTCAAGAAGCTCCTCACCGAGCGCGCCGAGCTCCCCAAGAACGGCATGGTCAGCCACGCCGACGCCGAGCTGCTCGCCTTCGGCACGCTGCTCCTGGAGGGCACGCCCGTCCGCCTCAGCGGCCAGGACTGCCGGCGCGGCACGTTCTCGCAGCGGCACGCCGTGTTCCGCGACTTCAGCTCCAGCCAGCCCTACGTCCCGCTCAATAACATGCGCGAGGTCGCCAACCCCGGCGAGTGGAAGGACGGCAAGCAGGCCCGGTTCTGCGTCTATGACTCGCCGCTCAGCGAGTTCTCCGTGCTCGGCTTCGATTACGGCTACTCGCTCGCCGACCCCAACATGCTCGTGCTGTGGGAGGCCCAGTTCGGCGACTTTGACAACGGCGCTCAGGTCATCATCGACCAGTTCATCGCCAGCAGTGAGATCAAGTGGAACCGCTGGTCGGGGCTGGTCATGCTCCTCCCGCACGGCTACGAGGGCGCGGGCCCCGAGCATTCCTCGGCCCGCATCGAGCGGTTCCTCTCGCTCTGCGGCGACGACAACATGCAGGTGTGCAACCCGACCACCGCCGCGCAGCACTTCCACATGCTCCGCCGGCAGGTCAAGCGCAACTTCAGGAAGCCCCTGATCGTCGCCGCGCCCAAGAAGTACCTGCGCACGCCGACGAGCCACATCGACGAGTTCACCACCGGAACGTTCAGGGAGGTGCTTGACGACCCGGCGTTCGACGCGAAGAACGGCCTGGACCGCTCTCGAGTCACTCGCGTGATTATCTGCTCGGGCAAGGTTTTCCACGAGCTCTCCGAACGCCGCAAGGCGACCGGCCGCACCGACGTCGCGATCCTCCGCCTCGAGCAGCTCTACCCCTTCCACACGCAGATGGTGAAGGAGACGCTCGCGAAGTACCCCAAGAAGGCCGAGGTCGTTTACGTGCAGGAAGAGCCGCGGAACGCCGGCGCGTACCTGTTCGTCGCCGACCAGTTCAAGACCGAGCTTGGCATCGACCTGCCCTACATCGGACGCGACACCAGCGCGACCCCGGCCGTGGGCAGCAAAAAGGCCGACTACATCCAGCAGGAGGCGGTCATCGCCGCGGCCATCGGCCCGTCCAAGAAGGCCGACGCCCCTGCCGAGAAGGTCCCTGCACCGGCCAAGCCACAGGTCGCGGAGCCCGCGCGCCGATAATCTTGTCAGACACACTCAGGAAGAGAACTCATGGCGGTTGACATCGTGATCCCGGCCTTTGGCGAGTCCGTCACCAGCGGCGTTGTGCAGCGCTGGGTCAAGAAGGACGGCGACTTCGTCAACACCGACGACATCGTCATGGAGCTCGAGACCGACAAGGTCACCGGCGAGGTCCGCGCCCCCGCGTCGGGCACGCTCCAGACGCTTGCGAAGGAAGGCGACACCGTCAACGTTGGCGCCGTGGTCGCCCGCATTGCCGAGGGCGGCGCACCCGCCGCGGCGAAGTCGGCCCCCGCCGCAGCCGCTGTGAACGCCGAACCAAAGCCCGCCACTAGCGTGCCCGCCTCGACCGCCACCGCCGTGGCCGAACATGAGGACGTCCGCGCCACGCCGCTCGCCCGCAAACTTGCGGCCGAGCACAATGTGGACCTCTCCAAGATCACCGTCCCGCACGGCCAGCGGATCCGCGAGCAGGACGTGCTGAACTACGTCAACGCCGGTAAGAACGGCTCCGCGATCGGCGCGGCCGCGCCGGCCGTCGCGCCCCGTCCGCAGGCCACTCCCGCGCCGGCCGCGGGCCCGCGCCAGGGCTCGACCCGCGAGCGGATGACGCCGCTCCGCCAGCGGATCGCCGCACGCCTCGTTCAGGCCCAGCACACGGCCGCCATGCTCACCACCTTCAACGAGGTGGACATGACCGCGGTGATGGAGCTCCGCAAGCAGTACAAAGAAGACTTCGAGAAGAAGCACGGCATTGGCCTGGGCTTCATGTCCTTCTTCGTCAAGGCCGCCGCCAACGCCCTCAAGGCGTTCCCGATGGTCAACGCGTACATTGTGGAGGAGGACGGCAACCCGGCGATCGAGAAGCACGACTACTGCGACATCGCGGTTGCCGTGTCCACGCCCAAGGGGCTCGTCGTTCCCGTGCTGCGCAGCTGCGAGAAGCTCTCGTTTGCCGGCGTTGAGTCGGGCATCAAGGAACTCGCGACCCGCGCCAAGGACGGCAAGCTCGCCCTTGAGGACATGCAGGGCGGCACCTTCACGATCACCAACGGCGGCATCTTCGGCTCGCTGATGAGCACGCCGATCCTCAACCCGCCGCAGTCGGCCATCCTCGGCATGCACGCGATCAAGAGCCGCGCCGTCGAGTACCCGGCGGGCAGCGGCCAGGTCGCCATCCGGCCGATGATGTACCTCGCGCTCTCGTACGACCACCGGATCATCGACGGCGCGGAGGCCGTGCAGTTCCTGGTGCGGATCAAGAACGCCATCGAGGACCCGCAGCGGCTGCTGCTGGAGATCTGATCGGCTTTCGGGGATGTCAAAGAGCGGTCAGTCGCGTTCGCGGACGATGCCTTCCTGGTAGGCGCGGACGAGGAACTCGAGGTCATCGATGCGGCGCTGTATGTCTCGGCCTTCGTCGGTCTCGGCGACGGTGCGGGTGCGGCCGAACTCGCGGATGGTGGTGACCTTGGGGACAATGTCGGCGCCCGAGTCGATCACGGCGTCGACGGAGCTGAATGGGCAGTGCTCGGCGAGCTCGATGCGGTCGGGCTTGAGGACGAGGGTGTAGCCGCGGTCGCCGTAAGCCTCGCTGAAGGCGCCGTCGATGGTGACGGCGTTGCCGCCGCGCTTCACGGGCTGCTCGCCCTTCTCGATCTTGACGGGGACGTGGCCGTTGACGATGAGGACGTCCTCCCCGCAGCCGAACTCGCGCCCGATGCGCTTCACGAACGCGGCGTCGTGGATGAGGTCGAAGTAGGGGTTCTTGTGCTCCTTGTGGGTGTCCTTGTCGGCGATGAAGTAGGTCTCGAAGGTGGCGAGCTTGTCCTTGCCGAAGAGGGGTGAGCGGGGGCCGCCCCAGAGGTACCAGAGCCAATCGCCGTCGTTGTCCTGGCCGTACCAGCGCTTGCGGACCGCGCGCCGGACGACCGAGCCAAGCGCGTCCATCAGCTCGCGCCCGGCGACTTCGCGCCCGTCGACACGGAGCGAGAGCGGAACGCCCTCGGCGTCAACGGGGACGCAGGCGTGGAAGATGAGGGCTTCGTCGTAGCGGGCCCACATGCCGCCGTGGCGGACGATCCACTCCATGTGCTCGCGGAGCTTGCGGGAGTTGACGAATGAGGTCTTGATGCGGTTGAGGCACTCCTGCTCCTCGGGGGAGTAGGCGTAGGGGTCCTCGGGGTTGATGGTGGGGAAGTTCTTGTCGAGAAGCTCGTACTCCTTCGTGCCGAGGGTGATGACGCCGCGCTTGAGGTCGATGCGATGGAGCAGGCGGCGGTGGTCGAGGCCCCACTCGGGGTGGCGCTCGAGCATCCTGCCCTCGGCCTTGAACTGCATGATGGCGAGGGCCTTCTGCATGCGGGCGACGGTGAGCTCGTCGCGGTGGCCCCAGCCCTTGGGGACGAAGCGCTCGGCGGGGTCGTCGGCGTACTTCGTGCGCACCAGTTTTTCCAGGGGCGTCGTGAGGATGCCGTAGCCCTCCTCGAGCTGGGCGGCGCGCCGGTAGCGGGCGCTGAAGCGGAGGGTGGTGAGCAGGCAGGGCTCGTGCCCGAGCATGGCGCCGATCCAGATCATGTCATGGTTGCCCCAGAGCATGCGGGCGCGGGGCTGACGCATGAGGATGTCGATGACCTTGTCGATGCGCGGGCCGCGGTCGCCCAGGTCGCCGGCGACGAGGAGCTCGGCGACGGAGAGGTTGCGGATGAGGCGCGAGGCGGCGCGCACGGCGCCCCAATCGCGGTCGTGGCGCGCGAGGCCGGCGATCATCTCTTTGACGTAATCGGGGCGGAGGCCGGAGCCGAGCTCTAAGAAGAGTTCACGCAGCTCGGCGTGGACGAGCATCTCGTAGACGTTGCGGCGGTAGTTCTGGCGGAGCTTGCGGACAATTTCGAATTGGAGGATGAGCGTCTGCTGGACCCACTCCACGCGCCGGCCGGATTCGACGATCTCCTTGGCGAACTTGGCGACGGCCTCGCGCGGGTAGTAGAGGATCGCGAGGAAGCGGGCGCGTTCCTGGTCAGAGAGGCGACCCTTGAGGGTGTCCTCCACGAGCGTGCGGAGCGCACCAGAGGCGTTGTTGATGACGTGGCGGAGCTTGGCGTCCTCGCCGTGGACGTCGGAGATGACGTGGACGACGCCCTTGGGGAGGGAGAGGCGGGCTCGGAGACCGGCGGCCTCGGCGATGGCGGAGTCGGCGGTGGGGTGCTGGATGGAGAGGGCGCGGAGGAGGGAGAGACGGTCGGGGGTGAGGGTGGACATGGGAGGGGATGGTAGAGCAAGGGGGTCGATGTCGGTTGTGCGATGTCGGATGTCGGAGGTGGGAGTTGCGAGTCGTCTGGGGACGATTGGCTCGCCCTGTAGGACTCAAAGGAGTCATGGGAGGCAAGGGAGTCATGGGAGACATGGGAATCAGGGGAGGCAGAGGCTGGACTGGGATGGGGCGATGAGGTGGCGGGCAGCTTCTGAGCTGGCGGTGGCAGTGCGGACCGTCGCTGGCGCGTCGGGCTCGTCAGGCGGAGGATGGCGTTGGCGGCGCGGCGGGCTGTTTCTTCGTGCTCGCTGTAGGTGGCGATGCCGAGGAGGCGCGTGAGGGCGGCGTGGGTAGCCTCGGCCGCGAGTGTTTGCGTGCGGAGGTTGGCGATCCTCATGACGTGGTCGAGGCGCGCGCGGATGTGGGGCTGGGCGGCCCAGGCGGCGAGGCCAAGGACGCTGGTCTTGAGGTTGTGGGCGAGGTGGGGGAGGCGGGCGTCGTGGTCGAACCAGGCCTCGAAGAGTTCTTTGTCGCGGGGGGAGAGGGGGATGTCGGATGTCGGAGGTCGGATGTCGGAGGGTGGATGGGGTGCAGGGGAGCCATTGGACGCATGGGAGTCGGCGGGTGGCGCAGGGTGTTGATGCGGGTTCGGGGTGGGGGTTGGGTGGCCCACGCATCCTGATGCGTGGGCTTTGGTGTGCGTGTGAGGTTGGCTGGTGTTCATGGTGTGGCCCTCTACTTCAGGGGCCGGTGGTCACGTTTGTGCGCGCTATTCGGGGGTGCGGCGGGGGGGCCGGAGTGCGTTTGGGGCTGTGATTCCCGGTGTGAGATTGCGCGGGGAATTTCTGAGATTTGATTTGAGCGCGTGCGGAGTTGTGCGCACAAACGTCGCCGATGGGGTGGAAGGGGGCGTGCGGCAAGGCGTTGCGCGGCGGGGGGTGTGCGCGAGTTTGCTGACAACGGTTGCGCTGGTTGTTGGAACGGAGATCTGGTGGGGTGTGGAAGTGATCGAGATTGGGACGGGGAACCACCGAGATGAAGACATCTCGGTGGCACGGTGGTCGTGTGCGGAGTTGATGACATCGCGATCTCAAGCCGCTTGTAGGATGGAGTGATGCGGAAGGAGCAGGCGGGTAGTGCGGTCGGTTTGAGCTGGCCGGGGCGGCGGGAGGCGCGGGTGGTTGCGTGCCCCGAGATGGTGGTCGAGCGCGAGGTCGGAGACAGCGCCGGTGCGGGGCTGCTGCTGCACTGTGACAACCTGGACGCGATGGCGTGGGTCGCGGCGCGGCAGCGGGCGGGGGAGATGGCGAAAGCGGCGCTGATTTACATCGATCCGCCGTACGCGATGGAGGCGAAGCACCGGATCGACGTGGAGCGCGACGGGGCGGTGCAGTCGGAGGTGGCGTACTCGGATTACTGGGGGGAGCCGGCGAAGTACCTGCAGTTCATGTGGGATCGGCTGGTGCCGATGCGGGAGCTGCTGGCGGAGGATGGGGCGCTGTGCGTGCACTGCGACTGGCGGGCGGACGCGTGGCTGCGGGTGATGCTGGATGAGGTGTTCGGGCGGGAGTGCTTTCGGAATGAGGTGGTGTGGCGGCGGGCGCCGAACCTGGGGCACCAGGCCGCGGCGCGGCAGCTGGGGCGGACGACGGACACGATTCTGGTGTACACGCGGACGGCGGGGTGTGAGATGCGCGGCGTGATGCCGGTGCGGTCGGCGGCGGTGGAGCTGACGAAGACGGGCAGGCCGCGGGGGGCGACGTGGGATGCGGAGCGGAAGGCGTGGTTTACGACGGCGCCCAGGGGTGATTACACGGATGCAAGCATGGCGGCGCTGCGGGAGCAGGGCCGGGTGCACGAGACAGCGAGCGGGAAGCAGTACGTGAAGTACTTCCTGCGGCAGGGGGAGGATGGGCGGTGGTACAAGGACCAGCCGGTCGACACGCTGTGGGCGGATGAGGAGGTGCGGCCGTTGCGGCACTGCACGCGGGAGGAGCTGGATGTGGGGTACCCGACGCAGAAGCCGGAGGGGCTTCTGCGGCGGGTTGTTGAGTGGACGACGCGGCGTGGTGATCTGGTGATGGACTTGTTCTGTGGGTCGGGGACGACGCTGGCGGTGGCGGCGAAGCTGGGAAGAGCGTGGGTGGGGTGTGATGTTGGGGAGCACGCGGTGCGGGTGTGTAGGGAGCGGATGACGCGGGTGTGTGGGGAGGTGGGGGGTGGGGGGAGGGTGATTGGGGTGATTAAGAAAAACGCCCGCGTGGAGGCGGGCGTTGGGGAGGGACAGAGATCAGAAAGCACGATCACGAAGACGTGATCGTGGCACGGTCAGTACGAGAGCGTCTGGGAGACGGCTTCCCCGATCTTCTTGGCGTCGGGGAGGTAGTCGAGCTCGAGCTTGTAGTAGGGCATGATGGTGTCGAAGCCCGCGACGCGCTGGACCGGGGCCTTGAGGTGCAGGAAGCAGTGCTCCTGGATGAGTGAGGAGAGCTCGGCGCCCAGGCCGCAGGTCTTGGGGGCTTCGTGTACGATGACGGCGCGGCCGGTCTTCTGCACGCTCTGGACGATCGTGTCGACGTCGATGGGGTAGAGCGTGCGGAGGTCGATGAGCTCGACGCTCATGTCCTCGGGGAGGCTGTCGAGGGCCTCGAGGCATTGGAAGACCATCGAGCCCCAGGTGATAACGGTGATGTCGGTGCCCTCGCTGACGACCTTGGCCTTGCCGATCTCGACGGTGTACTCGTCCTCGGGGACTTCCTCGCGGAAGGAGCGGTAGACGCGCTTGGGCTCGAAGAAGACGACGGGGTCGGGGTCGCGGATGGCGGCGATGAGCAGGCCCTTGGCGTCGTAGGGGGTGGATGGGCAGACGACCTTGAGGCCGGCCTGGTGGACGTAGATGGTTTCGGGGGAGTCGGAGTGGAGTTCGGGGGCGTGGATGCCGCCGCCCCAGGGAACGCGGACGGTCATGGGGACGGTGATGGCGCCGCGGCTGCGGGTGCGGTAGCGGGCCGCGTGGTTGCAGAGCTGGTCGTAGGCGGGCCCGAGGAAGCCTTCGAACTGGATCTCGGGGACGGGGCGCATGCCGGCGATGGCGAGGCCGATGGCGGTGCCCATGATGCCGGACTCGGCGAGGGGCGTGTCGATGACGCGGTCGGGGCCGAACTGCTTCTGGAGGCCCTCGGTGACGCGGAAGACGCCGCCGTTGAGGCCGACGTCCTCGCCGAGGCAGACGACGCGTGGGTCCTTGGACATTTCCTGCTGGAGGGCGAGGTTGATGGCTTGGACGAGGGTGAGGTTGGCCATGGGTCTCACAAAGCGAAAAGGGAAAAGTGAAAAGCGAAAATCAGACTGCGGCGAGCATCACACGCGTTCGGGCTGAGCGCTGAGTCCGACCTGCTCGGGGTCTTGGCCGAGGCTGTGGGTGCGGAGGGTGCGCTTCTGCTTTTCGAGCTCGGCGGGGAGGGTGGCGTAGGTGTGGTCGAAGATGTCATCGACGCTGGGGGCGGGGATGCCCTCGGCGGCGGCGACGACCTCGGCGACCATGGGCTTGGCGGCTTCCTCGGCCTCGGTCTGCTTGGCATCGCTCCAGAGGTTTTTGGCGGTGAGGTACTTGCGGAGGCGGATCATGGGGTCCTTGCCCTGCCAGGCCTCGACCTCCTTGGCGTCGCGGTAGCGGCGGGCGTCGTCGGCGGTCGTGTGGTCGGCGAGGCGGTAGGTCACGGCCTCGATGAAGCTAGGGCCGCCGCCCTGGCGGGCGCGGTCCACGGCTTCCTTGCTGGCCTTGTAGACGGCGAAGAGGTCGTTGCCGTCGACCTGGATGGTGGGCATGTCGTAGGCGAAGGCCTTCTGCGCGACGGTCGCGGAGTTCATCTGCTGCTCGCGCGGGACGGAGATGGCCCACTGGTTGTTCTGGCAGAAGAAGACCACGGGGACCTGGAAGGTGGAGGCGAAGTTCATGGCCTCGTGGAAGTCGCCCTCGGAGGTGGCGCCGTCGCCGAAGTAGGTCACGGCGACCTTGGCTTCCTTGCGCATCTTGAAGGCCCAGGCGATGCCGGTGGCGTGGAGCATCTGGGTGCCGATGGGGATGGAGAGGGGGGTCATGTTGACGCCCTCTGGGATCTGGTTGCCGCGCTCGTCGCCCATCCAGTGGAGGAGGACGTAGTGCATGGGGAGGCCGTGCATGAAGAGGGCGGCGTTCTCGCGGTAGCAGGGGACGAGCCAGTCGGTGCCGCGGATGGCGGCGTAGCCGGAGCCGATCGCGGCGGCCTCCTGGCCCTTGTTCTGGGGGTAGGTGCCCATGCGGCCGGAGCGCTGGAGCTTGAAGGCGACCTCATCGAGGGCGCGGCACTTGATCATGTACTGGTAGAGCTCGAGCACCTCCTCGTCGGTGAGGACGGGCTTGCCGTCGGGCCACTTGGCGAGCTTTTCGTCGAGCTTGCCCTGCTCGTCGAGGATCTGGAGGTACTCGATGTTGGCGGAATAGACGGTGCGGGTGGGCATTGAGGACTCCCGAGGTGGGCCGGAAAGAGGGCCCCGCTAGGGTAGCCGAAGTGCGGGTTTTCGTCAGCCGGGGCGGCGCGGCGGCACGCGGTTTCTCGGGCGGCGCGATTGTGGGCGCCGGGCGCGCGGTTTGAACCATACTGGGGTATGACGAAGGCGATCCTTTTTGCGGTGCTCGCGGGGCTGTGCTGGGGGGTGGGGGA
The DNA here is from genome assembly GCA_035627955.1 of Phycisphaerales bacterium. Classification (NCBI taxonomy): domain Bacteria; kingdom Pseudomonadati; phylum Planctomycetota; class Phycisphaerae; order Phycisphaerales; species Phycisphaerales bacterium. The sequence continues at coordinate 199,118 of DASPKU010000001.1, forward strand.
GATCGGGACGAAGGCGGCGCTGAATACGCGGCAGGTGGGGCCGATGACGGCGGTGTTCGTGCGGGCGCTGGTGACGGTGCTGCCGACCCTGATCGCGTACCTCGTGGCGACGCAGGTGTGGAAGAGCGAGCCCGCGCGCTGGTATGAGGACGCGAGCGGGCGGACGTGGGCGTACCTGATTGTCGGGTCGGGGCTGCTGGCGGGGTTCGCGGGTGTGTTCTTCTTCTACATGGGGCTCGGGAGCAAGGGCGGGGATATCTCGCTGCTGCGGCCGATCGCGTTTGGGATCGCGCCGGCGACGGCGGTGTTCCTGGGGTGGTGGTGGCTGGGCGAGGCGCTGACGGTAAAGAAACTGATCGCGGTGGTGCTGATCGTGACGGGGATCGTGCTGCTGGCTGGGGGGAGCCATGGGAGTGCTCCGGCTCAGCCCGGCTCGGGCGAGCGGGCGGGGTGATCAGCTGGGCTGGTTGAGTGTGAGGGGCGAAATGCCGAACACGGTGCACGCGCTGGATCACCCGGTCTTCACCGGGCGTTACGGGCTGGCCCGCACAGTTCGGGCAAGAGAACCCCGTTCGTCAAAGGGGGCATTGAAAGGAGTCGACCATGAACAGCACGATGCTGAGAACTCTGTGCGTGGCGGGCCTGATGGCCGCCGCGGGCGCCTTCGTCGGTTGTGAGCGGAGCCCCACCCAGAAGGAGCTCGAGATCCGCAAGGATCGGACGCAGGAGCACATCGACGCGGAGAAGGACAAGGTGGAGGCGGACGCGAAGGCTGAGAAGCGTCGCCTGGAGAACCAGAAGGAAGCGCAGGAGGACGCGGTCGAGCGGCAGAAGGACATGAAGCAGGAAGAACTCGACCGTCAGAAGGACCAGGTCGATGATCAGACGGACCGGCAGAAGGATCAGGTGGATCCCCGGTAATTAAGATGACCTGACGGGCACGGAAGCCAGTCTCAAAGCAGAACCCCGGCGCTGGGAGCCGGGGTTCTGTTGTTTTTCAGGAGACGTAGTAGCCGCTGACGCGGACGGTGCCGAGGTTCACGCGTCGGAAGGGGAGGCCGAGGGCCTGGGCAATCTGGCGGCCGACGTGCTCGGGGTTGGCGAATCGGGTCGGAAACTCGTAGAAGCGCTTGGGAGCGGCGGGGCCGAGGTCGAGGACGAGGCGGGAGAGGCCGCCGTATCGCTTGCGCCGGCCGGGCGAGCTGCTCTCGAGGGTGTAGGTGACGAACTCGACATCCTGGATGCCGTCGATGGGGAGGGGGTCGCGGTAGCGGAGGTCCAAGGTGCGGGCGGCGTGGTCGATGGTCATTAGCGGGGGCTGGCGGCTCTGCCAGAACTGCGCGGCGATGATGCCAAGCAGCATGAGGGTGGCGAAGCCTGCGAAGGCCCAGCCGAAGAGGACAGCGCCGCGGTCGGGGATGAAGGCCGCGCAGAGAAAGCCGACGGCGGCGAAGGCGGCGGTGAAGAGCGTGAAGGGGAGCAGGGTGCGGAGGGAGTGGAAGGGTGGGGCGACAAGCTCGCTGAGGTGGTTGCGGGTGCGGATGTGGAACTCGATGCTGCCGCGGCCGGTGTGGTAACTGTTGTCGGAGGGGCGGTAGTGCTGGTCGTCTGAGGTTGGGCGGGGGAGCGGGGCGGGGGCGCCGCACTCGGGGCAGCGTTCGAGGGTGGCGAGGTCGTAGGTGCAGATGGCGCAGGGGCGCGGCACGGGGGGGATGGTAACAGGGGGGTTTAGGTGAGGTTCCTTCGCCCCTTCGGGGCTCTGTGGATGGGGCCCCCCAACCACCAGTTGCGCTCGCGGACTCGCTTCACTGGTGGCAACACTCCTGGGCCCCGTTGGGGCCGGGAGGGCGTTCGCGAAACCTGTGTCGCTGCCAACCCGGGACTTCGCTCAGAGCAGCTCAGTCCCGGCGTCGTAAAGAGGGTCAGAGTTCGTAGTGGAGCCGGCCGTGGCGTTCGGCGCGGGAGATGGTGTCGGTGGCCCAGAGGCCGGCGAGGATGAACTCGGCGCAGCTGGCGCGGACGGCGGGGTCGCTGCTGGCATTGACCTCAAAGGCCTTGTCCCAGACCTTGGGGACACGCTTGATGAGCTTCTCGTAGTGGCTGCTGGGGAGCATGTCGCCGACCTCGATCTTGACGCCCTTGCTGAAGACCTCGCCGATCTCGGAAAGGCCGAGCTTGTCGATGTACTCCTCAAAGACAACCTTGACGGCCTCGGCGAGGATGGCGTCCAAAGTCTGCTTCTCACTCATCTGGTGGCTGCCCATGAGGTCGAGCTCGAGCTTGCCGATGGCACTGGCTTGGAAGTGGGCGAGGTCGCTGATGCGCGGCACGGCGGGCTTCTCGCCCAGGCGGATGCTGCGCTGGCGGGCGCTGGCGATCATCGTGCGGTAGTTGGCGATGGAGAAGCGGGCGGAGACGCCGGAGGCCTGGTCGATGTACTTGCTTTTGCGGGCGACGATCGCCATCTGCTCGACGACTTCCTTCATGAAGTGCGGGACGATGACGGGGAACTCGCCGCCGGTGTCGACGGATGCCTCTTGCTCCATGATCTCGATGCCCAGGTCGCGGCTGCGGGGGTAGTGGGTCTGGATGGTGGCGCCGATGCGGTCCTTGAGCTGCGGGATGACCTTGCCGGAGCGGTTGTAGGTGGAGGGGTTGGCGGAGAAGAGGACCAGGACGTCGATGTCGAACTTGATGGGATGGCCGCGGATCTGGACGTCGCGCTCTTCGAGGATGTCGAAGAGGCCAACCTGGACGAGGTCGTCGAGGTCGGGGAGCTCGTTCATGGCGAAGATCCCGCGGTGCATGCGGGGGATGAGGCCGAAGTGGAGGGACTCCTCGGCCGACATGCTGGCGCCGGAGAGGAGCTTGGCGGGGTCGATCTCGCCGATGATGTCGGCGAACTTGGTGCCCGGGGCGAGGCGCTCGGCGTAGCGGTCTTGGCGGGGCCACCAGGAGATGCGGGCGTCGTCGCCCATCTCGGCGAGGTAGCGCTTGCCGGCGGCGGTGATGGGGTGGTAGGGGTCTTCGTGGACGGGGGAGGGGACCACCGCGGAGTTGGCGGAGTGTGCGGAGGGCGCGGAGTCGGAGGGGGTGGTGGCGCGGATGTCGAGGTAAGGGATGGCGTCGTCGAGGAAGCGGACGAGGGAGCGCATGAGGCGGCTTTTGGCTTGGCCCTTCTCGCCTAGGAAGAGGATGTCGTGGCAGGCGAGGATGGCGTTGATGAGCTCGGGGATGACGGTATCGTCGTAGCCGACGATGCCGGGGAAGAGGTCCTCGGCGGAGCCGCCGCGTTTGAGGGCGGCGATGAGGTTGTCGCGGAGCTCTTCTTTGACTGACCTGGACTGCCAGCCGCTGGCGCGGAGGGCGCGGAGGGTGGTTGGGCGGGCGGCGGGCGTGGTGGGGGTGGCGGATGGCTGCGGCATGCGCGTGTGGGTTCGTTCGTGCCGGGTGGGTGGATGAGGGCTTGAGGATGCTAAGGGGTAGGTGGGGGCGGGCGGCGGGTGGAACCGGGAGCGGGTGAGGACGTTTCAATGAGCATGATGACGAGCCGGTTGGTGCGTGTGGTAAGCGTGCTGGTGCTGCTGGTGGTGACGGTGCAGGCAGTGGTGGCGGGGCCGTTCGATGTGGGCGGGAAGCCGGCCAAGGCGGCGCTGGTGACCTCGGCGGAGGTAAAGCCGGAGGTGGAGACGCCGAGCTCGCCGATGCTGGACCAGCTGCGGGGTGTGTGGGCAAGGCTGGACGCGAAGGGGTGCCTGGAACTGAGGGCGACGAGCGGCGGGCCCGTGGTGCCGCTGCCCGGCGCTTGCGAGCGGGTGTACGTGCTGCACCTGGAGGGGGAGCGGAAGGGCGGGCAGGTTGAGCAGGGGACCATCGAGGTGCTGCGCGATGTGAGGGGCATCTACTACGCGCGGGACCTGTACGAGCAGTCGGCGGGAGGGAAGGCGAAAGGCACGCGGCTGAACGGGCCGAAGTTCTCGCGGTTGGCGATGAGTTGGGCGAAGTACCGCGGCGAGTACACGAGTGACATCGAGGTAGGGCGGTGGCTCGAGGTGGTTGGGGTGCCGCGGGAGTCCGTGTTTGCGTTTGATCGCGAGCTGATTTCGGAGCGGATGAACGGCGGGCGGGGGAGCACGCTGGAGCCGAGCCAGCGAAAGGTCGAGGATCAGACGTTCGTGATGCGGCTGCCGAAGAGGTATGACCCGAAGAGCGCAGCGGGGCTGCTGGTGTTCATCAAGTTCCCGCCGGGGCTGGACCTCACGTTCATGGAGAGGGCCGCGGATGAGCTGGGGTTGATCGTGGTGGCGCCGCCCAAGTTCGGGGGGAACACGGTATCGGTTGTGGAGCGGTGGCAGGTGGCGATGGACGCGCTGGAGACCGCGTGCGAGCGACACCTGGTGGACCCGCGGCGGGTGTACGTGACGGGGTTCTCTGGGGGCGGGCAGGTGGCGACGCACCTGTGGCTGTGCTTCCCGGATGTCTTCAGCGGGGCGGTGGCGACCGGGGGCATGGCGACGTACGAGGCGATTCCGATTGGGAATGGCACGGCGTGGGCGGCGAGCTTTGGGAGGCCAAAGGCGGAGTACCTGAAGCTCGCGAAGCAGCAGCGGTGCGTGGCCATCACGGGGAAACATGACTTCAACCAGCGGCCGGTGCGGATGATCGCGGAGTTCTACGAGCGCGAGGGGCTGAACGTGCGGGTGGATGAGTACGCGGACATGGGGCATACCGAGCCGCTGCCGGAGCGTTTCGCGGATGCGCTGCGGTGGGTCGATGGGCCGTATCGGACGAAGCGTGAGGCGGAAGTGGTGGAGGCGCAGCTGCGGCTGGATCAAACGCGGGGGATGGTCGATGAGGCGGCGCGGCGGGCGGCACTGGTTGAGGTGACACGGGTGGGGGCGTGGTCGCCGGCGGCGTGGGGAGTGGCGGCGGAGCTGGGGGTTGTGCCTGCGGGCAAGTGAAGGCGGAACACAGAGGGGACGGAGGGAGGCGCTACCGCGGAGTGACGCGGAGGGGGCGGAGTTTCGCGGAGTGAAAGGCGGGGGGGGAAGGTCGCGGGGCGTGCGGCGTATAAAGCTGGGTGAGTGGTGCGCGCGCGAAAGGCAAGAATGGCAAGCCCCGTGATGGGGGTTCGGACGTTGTGCGCGCGGGTGGGCGGGAGGTCATTGAGGGTTGGCTGGCGTCGCGGGGGTGGCGGGCGTGGCCGTTTCAGCAGGAGGCGTGGGAGGCGTACGCGGCAGGGCGGAGCGGGCTGATCCAAGTGGCGACGGGGGCGGGGAAGACGTACGGGGCGTACCTGGGGCCGCTAGCGGAGCTGATCGATGAGGGGGGCGGGAAGAAGGTTGAGGGGCTGCGGATTCTGTACGTGACGCCGCTGCGGGCGGTGTCGCGGGATATCGAGCTGGCCCTGAAGGCGCCGGTGCTGGAGCTCTCGCTCAAGATCACCATCGAGTCGCGGACGGGGGACACCTCGGCGTCGGTGCGGGCGCGGCAGCGCGCGCGGCTGCCCAATGTCCTGATCACGACGCCGGAGTCGCTGTCGCTGCTGCTGACGCGGGAGAACGCGCGGGAGCAGTTGGGCGGCGTGCGGGCGGTAATCGTCGATGAGTGGCACGAGCTGATGACGGGCAAGCGGGGCACGCAGACGGAGCTGTGCCTGGCGCGGTTGCGGGAGTTTGCGCCCGACGTGCGGACGTGGGCGATGTCCGCGACGCTGGGGAACATCGAGGAGGCGGCGCGGGCGGTTGTGGGCGTTGGCGTGGAGCCGGCGATCGTGCGGGGGAAGATGGACCGGCCGGTGATCGTGGACACGGTGCTGCCGAAAAACCTGAGGACGCTGCCGTGGGCGGGGCACCTGGGGCTGGTGATGCTGCCGGAGGTAGTGGAGGCGCTTGACCCTGAGGTGCCGACGCTGCTGTTCACGAACACGCGGTCGCAGGCGGAGCGGTGGTTCCACGCGATCCACTACGCGAAGCCGGAGTGGGGGCCCATTATGGCCCTGCACCACGGGTCGATCGATCGCGAGGAGCGAGAGCGGGTGGAATATGGGCTCAAGCACGGGCTGATCCGCATCTGCGTGGCGACTTCGTCGCTGGATCTGGGTGTGGACTTTTCGCCGGTGGAGCGGGTGTTCCAGATCGGGTCGCCCAAGGGGATCGCGCGGGTGGCGCAGCGGGCGGGGCGGAGCAGCCACCGGCCGTTTACGCCCTGCCGGATCACGTGCGTGCCGACGCACGCGCTGGAGCTGTTCGAGGTGGCGGCGGCGCGGCGGGCGCTGGATGCGGGGGAGATTGAGCCGCGCATGCCGATGAGCAAGCCGCTGGATGTGCTGTCGCAGCACCTGGTGACGTGCGCGCTGGGGGGCGGGTTTGCGGCGGAGGAAATGTACGAGGAAGTGCGGCGGGCGTGGTCGTACCGGGAGCTGACGCGGCAGGAGTTTGAGTGGGCGCTGGCGCTGGTGCGGGATGGGGGCGGGACGCTGAGCGCGTACCCCGATTACCACCGCGTGCAGCTGGGGGAGGATGGGAAGTACCACGTCACCAAGCCGAAGGTCGCAACGCTGCACCGGTTGAATGTCGGGACGATCACCGGCGACACGTCGATGGACATCCGGATGGTGCGGGGGCGGAGCCTGGGGCGGATCGAGGAGAACTTCATCGCGCAGCTGCGGGAGGGGCAGCAGTTCGTGTTCGCGGGGAAGGTGCTGAAGTTCGCGTTCATCAAGGACCTGACGGCGTACGTGCGGCCGGGGAAGGGGAAGGTGACGTATACGCCGATGTGGGGCGGGACGAAGCTGCCCATCAGCGAGAGCCTGGCGGAGGCCATCCGGCGGGAGCTGGAGCGGGCCGCGAAGGGGGAGTTTGACTGCATCGAGCTGGAGGCGGCGCGCCCGCTGGCGGAGGTGCAGCAGCGGTGGTCGCACGTGCCGGCGCACGATGAGGTGCTGGTGGAGATCGTGCGGACGCGGGAGGGGACGCACCTGTTCGTGTTCCCCTTTGAGGGGAGGCAGGTGAGCGGGGGGCTCGCGGCGGTGCTGGCGTTGCGGCTGTCGAGGCTGAAGAAGGCGTCGTTCTCGCTGGCGGCGAACGACTACGGGTTTGAGATCCTGTGCGCGGAGGAGTTCCCGTTCGCGGAGCTGCTGACGCGGGAGTTGTTCACGCGCGAGCGGCTCGTGGAAGACACGCTGGAGAGCGTGAACATCACGCAGCTGGCGCGCCAGCAGTTCCGGGACATCGCGCGGGTGGCGGGGCTGGTCTTCCAGAGCTACCCGGGGTCCAGGAAGAGCGGGCGGCAGTTCCAGGCGGGGGCGGGGCTGCTGTTTGATGTGCTCAACGACTTTGACCCGGGGAACCTGCTGCTCCACCAGGCCAGGCGGGAGGTGATGGACAAGCACTTTGAGCAGAGCCGGCTCGCGCGTACGCTGGACCGCATCGCGGCGTCGAGGCTCGTGGTGGTGGAGCCGGAGCGGCTGACGCCGCTGTCGTTCCCGCTGCTGCTGGAGCGGCAGGCGGCGACGCTGACGAGCGAGAGCCTGGCGGAGCGGGTGGAGAAGATGAAGAGGGTGTGGGAGGTGTGATGTCGGATGTGGGATATCGAATGTCGGATGTGGGGGAGACCACCGAGATGAAGACATCTCGGTGGCACGGTGCGCTGCAGGTAGAGGTGGCTGGCGAAGAGGTGTGGCTGCTGCCGCACCGGGCGGCGTACTGGGCGCGGGCACGGACGCTGCTCATAGCGGATGTGCACTTGGACAAGTGCGAGGCGATGCGGGTGAACGGGATGCCGGTGCCGCGGGTGATGGATGAGGTGATCGCGCGGCTGGAGGATGCGGTGCGGGTGACGGGGGCGGCGCGGGTGATGGTGCTCGGGGACCTGCTGCACGCGCCGGCGGGGTTGACCGGGGCCATGATCGAGTGCTTCGCCGCTTGGCGGGCTTCGAGCAGCGTGGAGCTGGCGCTGGTGCCAGGGAACCACGACCGCGGGCTGCGCCACGTGCAGGACGCGTGGCGGATGACGGTGCTGCCGGAGGTGTACGAGGAAGGGCCGTTCACGTTCACGCACGTGCCGGCGCCGATGGCGGGGCGGTTCGTGTGGGGCGGGCACCTGCACCCTGCGGTGACGCTGCGGAGCAGCGCGGACTCTATCAAAATGGCGTGCTTCCACGTGGGGGCGGGGGTGGGCGTGCTGCCGGCGTTCTCCAGGTTCACGGCGGGGGGGCCGCTCTCGCGCGGGCGTGGAGACGGGGTGTTCGCGGTGGCGGGTGACCGGGTCGTGCCGGTGTAGTGGCGGGAAACTTGGTGTTCAGTTGGGTTGATGAGCCCTTGTGGCGCAGTGCTCTCGCGGGGGCTCGTTGACGCGCCCGGAAATCGGGTCTCTGATATCCGTTATGGATCCGATGGAGCAGCCGGGGGGGCGTGAGGCGGCGGCCGGGACGCGCGGGGCTTTCGCGCGGTTCGACGGCGGGCCTTCCGAGCCCAGGTCGAAGGGGCCGGAATCGCCTCCGCAGCCGGCGGTGGCGAGTGTGGCTGAGGCGGCACTCAAAAGTGCTGAGCACCTTGTCGCCGAGAATGTGCAAGTAAGGGCGGAGCGGGACCAGGCGCGGGCGGCGCTGGAGGCGGTGGCGCGGACGCTGCCTGTGGCGATCTGGCTGGCGCACGACGTGGGCTGCGAGGTCGTCACGGGGAACGCGGAGGCGCACCGGCAGTACCGGATGGTGCATGAGAGCAAAGGGCCGATGTCGCAGGTGGGCGCGGCGGTGTCGCTCAACTTTGCACCGAGCGGGAGCGCATGCCTGGGGTGGGCGACGTTCCTGCACGATGGGGTGGAGGTGAAGCCGGAGGAGTTTCCGATCGCGATCGCTGCGCGGGAGGCGCGGGAGGTGCGGGGGTACGAGATGGACATCGTGTTCAGGGACGGCGAGAGCCGGACGCTGTGCATTGACGCCGCACCGATTCTGGACGAGCACGGACGCTCGACCGGGGCGGTGGCGGCGTCGCTGGACATCACGCAGATCCGGGAACGGGAGAAGCGGCTGCAGCGGAGCGAGGCGCGGTTCCAGACGCTGCTCAAGTCGGTGAACGCGCTGCTGTGCATCACCGACGGGGAGCTGCGGATGACCGAGCCGCTGCCGGCGTGGGAGCGGTTCACGCAGCAGCCGTTCGAGCAGGCGCAAGGGTTCGGGTGGGAGAACGCGATCCATCCTGCGGACCGCGAGCAGGTGCGGGCAGCGGTGGCGGAGGCGGTGAAGAGCGGCGCCGCGTTCAAGGCGCGTTACCGGTTGTGGCAGGGGGCGCCGGGGCGGCCGTTCACGCCGGGGGTGGAGGGTACGGGCGAGTGGCGGCACATCGACGACACCTCAGGGCCGGTGTTCAATGCCAAGGGCGAGCTGTGCGAGTGGGCGGGGATGATGGTGGACCGGACGGAGCAGCACTTCGCCGAGGAGGCGGCCGCGGCTCACGCGCGGGCGCTGGCGAGGAGCAATCAGGACCTGGAGGAGTTCGCGCACGTGGCGGCGCATGACCTGAAGGAGCCGCTGCGGGGGCTGCGGCTATTGGCCAAGTTCCTCGAGGATGACCTGGAAGACCGGCTGCAGGACAAGGACCGCGAGCGGCTGAAGGGGATCCAGGCGCTGTGCGGGCGGATGCAGTCGCTGATGGACTCGCTGCTGGAGTCGGCGCGGGTGAACAGCGAGGTGCTGAAGCTGGAGCCGACGACGCTGGCGCGTCCGCTAAAGGAAGCGGTGTCGATGCTGGCGGGGCGGATCGCCGAGAGCGGCGCGGAGGTGACGGCGGATGGGGGCCTTGGGGAAATCGGCGTGCGCTGCGACGTGGCGCGGACGGCGCAGGTGCTGTCGAACCTGATCGCCAATGGGCTCAAGTACAACGAGAGCGCGGTGAAGCAGGTGCGGATCAGCGCGTCGGTGGACGCGAAGGGGTGGGTGACCGTGCGGGTCGCGGACAACGGGATCGGAATCCCGCCCGAGCAGTTCGAGGCGATCTTCCGGATGTTCCGGCGGTTGCACGGGAGAGAGGGTTACGGCGGGGGGACGGGGGCTGGGCTGGCGATTGCCCGAAAAATCGTGGAGCGGCACGGGGGGAAGATGTGGGCCGAGTCGCGGGGGCGGGGCGAGGGGAGTACGTTCGCGTTCACTTTGCCGGGCGCGTAGGGCGGGCGCGGGCGGGGCCGAACATATTCTCGGATGTGCGGTTTGGGATGTGGGATGCGGGGCGAAGCGAGCGGTCGGCGCGAATCAGATTGCGCCGCGCGTCTTGACCAGGTGCATCTTGGCACGGGCGCGCTGGCGGTCCTTGTTGCGCTTCTCGAGTTCGGTGGCGCGGGCGTCGGGGGACGAGGCCGTCGGGGCCGCCTGGGCGGCGCGGAGCTCGGCCTCGGCGTCGGCCATGGTGAGGTTCTCGGCGGGGACAGCCCTTTCGGCGAGGATGGTCAGCTCGTCGCCGGCCATCTTCACGAAACCGTCCTCAACCAGGAACGCGCGGCTGCCGCCCTGGCCCTTGTCGCTGTCGGCGAAGTCGATGCGGAGCTCGCCCAGGCCCAGGCGGGCGAGGATGGGGGCGCGCCCGGGCAGGATGCCCATGAGGCCGTCCCACGCCGGAATGGAGACGTACTTGACCTGATCGTCCACCAGGGCGGCGGTGGGGGTCACGAGCTTGCAGCGGAAGGACTTCTTGGCCAAGGCGGTGAACTCCTGGTGGGGGCCAATAGTACGCGCGTGGGGAGGCCTTGGGAACCCTCCGCGGGGGATCCCGCGAGGTGCGAAACGGGCGAGTGCCCAATCCGTATGAGGGTTGTATGACAGCGTCGCAGGTCAACATGGCGGTACTGGTCGGCCTGATGATCGGCCTGTCCCTCGGGTCGGTGTGGCTGGTCATGTGGGCGATGGGGTTCGTCACAGGGTGGCGGAAGCTTGCAGCCCAGTTCCCGGCGCGGGAGCCCCTCGCAAACGCGGCCAGCGCGTTCGGGAGCATCGGGTTTCATTCGCTCGGAAACTACAACAACTGCGTGCGGTTCCGCATGGACGAGGAGTGCCTGCACGTGCGGATGATCCCGCTCTTCGAGAAGTCGCACCCGCCGATGTCGGTGCCGTGGGAGGCGGTGGAGGTGGTGGACGAGAAGGCGGGGTGGGGCGGGTTCTGCCGCGTGAAGATCGCGGGGGTGCCGGTGCGGGTGCCGCGGAAGGTGATCGCGCGGGAGTTGGAGTTGCGGCGGGAGCTGGAGGGGCTGCGTGCTCCTGCGTGAAGCACGTAACCACGGAGACACAGAGGCACGGAGGGTACACAGAGGAAGGCGAGAAGAAGGACGGGAAGGCGGGAGGGAAGGTGGATCGGAGAGAGCGTGTGAGGAGTGGAATGGATCCAATCCGTCGCCTTTCTCTGTGCCTCTGTTGCTCTGTGGTGAATGTCTTTAGATGGCCGCGCGGAGTTCCTGGTCGATGCGGGGGAGCCAGCGGCGGGCTTTGGCGGCGTCGAACTTGAGGGGGAGGGGGGCGGGGGCGTCGTTGCGGAGGACGTACTCGATGACGGCCTGGACGACGCGGGAGGGGGCGCTTGCGCCGCCGCACCAGTAGTCGTGGTCACGCCAGGAGAGGGTGACGGTGTGCTCCTGGGCGCCTTCGGTGCGGTGGATGATGACGAGGTAGGACCAGCCGCCGGGGCGTTCCTCCTCGGTCTGCACTTCCACGCGGGGGATGTCGTGGGCCTTGGGGAGCATGGGAGAACGGATCGTTGCCTCCGCGTGGACCATACACGATGTGGATGAGTCCACAATCACCTATCGGCGAAGGTGGGACCAAGGTTGGGGAGAACCATCGGAAATGCGGGGGATGGCTGGCGGGTGCGCTGCTGGGAACACCGGGGCGGGGCCGGGTTGGTACACTTGCGCGGCAGGGGTCGGAGACCCCGCAACGAGCAGCGCAAGCCCGGAGGATCCGGTCGCATGGATGGTGAGACGAACGTCGCGGAAGTGAAGCCGGAAACCGGAGACCGGAAGCCGGAGTCAGAGATCGCGGACACGCCCTCGGAAGTCGCTGAACGCGCGCCGCTCGATCCGGTGCCAGAAGTAAAGCCTGAGAAGGGGAAGCGGCGGCGGGCAAAAGAGAGCGCCGCGGCGGTGGTGATCGACCTTGGCGTGAAGGCGGAGGACATCGCCCCGGTGCTGGAGGCGGTGCTGCTGTCGATCGATCGCCCGTCACCCGGCGAGCGGCTGGCGGAGGGGCTGGGGATAGTAAAGCCGAAGGGCTCGGGCGATGAGGCCGCGTGCGATCCGGCGGAGCTGGGGGCGGGCGCGGCGGTGATCGCGGAAGCGGTCAAGCTGCTCAACGCGCAGTACGTAGAGACGCACCGGTCGTTCCGCGTGGAGTCGGTCGCGGGCGGGTACCGCTTGATGACGCTGCCGGCGTTTGCGGACAAGATCGCGGAGTACCACAAGACGCGGGTGAGCGGGAAGCTGTCGCGGGCGGCCGTGGAGACGCTGGCGATCATCGCGTACAAGCAGCCGCTGACGAAGGCGGCGCTGGAGGCGATCCGCGGGGTGTCATGCGGCGAGGTGCTGAAGACGCTGATGGAGCGGCGGCTGGTCACGATCAAGGGGCGGGCGGAGGAGCTGGGGCGCCCGATGCTGTACGGGACGACCAAGCAGTTCCTGGACCAGTTCGGGCTGGCGTCGATCAAGGACCTGCCGAGCCCGGCGGAGTTCAAGGCGGGGGCGTGAGGGGTTGAACGCGAAGGTCGCGAAGGGGAGCGAAGGCGCGAAGAGAAGAACGGGAACCGATAGCCGGGAGCAGATCGAGGTGAGCGGACGGTGGTTGTGGGCTGGGTGAACCCATTACTGCAATGGACGCGTAGGGTGGGGTGAGGAGGTCGCGTCCTGTCTTCCATGCCCGCAAGTGCACGAGTTGCCAAGCCGATGAGCCTGCCGGGGAAGATGGCCCGGGTGGTGGGGCGGCGGTACCACTTCAATGGGGGTGGGCTGGCGTATGTGCTGACCACGATGGTGCTGGTGGTGGGCGCGGTGAACAGCCAGAACAACATGCTGTTCTGGCTGTTTGGGCTGGGGGTCGCGGGGCTGCTGATCTCGGGTTTTCTGAGCGGCGGCACGCTGATGCAGATCGGCGTGGAGCGCGAGGTCGCGCCGGTGGGGCAGGTGGGTGATGAGGTCGTGATCCGGTATCGGCTGCACAACCGCAGCCGCGTGTTCCCGGCGTACGCGATCACGGTGGAGGAGTTGGCGAGGCACCGGCGGACGGTGGTGAGCTGGCCGGGGCGGCTGCGGATGCGACCGGCGTTCGCGGCGTACATCCCGCCGCGTGGGTCGGTGGTGGTGGAGACACGGGCGCTGGCGTGCCGGCGGGGGATCGCGGAGTTCGGCCCGGTGCAAGTGTGGTCGACGTTCCCCTTCGGGCTGACGCGCAAGAGCGTGACGTATGTGCAGGAGGGGCGGGTGGCGGTGAGGCCCTGGACGGCGCCGGTGCGGGAGGGGCTGCTGCGGGCGAGGGCGGGGGCGGGTGGGAATGGGCAGACAGTGCGGCGGAGCCGGACGGGGGACGAGTTTTACTCCTTGCGGGAGTTTGCGCACGGGGACAGTTTGCGGTCGATCGCGTGGCGGAGCACGGCGCGCCTAGGCCACGCGGTGGTGCGGGAGATGGCGTCGCGCCCGTCGCGCCGCGTGTGGGTCGTGCTCTGCTTTGAGCTGGATGTGGGTGACGGGACCGTGAGCAGCGGGGGAGTCAACAATGAGCAGGTGATCAGCGTTGGCGCGGGGCTGCTGGCGCAGGCCGTGCGGAATGGCTTGGAGCCGGGACTGGCGCTGGCGGATGGGCGGGTGCTGGAGCACCCGCGGGCGTCGGCGAAGCTGGACCGGATGATGGACGCACTGGCGACGCTGAACCCGGTCGGGGGCGGCGGCGGCGGGGCAGGCAAGGGGCTGGCGTTCGCCGGGCCGCAGGACGGCGTGGTGCTGGTGTGCTCGGCTGGGGCGGGCCCGGAGGGGATCGCGGGCGAGCGGGTGCTGATCGAGGACTCGGGCAACTACTCGGAGGGGCTGCCCGCGGGCTGGCATCCGAGGTTTGAGGAGACTGACAGGAAACGCACGAGCCGCTGGTGGAAGCTGGTAGAGGCGTGGACGGGGGGTGACGAGTGAACCCCCTCGTGCATGCCGGCACCGGTGCCGGTGGGATGAACCTTGACCAGCGGTTCCGGCTGGTGCTGATCCTGAACGTGGTCGTGAGCATGTTCGGCTTCGGCATCGCGAACAGCATGATGTTCCTGGTGCCGCCGGTGCTGGCGATAGCGCTGACGGGGTGGTGGGTGACGGAGTACCGGGCGCAGCGGAAGGGGTGGCGCGGGCTGCCGCGCTGGCTGTCCAACTCGATCCTGCTGGTGATGCTGGTGGTGGCGGTGCTGCGGGCGTTCGCGACGACGGACCTGGTGATGTCGTTCACGGAGTTCCTGATCGCGATCCTGATCATCAAACTGTGGGAGCGCCGGAAGATCAGGGACTACGGGCAGCTGCTGACGCTCTCGATGTTCATGTCCGTAGGGTCGACGCTGGGGAGTTCGTCGCTGCTGATGGGGCTGGTGTGGGCCGTGCACCTGCCGCTGCTCATCGCGGGCGTGATGATGTTCCAGGTGTTCGCGGGGCGGGCGCGGGCGGTGGGCGTGTGGACGCCGGCGGCGGCGGGGGTGCCGTCGACGGGGCTGGTGGTGCGGCGGGGGGCGTTCTTCAGACTGTGGGCGACGGTGCTGCTGGTGGGGCTGGTAGTTTCCGGCGGGATCTTTGTGGTGGTGCCGCGGGGGATGGGGACTGATGAGTTCGGGATCTCGATCCGCAGCCCGATGCAGCAGGTGGGGTTCACCGAAGAAGTCGATCCGGGCGAGGGCTCGCTGATCTCGAGCTCGTACGCGACGGTAATGGAGGTGAGGTTCACGAAGGCCGGCGTGCCGCTGGGCGGGTTCGGCGAGCCGTTCTACCTGCGCGGCGCGGTGCTGGACCAGTACGGGATCGGGGGCTCGACGACCTGGCAGGCGAGGCGGGCGGGTGCTTTTGAGTACGAGGCAAACCACGGGAGGTGGGTGACGCTGGCCCGGCGAAGCGGCGAGGTCATCGAGCAGCAGGTGACGGTGCTGAGCGGCGGCGGGCGTGAGACGCCGATGTTCGCACTGTACCGGCCGCAGGAGGTCAAGCTGGATCCAAGTCTGCAGCAGCAGACGCTGCGGTACGAGCGACCGACGGGGCGGATTTCGCGCGCTGGCGACGGAGGGCGGGTGAACTACTGGGTGCGGAGCGTGGTGCCGCCGCGGGATGAGAGCGTGGTGGTGCGGCATGACGCGGCCCCGTACCCATCGGAGAAAGTGAAGGCCTACGCGTGGGACGTGCTGCGGCGCGCGGACATCGAACCGGACTCTGCCAAACGCGCGTTGGTGGATGACGAGCGGGCGGCGCGGGTTTTCGAGAATCACCTGCGACAGAACTTCGAATACGCGACTGACCAGCTGAAGTCGCCGGTAGGGGTGGACCCGACGGAGTGGTTCCTGCACGACGGGCGGCGGGGGCACTGCGAGTACTTCGCCTCGGCGCTCGCGGCCATGTGCCGCTCGGTGGGCATCAACGCGCGGGTGGTGGCGGGGTATCTTGCGGCGGAGTTCGATGAGGCTCGCGGCGTGTACGTCGTGCGCGAGTCGGATGCGCACGCGTGGGCGGAGGTGGACACGGGACCCGGCGGGTGGGTGACGATGGACGCGACGCCGGAGGCCACCGGGCAGGTGGTGCGCGAGGCGGGGGTGATCGACACGCTCTCGAAGATGTACGCGTCGCTGTCGGACTTCTGGAACATCAATGTCGCGACATTCGGGGCCCAGGACCAGGAGCGGCTGCTGGGGCAGTTCGGGTTCTCCAGGCTGATGGAGAAGTCGTCGGAGTGGTACCGCCGGAGCGCGAAGGCGGTGCACCGTGTGTGGTGGTGGGTGGGGACGCCCGGCGCGGCCGCGTGGGTGATTGGCGGCGCGATCGCGGTGGGTGGGCTGGTATGGGCGACGGCGCGGGAGTGGAAGCGGCGCGGGAGGCGGGCGGAGGCGTTCGGGTGGGCGATGGATGGTCCCGAGCGGCGGGTGTATCGCGAGCTGCTGCGGGTGCTGGCGGGGCACGGGTACGAGAAGCCGGCGTGGTCGCCGCCGCTGGCGCATCTACGGGCGATCGAGGCAAGAAACCCACGACTGGCGCGCCGGGCCGCAGCGATCTTTGAGCACGTGTACGCGGCGCGATTCGGGCACGAGGCAGGGCGGCTGAGCGCGGCTCAAGCTGAACTGACGGCGCTGCGCGAGGGCCGTTGAGTCCGGTAACGATCGGGCCCGGCATTGTCGGCGCGAACAGGCCCCCGAGCAGCGCAGGAATGTGAACTCAGGGGCAAGTCTCTCCGATTTGCGGGAGAGGCGCAAACGCCCATTGGAGTTCCAGAGATGCCCGCGAACCGTTCAAGGACTGACCGTTGGCGAGACCTCCTGCTGCAGATCGCGGCTCGCGGCGGCGGGCTGGAGTATTCGGTGGCCAAGCCCGAGGGCGACACGGACTCGCCGGACCTGGTGTGGCGGTCGCGGCTGCTGGCCGTGGGCAATCGCGAGCTGGTGCTCGAGCACCCGGTGGCGATGAACCAGCCGGTGAAGTTCGAGGAGGGCACGCGGCTGGTGGGGGTGATGGCCGTGGGCCAGAACCGGTGGATGTTCCACACGCGGGTGGTGGGCGCAAGTGCGCCGGAGTTCTCACGGGTGCAGGGGCTGCGGATCGAGGCTCCCGAGACGGTGGAGCGGTGTGCGCGGCGCGACTTCCTGCGCATCTCGACGGCGGCGCTGTGCCTGCCGGAGGTGGAGTGCTGGCCGCTGCTGGACCCGACGACGGTGACGCCGGCTGAGATCGCGAACCGGGCGGCGATTTTGGAGATGCAGCAGGGCGGGGACGTGGGCTTGCAGACGCCCGACTCGATCCTGCTTCCGGAGGTCGGGCCGCCGTTCAGTGCGAGGTTGATGAACATCGGCGGCGGCGGCGTGGGCCTGATGATCGGGAAGAATGAGGCGGTGGCGGCGGAGCGGTCACGCCTGATCTGGATGCGGGTGAAGCTGATGCCGCACATCCCCGCGCCGCTGGCGCTGACGGGGCGCGTGGTGCACACGCACCTGGACAGCGCGCAGAACCTCTACGCGGGCGTGGCGTTCGAGTTTGCGTTCAATCCTGCGCACAAGGACTTCGTGGTGTCGCAGGTGGCGCGGTACGTCAATCACGTGCAAGCCAGCGCGCGCCGGGCAGCGTGAGCGGGTCCTCGAGGCCGACGCGGACGAAGACGTCGCCACGCTCGACGTCGATGCGCTGATCGCTGGCGCCGGCGTTGATGGTGCCGGACCATTCGGACTTGCTGAGCTTGACGTTGCCGACCTTGGCGCGACCGCCGTCGAACTGGACGAGGCCGCGCTGGGTGGTGGCGTTGAGGTTGCCCGCGCTGCCGCGGCCCATGAGCAGGTGCACGCTGCCGCGCTCGGCGCGGAGCAGGATGGGGTCGGTCAGCGGCTCCATGGTCTCGATGTCAATGGCGCGTCCGTCGTTGGCGCCCAGGCCCGTGTGGACCTCAATAGCGCCGGCGACGTTGCGGAGGGTGACGGGGCCGCCGTCGTTACGGACGCGGACGCCGCCGCACTCGGGGACTGTGATGGTGATGTTGACGGGGGCGTCAGGGGCGCCGGTCTCCTCGGGGCTGGAGAGGACCCGGAGGACGGGGCGGCCGTTGTCCTCCTGGAGGGCGGCGGCGGTCCAGCGGATGGTGGCGTCAACCGGGCCAGAGACGTGGGGGAGGGCGGAGACGGAGGGGCCAGGGGCGGCCGGGTCAACGATGATGGTGACCGAGCCGCGGTGGTTCTGGACGTCGATGGCGGGGGGGAGGCCCTGGGCGGCGGTCTCGACGCCCTCGATGGGGACGACGCCCACGGTCGGCACGGCGTCGCGGAGCTGGTCCTGGCAGCCGGTGAGGAGGGCGGCGGCGGCAACGAGCAGGAGAGCGGTTCGCATCCTGTTCATGGGTCTCCCGGGTATGGATCGAAGTGAAATTGCGCCGTGGGCCGGAAACACCGGGTCGGCGCGGTTGCTAGCATACCCCAGCCCGCGGGGGTGTGCCGGAGTTGCTCATTGTCCAGCTCACCGGCGCGGGCTGAAAGTCGGACACGGCTTTGCAAAGCTTGGTCGGGGCACATCCATGATTCATCACGCGTTTATCCGCCCTGAACGAGCCTGAACAGCACTCAGAACGCCCGCGGCCTCGGGTTGGGCCGCAGGGTCTGCACGGCTCTGCAACCCGGAGAAGACGACGGCGCAAGGAGTTGAAGGTTGAAGAGGTCGGCGCGAGAACCCGGCAGCCGGTTGCGGCGGGGGGTGGTGCGCGCGCGATCCATTGCGTGGCGTCGTAGCGGGGCTGGGCTGGTCTGAGTGGCTGAGTTGCGAAGCTGAGTGTCCGTCGCTTCATGCCGGCAGTGCCGGCGCGTGGAATGGGCGAAGGACGCAGGCGTGGTGAATCAACTGTTGCTGGCAGAGATCGGGACCGGTGCGCTGGCCGGGATTGCGGTGGCCGCGCTGCTGGTGGGTGCTGGCCTGGGCGTGGTGATCGCGCGGACGGTGGGGGCCAAGAACCTGGCGAACGCGAAGGCGGAGGCGGACGCGACGCTTGCAAAGGCGGAGGCGGAGGCCAAGACCAACGCGGAAAAGATCCGGCTCGCGGCCGAGAAGGAGCTGCTGGAGCGGCGGGCCAAGGCCGAGGAGGAGCTGGAGAAAGGGCGGGCGGAGCTGCGGGAGACCGAGCGGCGGCTCACCAAGCGGGAGGACCTGTTTGACCGCAAGGAAGAGCAGCTGGCGAGCAAGGAGCAGCAGGTGTCCCGTCAGGCGGACCAGCTGCGAAGCCGGGAGGAGCGGCTGAACGCGCGGGAGGAGGAGATCGAGGGGGTCTACCGCGAGCAGAAGGAGCTGCTGCAGCGGGTGGCGGGGATGTCGGCCGACCAGGCGCAGAACCTTCTGCTGCAGCGCGTGGAGGAAGAGTCGCGGCACGAGGTGGCGAAGGTCGTCCGCAAGACGCTGGAGGACGCCGAGTCGAGCGCGAAGGACAAGGCCCGTGAGATCACGCTGATGGCGATCCAGCGGTACGCCAGCGAGCACACCAGCGAGAGCACGGTGCGGTCGGTGGCGATTCCCAGCGACGACATGAAGGGCCGGATCATCGGGCGCGAGGGGCGGAACATTCGCGCCATCGAGAAGGCCACGGGCGTGGACATCATCGTGGACGACACGCCCGGCGTGATCGTGGTGTCGTGCTTCGACAAGGTGCGGCAGGCGATCGCGGTGGAGAGCCTGGAGCGGCTGATCAAGGACGGGCGCATGCACCCTTCTCGGATCGAGGAGGTGGTGGAGAAGGTGCGGAGCGAGGTGCAGGAGCAGATCAACCGGCACGGCAAGGAGGCGTCGCTGGAGGTGAACCTCCGCGGGCTGCACCCCAAGGTGCTGGAGGCGATGGGCAAGCTGCACTTCCGCACCAGCTATGGGCAGAACGTGCTGCGGCACTCGATCGAGGTGGCGTTCCTGTCGCAGATCATCGCGGACCAGCTCGGGCTGGACGGGACGATCGCGCGCCGGGCGGGGTTCCTGCACGACATTGGCAAGGCGATGGATCACGAGATGGAGGGCGGGCACCCCAAGATCGGCATGGACTTCGCCCGCCAGTACGGCGAGAAGGAGCCGATCCTGAACGTGATCGGCGGGCACCACGGTGATATTCCGTCCACCAGTTTCTACACGCCGATCATCATGGCGGCGGACGCGGTGTCGTCGGCACGGCCCGGCGCGCGGCGCGAGAGCATGGAGAAGTACATCCAGCGGCTCAACGAGCTGCAGGACATCGCCCTCAGCTACAAGGGCGTGAACGAGGCGTACGCCATCCAGGCCGGGCGCGAGGTGCGGGTAATGGTGGACGCCGCGAAGGTGGGGGACGACGAGGCGTACCTGATCGCGCATCAGATCGCGAAGAAGGTGAGCGAGGAGATGACGTTCCCGGGCGAGATCAAGGTGACGGTGCTGCGGGAGACGCGGGCGATCGAGTACGCCCGGTGATCGAAGTGGCAAAGTGGCAGAGTGGCGAAGTGGCAGAGTGGGGAAGCGAGGAGAGGATGCGAGCAATGCAGCAAGTACGGATTTTCATCGGCAAGGAAGATGAGGTTTCGCGGCTGACCAAGGAGGTCAACGACTTCCTGGCGAACACGGGCGCGAAGGTCGTGAACGTGTTCGGGAACCTGTCGCCGCAGACGCCGGGCGCGAGCGGCGGGAGCGAGGGGATGCGGGCGCCCGAGGGGATGAACCGGCGGTTCGCGCCCAGCGACATCATGCTGGTGGTGGTGTACCAGCAGTAACGCGCCCCGCGCGTGAACGAGGTTGTGAGCGGCGTCAGCGGCCGTCGCGGTTGATGAGCGGCTGGCGCGGGATCTCGTGCAGCTCGCGCCCGGGCTTGGGGTACGTCGGTCGTCCGGCCATGAGCTTGCGGCCGGCGTCGAAAAGGCTGACCACGCCGATGAGCGTGAGGGCGGCGGCGATGATGCTGCCGATGTAGAGGCCGCGCTGGTTGCGGGCGTCAAGCGAAGGGACGGGGATGTAGTTGCGGGCAGGGTCCGCGGCCTCGAAGGCGATGGTCGCCGGCGAGCCCGCGGTCAGCGTGCGCTGGAGCTGCTCCATCTCGGAGCGGCGGAGGCGGCTGGAGAGGCGGGTGTGGTGGCGGCCGACGGTTTCGCCGCGGTACTCCACGCCCTGGTGCTCGAAGCGGTAGGCGACGGGAAGGATGTAGGACGAGCGGCGGCGGCCGGACTTCTTGATCGGCGCGCCGACGGACTCGATGACGCCCTGGACGGTCGTCGGCGCGGGGGCGTTGGCGGTGCGGGCGAGCTCGGCCCAGGTGCCGCCAAAGAGGCCGAGGCCCAGCCCGATGGTGAGAAAGACGACAGCGATGATGAGTGAGCCGACAAACTTCACGGGTGATTGTTCGCTCTCGGCGTGGTGAGGTTTCACGCGTGGGCTTGCGTGCTTCTCAACGGGCGGCCGCGACGTCCTGCGGGCGTGACTCCCAGCTCCACCGCAGGTGGGGATCGAGGACGGTGATGTTGGCTGTGGCGAGGAGCTCGCGGGCGAGGCGGTCCATTGCGAGGCGCTCGGCGCGGGCGGTAAGGCGGGCGCGGGTGCGGTCGCGGTCGGCTGCGGTGGGTGCGCCGCTGCGGGTGATGGGGCGCTCAACCAGCACGAGCCACGCGCCGTCGCGTGTGACGTACACGGGGCTGATCTCGCCGGGCTTGAGCGTGCTGAGCGACTGCCGCACGGCGGATGGGAGGTTCTCATCGGCCGGGCTGAGCTCTGTGAAGAGGCCGCCCTGCGGGGCGGTTTCGTGGGTGGAGACCTTGACCGCCCACTGCGCGAAGTAGGCGGCGATGAGGTCGATCCGCTCGGCGCTCATGGGCTTGGGCTGCTGCTCGGCGAGCTGCTCGAGGGCGCGGCTCAAGTCGGGGGCCTCGCGGAAGGTGTGGGTCATGGCGGCGCGGGCCTGCGCGGCCTCGCGCTCGGTCTGGGTGCGGATGACGCGGGCGCGGTAAGCGGGCCCGAACTCGATCGCGAGGGCGCGGTCAACGTCCGCGCCGGTGATCTCAACGTCGGGGCGGACGAGGGCGCGGAGCTGGGCGTTGCGGGCGAGGAGGGCGTCGAAGCGGGCGGGTCCGAGGCCGCGGGAGCGGCGGAGGGATTCGAGCATGGCCTGGGCCTGCGCGGCGTCGAGTCGTGCGTCCTCCTGGAGCGAGCGGAGGAGCAGAGTCTGCTCGGCGTCGACATCGCGCCGGGTGACGGTGACGTTGTGCCTGGTGATGAGGTCGGCGAGGGCGCGGTCGAGGATGACCTCCTCGAGCACGACACTGCCCGCGGCCTCGGCGAGGCGCTGATCGATCTCGGTGGCGGGGACGCCGACCTTGTTCAGGATGACGGGCGGGCGGTCGGCGCTGGACTGGGTGGAGGATTTGGTGGTTTGCTCGGCGCGCTCGACCCCGGCGAGCGTGCGTTCGCGGGTGGGCTCGGATGAGGCGCAGCCGGCGAGCGTGACCGCGGCGAGGAGCAGGAGGGGTTTTTGGGGCTTGGGCATGTGTGTATCCCACAGTGGTTGAGGCCCGGTGTCAAATCGGATTGAACCACACAGCACACAGAGGGCACAGAGGAGGGCAGGGGGAATGGGGCGGATTCGGAATGGAGATGCGGATGTGGGCAGCGGGTTACGCGGGTGTTTCCGCGGCGTGGTGTTTCGTTGAGGTGTTTTCTCATGGGCTAACCTTCACTCCCATAGGAGACTTGCGATGAAGGTGCTGGTTGCAGACAAGTTCGAGCAGGTTGGGATCGATGGACTGAAGGCGCTGGGGTGCGAGGTCATTTACGACGCCGCGGCGGGGCCGAAGATGGGCGAGGTGGTCGGGGCGGTTGATCCCGACATCCTGGTGGTGCGGTCGAGCAAGGTGCCGGGGGCGGCGCTGGAGAAGGCGTCGCGGCTGAAGGTCATCATCCGCGCGGGGGCGGGGGTGGACAACATCGACGTGCCCGCGGCCACGAGCCGGCGGATCCAGGTGTGCAACTGCCCGGGCATGAACGCGGTTGCGGTGGCGGAGCTGGCGATGGGGCTCTTGATCTGCTGCGACCGGCGGATCCCGGACCAGTGCGTCGAGCTCAAGAACGGCAAGTGGAACAAGAAGGCGTTCGCGAAGGGCAAGGGCCTGAAGGGGATGACGCTGGGCGTGATCGGTGTGGGCGCGATCGGGCAGGAGGTCATCAAGCGGGCGGTGGCGTTCGGCATGGACGTTGTGGTGTGGTCGCGGTCGATCACGGCGCAGCACGCGCAGGCGCTCAACGCTCGGCTGGGCGGGAACACGACACCGGACCTGATCGAACTCGCGAAGACGTGCGACGCGATCACGGTGCACCTGCCGGCGGCGCCGAGCACGAACAAGCTGTTCGGCAAGCAGTTCTTCGATGCGATGAAGCCGGGGGCGTACTTCATCAACACGAGCCGCGGCAGCCTGGTGGACGAGGCGGCGCTGCGCGAGGCGGTGCAGAACAAGGGCACCCGCGCGGGGCTGGATGTTTATGAGAACCAGCCCGCGGAGACGGAAGCGCCGATGGACAACGCCACGGCGAAGCTCGCTGGTGTTTACACCACGCACCACGTGGGGGCGTCGACTGACCAGGCGCAGCTGGCGGTGGCGCAGGAAGTGGTGCGGATCGTGCAGGTGTACAAGGAGAAGGGGAAGGTGGACAACTCGGTGAATCCCTGAGGTGCCGGTGGCTTCGTCACGGGCTGCCTGTGAATGTGAGTCATGCGTGGGGTTGCGGACGGGGCGTTTGTGAGTGAATATGCAGGCTCCCACCGCCTGAGCGTGGCCCTACAGTTCAGGACTTTTCTTGAGGAGCGAAAACGATGAGCGCTGTCGCCGCGAAGCCGAGCCCTGTGTCGAACGCCAACAGCTTCAATGACCCGAGCAGCCGGTGCTTCAACTTCTCGGCGGGGCCTGGGTGTCTGCCGGAGGAGGTGATCCAGCAGGCGCAGCAGGACCTGTGGAACATCGCGGGCTCGGGCGTGGGCATCTGCGAGCACAGCCACCGCGCGAAGGTGTACGACAAAATCCTGGCGGAGGCGGAGGCGGACTGCCGCAAGATCGGCAACATCCCGGCGAACTACAAGGTGCTGTTCCTGACCGGCGGGGCGACGAGCCAGAACTTCATGGTGCCGGCGAACCTGCTGGCGCAGAACGAGACGGCCGACTACCTGACCACCGGCTACTGGGCGGAGAAGAGCGCGGAGCAGGCGAAGCTGTACGGCACGATCAACGAGGCGTGGGACGGGCGGGGCAGCAAGCACACGTACATCCCGACCGACGCGGAGATCAAGTACTCGGCGAAGCCCAGCTACGTGCACATGTGCAGCAACAACACAATCTACGGCACCGAGTGGCGGGCCAGCGAGACGGACGCGTCGTGGCGGCTGCCCAAGGTGCCCGCGGGCGTGCCGCTGGTGTGCGACATGTCCAGCGACCTGTTCTGCCGGCCGACGGACTTCACGAAGTTCGGGCTGGTGTACGCGGGGGCGCAGAAGAACATCGGCATCGCGGGGACGACGCTGGTGGTGATCCATGAGGACCTGCTGAAGCGCAACCCGCGCGAGCTGCCGCTGATGCTGCAGTACCGCGTGCACGCCAAGGACGAGAGCCGCCACAACACCCCGCCGGTGTTCGCGATCTACTTCAGCGGGCTGGTGTTCAAGTGGATCCTCAAGCAGGGCGGGCTCGAGGCGCTGTTCAAGCGGAACGTGGAGAAGGCGCAGCTGATCTACGACGTGCTGGACTCGAGCAGCTTCTACAAGGCCCACGCCCGCAAGGACAGCCGCTCGCTGATGAACATCACCTTCCGCTGCCCCACGGCCGAGCTGGACGACAAGTTCATCGCCGAGGCGAAGGCCCAGGGGATGGACCAGCTCAAGGGCCACCGGGCGACGGGCGGCATGCGCGCGAGCACGTATAACGCGTTCCCGCGGGCGGGGTGCGAGGCTTTGGCGCAGTTCATGCGGGAGTTCGAGCGGAAGAACGGGTAAGGCGAAAGGCCGAACACCGAGAACACTGAGCGGAAAACAGAGGGCACGGAGCGGAATCATGGTTCAAACCTGATCCGCGCTCTGTGCCCTCTGTCACTTCTTTGTGACCTCTGTGTTCTGCGTTTGGAGACGCTGCTCGCACGCGGCGATGACCTCTTCGACGGTGATGCGGTGCATGTAGGCCACGGCACGGGCGGTGTCGCGGTGGCGGACGTGCTCGTGGGGCTGTCGGTGCGTGATCACATCCTGCGGGCGGCGGTGGGGGCCGGCGTGACCGACGTCGGTGGGGCCAAAGAGGGCGACGAGTGGGCGGTCGAAGCCCACGGCCATGTGCATGGCGGCGGAGTCGTTGCAGACGACGAGCGCGGCGTCGGCGATCAGCTGCATCAACGAGGGGATGGTGGTGTGGCCGACACGGTCGGTGAGGCCGTGGACGGCGAGGAGCGGGGCGCACTGCGAGCGCTCGCTGGCGAGGCCGACGGCGACCACGGCGTCGATGTAGAGGCGGGCGCGGTGCTCGAGCAGGTGGCGGGCGAGGGCGGCGTAGCGGTCCATGGGCCAGGCGCGGCCGAGGCCCTTGGTGGTGGGGGAGAGCAGGACGTAGCGCTTGCCCGCGAGTTGGGGGTCATGTGGGAGCGGGGCACCGGGTGGTGCGGGGTAGAGGCGGGGGGCGAAGGTGGGCCCGACGCCGAGGGCGCGGATGAGGGCAGCGTTGCGGTCGATGTGCGGGGCTGCGCGTCCGCCGGGGACGTGAACCTTGTGCGTGTAGAAGAGCGTGGCGCCCTCGCGGGCGTCGGCGAAGCCCACGCGCGTGGGGGCGCGGGTGGCGAAGGTGAGCAGGCCGCTCTTGAGCAGGCCCTGGAAGTCGATCGAGATGTCGTAGCGGCGGGACGCGAGTTCGCGGTCGGCCCATTGCAGGACGTCGCTGAAGTGTCCGCGCCGGAGGGCGGCCTTGATTGTGCTCTGCGGGAACGGGACCACGCGCGAGAGGTCGGGGTGGAACTGGACGGCGGGGACGAAGGTGTCGGCGACCAACCAATCGATCTGTGCGCGCGGGTAGGCGCGGCGGAGGCTGACCAGGGCGGGAAAGGCACGAACGACGTCGCC
The DNA here is from genome assembly GCA_035627955.1 of Phycisphaerales bacterium. Classification (NCBI taxonomy): domain Bacteria; kingdom Pseudomonadati; phylum Planctomycetota; class Phycisphaerae; order Phycisphaerales; species Phycisphaerales bacterium. Next base: position 224,916 of record DASPKU010000001.1, read on the forward strand.
CAAGGCGCTGGTGCGGATGATCAGGATGCGCTCGGCTGCGTGCACTCTTGAACTCTCGACGGACAGAAAGGCAGAACACGGAGGGTACAGAGAGGGGGGCGGAGGTGCACGGAGAGGGATTGTGGAGAGAAGACATCCGTCGCAGCGTGCCTGTATCTCGCTTTTCATTCTCCCAAGTCTTCTTCTTTCCCTCTGCCCTCTCCCTCAACCCTCCGTGCCCTCTGTGTTCGGCCTTTCCGCCGCGGGTTCGACGTGGATGAGGACGTCGCTGATGCGGGGGTTGGCCTCGCGGATCGCATCCTTCACGGCGTGGGCGAGGGTGTGGGCGTCGCGGACAGTCATGGCGGGGTCGACCCACACGTGCATGTCGAGCCAGTACTGCGTGCCGCTTTTGCGGGCGAAGACCTTGTGCACGGTGACCACGCCCGGAACGCGGGCGGCGATCGCTGACGCGGTCTCAACCTCCTCGGGGCTGGTCACGTCGAGCAGCTCGCGGACGGGGCCGCCGATGAGGAGCGAGGCGTTGATGAAAATCATGGCTGCGGCGAAGAGGGCGGCCCAGTCGTCGGCCTGCTCGTAGCCGCGCCCGCCGATGAGGGCGATGGCGATGCCGATGAAGGCCGCGGCGGAGGTGATGGCGTCGGCGCGGTGGTGCCAGGCGTCGGTCTCCACGGCGGCGCTGGTGGTGTCCTTCGCCGCGCGGCGGACGGCGCGGAAGAGCGACTCTTTGACGATGACCGTGCCGGCGAGCACGAGCAGCGTCCACCACGCGGGGGCGTGGTGCGGCGTGCGGATCTCGCGGATCGCCTCAATGCAGATGCCGATGCCCGCGCCGAACATCAGTAGGGCGACGATGAGGGCGGCGAGCGACTCGGCCTTGCCGTAGCCGTAGGGGTGGCGCTCGCTGCGGGGACGGGCTGCGACGCGGAGGCCGACCCAGATCACGGCGGAGCCGAAGATGTCGGCGAGCGACTCGATGGCGTCGGCGATGAGGGCGTAGGAGTTGCCGACGATGCCCGCGCCGAGCTTGAGCGCGGCCAGCGTCACGTTAGTCGCGAGCCCGGCGAATACCAGCGTCCGGGCGCGGCGATTGCTGGCTTGCACGGAGGGCGCGGGGGCCATTGATGCGAGTGTACTGGCGTCAGGCGGGGGTTGAGGCCCCGGCGTGGAGGGCTGCAAGCACGGCCCTGTAGTGCTCGGAGAGCTCGACCTTGCGGCGGCCCATGGCGGCCTGCGCGACCTCGAGGAACTTGTCGAGGCGGTAGGTGCGTTTGCCCTCGTCGGTGGCCCAGGTGAAGGCGGGGACGCAGCCGGATACGGGGGCAGTGGTGGCGAACATGCTGCCGGTGTGCAGGATTGAGCCGGTCATGATGCGGGTGCAGATGGCGGTCTTGACGTGATCGCCGATGACGGGGCCGAGGAAGGTCTCGCCGGTGCGCTCGTTGCTGCTGCGGGGCGTGGCGCGGGTGATGACCTCACCGTAGGTGTTGAGCAGGTTGGAGACGGTGGTGCCGGCGCCGAGGTTGACCCACTCGCCCACGTAGGCGTCGCCGAGGTAGCCGTCGTGGGCCTTGTTCGCGTACCCCTGGAAGACGGTGCCGCCGACCTCACCGTTGACCTTGCACCAGGGGCCGATCGCGGTGCCCTGGCGGATGGTGGCGCGCTCGAGCACGGTGCAGTGCGGGCCGACGTAGCAGGGGCCGATGAGGATGGCGCCGGGGCGGATGGTGGCGTGGTCGGCGATGTGGATGGGGCCGTGCTCGCTGTCGAGGACGACGCCGGGGTAGACCTTCGCCGTGGGCGCGATGACGACGTTGCCACCCAGGTGCAGCGTGCCGGGCGCGGGGTCGTAGCGGCGGCCCTGCGCGGGCTGCTCGGTGCTGGTGAGGGCGTGCGGCTGATCCTCGGCGAGGAGCTCGAGGTCCATCGCGAGCGCGGCGTCGCGGAAGGTGCGGACGTGCCAGGGGCGGGCGAGGAGCGTGGGCGTGTCGATCGAGGTTTGCCGCAGTGGTGGGGCGACGCGGTCAGTGATGAAGTGCTGGGCCGCGGCGGGGTCGAGGCAGGCGGCGATGAGGTCGCCGGAACGTGATTCAACCAGCGACTCGCCGCACTGGAGCTCGAGCATCCGCGGCGCGGGCACCACGGCGCGACCGTTGATAAGCAGGACGGGGCTGGTGCCGGTGATCGGGGTGTTGACGGGGATCGAGTGGCGCTTGGCGATGAGCGGCGCAAGGCGGGCGGGGACCTGGAGCGAACTGATTCGGAGGCTTAGGACGCGGCTCAGGCGCTCGAGGTTGGTCAGGGCGCCCGTCCGGACGTCAAAGCTGGGGCGCAGGTCGGTGAGCGGGGCAAGGAGCGGGAGGCCATCGTCGAAGACGTGGGCGGAGGTCATGGGGGGAGTGTACGGGGAGGAGTCTCTCGCGGGGTCGGCGGAAGAGGAGTCTCTCGCGGAGGACGCGGGGGCGCGGAGGAAGACAATGCGGGGAAGGAGCAGGCTCGGACGGGATCCACTAGAGGAGCTGCAAGAGTTGCGAGAGCGTGAGGTCTGCGGTGGAGTTCACGATGAGGTCGGCTTCGCTCAGCCGCTCGGCGGGGAGTGAGTGGCAGACGCCGACCACCCTGACGCCCGCGGCCTTGGCGCTGGCGATGCCCTTGGGGGTGTCCTCGATGGTGACGCACTCGCGGGGCGGGATCCCCAGGCGGTCGCAAGTGAGCCGGTACGGAGCGGGGTGGGGCTTGCTGCGCGGCGTGTCGTCGGCGGTGGTGATGACGCGGGGGAGATGGGCGACGCCGAGTTGCTCCAGGATCGCGCAGATCTCGTGGCGGAGGGCGCCGGAGCAGATGGCGGTGGGGAGGGATTGGCTCGCTTCACGGAGGAGGTTGATGGTGGCGTCGTAGGGCTTCACAGCGCCGGCGGCGATGGCGCGCTGGGCGTGAGTCCACTTGCGGCGGGCGAGGTCGGCATGGTCATCGCTGGTGAGCGTGCGGCCCTGCATCGCTGCGACGGCGTTGAAGCAGTCGAAGTCGCCAAAGCCCATGAGCTTCGCGAGGTACTGCTCGTGCGTGAAGGTCATGCCGACCTCGTTGAGCGCGGCCAGCAGGGCAGCCTCGTGCATGGGCTCGCTGTCAACGAGGACGCCGTCGAAGTCGAAGAGGAGGGCGGGCATGCGGGGCGGCATCGTAACGGATCAACGCCGCGGGCCGGCGCCGCAGCCGCACTCGGGGCACGCGGCGTTGCGCTTGAGGCCGCGGAGGTCGTAGCCGCAGCTGGGGCAGAGGTCGCGACGGCGGATGCACTGGCCCTCGGCACGGTCGAGGATGGCGTTGCATGTGAAGCGGCAGATGACGCACGCGATGAACAAGCCCATACCCCAGGCGATGCACAGGGGCGAAGTGCGATGGCTCCATGCAATGGCCGCGAACAGGAAGCCGCCGACCAGCGACACGACCGCGCCGTAAGAAAGGAAGAGCGCGGTGGCCTCGAGCATCTCGCGGATGGCGGGGGAGAGCCGCATGCATCACCGGCGCTGGCCGCCCCAGCGGGACTTGTGGTCGGGGAAGCCCAGGGCTCCCGTGAGCGGCAGCAGCACGAACGCGAGGACGAGGGCGAGCACGCCGGTGTAGAGGGCCGAGCCCATGGCGGCGACGAGCTGGCGCTTGGGCTGCCACTCGATCGGCGCGCCCGCGGCGTCGCGGATGGTGTAGATGCCGTTGAGGATGATGAGGGCGAGCAGGGCGCCGACGAACGCGAGGAAGCCGAGCGTCAGCGGGTTGCGCCGCATCATGAGGGCACGCATCGAGAGGATGAGCTGCGCGGCCAGGGCATACGCGATGGCGTGCGGGCCCACGATCGTGACCATGCCGGTGCTCTGGGGCATGGGCAGGCGGAAGAGCAGGTCGAGGCACACGCCCAGGGCCGCGGCGGTCCAGAAGACCGTGGTGCGCGGGGCGGACATCGCGACGAAGGCCATGAGCACGAAGGCGAAGCTGGGGGCGAAGCCCAGGGCGCCGAGGGCGAAGGCGTCGCGGAGGCCCTGCTCGAGGCCCAGGAACAGCCAGGCGATGACGACGAACAGGAGCCAGTTCATCGCTTGGCCCCCGCGTGTGTTCCCGCCGGCGCGGGGGCGTCGCTCTCAGGCACGATGCGGAGGTACACCTCGCTTACACGCTCCAGGTTCGGGATGGTGGGCCGAACGGTGACCACCTTGCGGAGCGGCTGCTTGGGGCTGGGCTCGACGGACTCGACGCGACCGACGAGCAGCATCTGGGCCGAGCGCGGCCAGTGGTTGGGGTCGCGGAGGCGGACTTCGGCGCCGACCTTGGGCTCGATGGGCTGGTTGGTGGCGGTGTCGTAGCGGTCCTCGACGTCGCCGTGGAGCGTGCCGTCGCCTCGGGCGAGGAGGGTGCAGGCGAGGCCGCTGGCGGAGCTCTCGTCGAGCAGGATCACGGCCGAAAGCCCGCCGCTGGACTTGCTGGTGATCGGCGCGACGGTGGCGGTGCGGTCGCCGGCATCGACGACGCGCCCGACGAGCTGCAGGCCGTGGGCGGTGGCAATGGTGTTGCGGTCAACCCCCTGCTTGCGGCCCGCGCGGACGGTGAGCATCGGGTCGGCCATGTCGCCGGCGGAGCCGATGACCGGCACGGTGATCTGCAGCACGCGGAGGTCGGGGTCCAGGGCCATGCCGCGCTGGAGCTCCTTGACCATGGCGCGGAGGCGGTCGTTCTCGGAGAGGGCCTGATAGAGCTGGACCTTGGTCTCTTCGATGGTGTCCTCGAGGGCCCGCACGGCCTCGGGGTCGGGCGGGCCGCGGTCCGCGGGGCTGAGCCAGCGAGAAAGACCCGCGAGCGGGTGCGACACGGGCGCTACCAGCGTCTGCATGAGCTGGCTGAAGCTCGACAGCCACGAGACCCAGCGGACGGGCGTGAAGGCGAGCAGCACCAGGATGACGAAGGTGAGGGGAAGGAGCTGGCGCGTTTTCGCGTTCTGCAGCACGGCTTACACCGCCAGGTCGTCCTCGAGGGTGCTCTTCCACTCCTCGAGGTGCTCGAGGTAGATGCACGTGCCGCGGGCGACGCAGGTGAGGGGGTCCTCGGCGAGGCGGGTGTCCAGGCCGGTGGCCTTCTGCACCATGTTGGTGAGGCCGCGGAGCAGGCTGCCGCCGCCGGCCATGCAGATGCCGTTCTCGACGAGGTCGGCCGCGAGCTCGGGCTCGGCCCGCTCCAGCGTGCGGGTCACGGCCTCGCAGATGGCCGTGACCGGCTCCTGCAGGGCCTCGCGGATCTCCTCGCTGGTCACCGTGGTCTTGCGGGGCAGGCCGCTGATCATGTCGCGCCCGCGGACCTCCATGGTGGTCTCGGCCTCGACCGGCGCGGCCGACCCGATCTCGATCTTGATCCGCTCGGCGGTCTGCTCGCCGATCATCATGTTGTACGAGCGCTTCATGTGGTTGATGATCGCCTCGTCCATATCGTCGCCGGCGACGCGGACGCTCTCGCAGGTGGCGATGTCCGCGAGCGACATGATGGCCACCTCGGTCGTGCCACCGCCGATGTCGACGATCATCGAGGCGGTGGCCTCGGCGAAGGGCAGCCCGGCGCCAATGGCGGCCGCGATGGGCTCCTCGATCAGGTAGGTCCTTCTCGCTCCCGCGCGCTCGGCGGAGTCGAACACCGCCCGCTTCTCGACCGCGGTGATGCCGCTGGGCACCGAGATGACCACCCGCGGCCCGAAGATCTTGCTCTTGCCGTTCACCTTCCTGATGAAGTAGCTCAGCATCGCCTCGGTGATCTCAAAGTCGGAGATCACCCCGTCCTTCAGCGGCCGCACGGCGGTGATGGAGCCGGGGGTCTTGCCCAGCATCTCCTTGGCCACCCAGCCCACGGCCTCGCCGTTCTTGAGGACCTGATTGGTGCCCTTGCGCACGGCCACCACCGAAGGCTCGTTGAGGACGATGCCCTGCCCACGCACGCTCACGAGCGTGTTGCAGGTGCCCAGGTCGATCCCCATATCGACGCTGAACAGGTTTAAGACTCGGTCGAGGAACACGGCGTCGGCCCTTTTCAATGCGCTCACGGCCACCTCCGGCGGCGTCTGTCAGACTCTGGCGCGGGGCGGCGGGGCAGGGGGTGGGGGTCGGATCCGTCGACCTTTGGCCGATTGAGAAACCCTGCCCTGGCGCAGCACCTGCGCATCCCGATCGATCCCAGCGGATGAAGCGGGCCTCAGATTATCGGCCAGCGGGGCTGGAGGCCAATCGCGGAAAGGCGGGAATACAAACACGGAGGCAGGGAGGCCACGGAGGGCGCAGTTAACAGGGAGGAAGCTGTCGGTAGAGCACCCCTGTAGGGCATGGGGGCGGAAGGCGGGGGTACCAAACTCGGAGGCACGGAGAGCACGGAGGCGGGGACGGGAGGAGCACCGTTCGCCGCGGGAGGCGTTTTCGTGGGCACGGTTGCAGCTTCCATGCCAGAGAAAACAGTCTTCGTTCGAGCGATTGGAGCTTCCGTGTCTGGGAAAGCAGTTTTCGTTGGCACGATTGGAGCTCCCGTGCCAGGGGTGACGGTTTTCGTTGGCACGATTGGAGCTCCCGCGGGCCCCGGACGCGCAGAAACCGCCGTGGCAAGGGATATTGCGCCCGCGTCTTCGCCACTCTCTCCACCCCGCGCTCACTGTCATCCGTCCCCTGGGAGGTGTCCCCGCTCCTCACTTTCCCGAGTCGTTTTCTCCTCTACGCCTCACCCGCCTCCGTGCGTTCCCTCCGTGCTCTCCGTGCCTCCGTGTTTGGTTTTCTTTCCGGCCTTTCTTCCTGGCAGGGAACCCGGGAGTTCTCCGCATGCAGTTCGCCGCCCCATGTGTCGGGGCGGGATGAAGCGAACCCCCCTGCAAAAGACTGGAGAACGACCGATGAAGACCACCCGCAGCTGCACGACCCTCGCCCTGCTCGCACCCCTGGCCCTGGCGGCCGCTGCCGGGGCCGGGATCAACTTCCAGGCCCCGGTGAACTTCACCATGACCTACCGGCCCGAGGGCGTGATCATCGCGGACCTGTTCGGCGGGCCGGAGAACGAGATGGCGATCGCCCTGGACAGCCCGCAGCGGGTGATCGTGTTCAGCAGCACGCTCAACGAGGTGGGGTCGTACTCGATCGGCGGCTCGGGGGTGCGGGACATGGCCGCGAGCGATGTGGACGGCGACGGCGACCTCGACGTCGCCCTCATCATGCACAACAACAACGCGGTGCGGTTCATGCTCAACAACGGGGAGCGGCTGGTGGCGGGGCCGTCGGCGCCGGTGGGCAGCAACGCCCGCGGCATGACCACGGCGGACTTTGACGGCGACGGCGACACCGACTTTGCCCTGGCCAACCGCGACAACAACACCTTCAGCGTGGTGACCGACACGGGCGCTGCGACCTTCGCGTCGGCGGCCTTCCCCAGCGGCGACGAGCCGCGGCAGGTGGCGGCGGGGCTGTTCGACGGCGACGCCTTCCCCGACCTGGTGTGCGCCAACCACGACAGCGACACGCTGACCATCCACCGCAACAACGGCGCGGGCGGGTTCGTGCTCGCGGCGACGCTCAACGAGTTCAGCGACAGCCCCGAGGGCGTGGCCACCGGCGACGTTGACGACGACGGCGACGTGGACTTCGTGGTGGCGACCGACCGCGTGGTGGTCTACAAGAACGACGGCACCGGCGCCTTCACTCGGTCGGGCTCGTTCGTGACCGGCGGGATCGACCCTTCGCACATGGTGATGGGCGACCTCGATGGCGACGGCGACCTGGATGTGGCGGTCGCGAACGAGACAAGCGGCACGGTGTCGCTGCTGGAGAACACGGGGACGGGCTCGTTCCTGGCGCCGGTGGTGATCGCGACAGGCCTGCACCCCGACGGGGTTGCGATCGGTGACCTCAACGGCGACGGGGCCGCGGACCTGGCGGTCACCAACCGCGACAGCGACAGCGTGAGCGTGCTGCTGAACAACAACGCCCCGGTGCCGCCGCTGCCGGTGCGGTTCTGCCCCAGCGACTTCAACCGCGACGGGGACAACGCAACGGACCAGGACATCGAGGCGTTCTTCGCGTGCATCGGCGGGCACTGCTGCGAGACGTGCCCCACGCCCGACGTGAACATGGACGGCGACACCGCGACGGACCAGGACATCGAAGCGTTCTTCCGCATGATCGGCGGGCACTGCTGAGGCCAGGACGGAGCTGAGCAGATCAACGGGCCCCGGGGCGTGTGCTCCGGGGCCTTTTCCATTGCGGCAAACTCGAAGAATTCTCACGCAGAGGCGCAAAGGCGCGGAGGAGAGGGGTTTTGACTCTGCGGGCTTTGCGCCTCTGCGTGAGGCAGAATTGAAAAGGCCGCCGGGTCCTTGCGGAGTACCGGCGGCCGTAGCGGGATGGGGTCGGGTAGATATTCCGCCTTCGCCCGTTCGGGGTTCCATCGAGTCCGGAAAATTCTCCGGACTTTCACGGGCCCCGGCCGGGGCGTTCCGCAGGGGCTTAGCGCCGCAAGGCGACCGAGTCGCCGGAAGTCCCGGCGGCGGGGGCGCTTGCGGTGGGCTTGCCCGTCACTGCGCCGGCGGGGGGCTGCGTGGAGGTCGGGGGGTTCTTGCGGATGTCGGCCGGGGTGATCTCGATGACCTTGGCCGGGGCCTTGCTCTTGAGGGTCTCGAGCTCGGCGGGCTTCTTGCTGTCGAGGTCGTACTTGGCCCGGTCCTCGTAGTTGGTGGTGCTGGTGGCGGTGCCCAGGGCCTCGAGCTTGGCCTCCTGGCGGGCGCGGATGTCGGCGAAGCGGCTGCTGAGCTGCTCGAGGCTCGCGGCCTTGTAACGGCCCTGCTCGTCGAGGGTGCGCTGACGCTTCTCCATCATGTCGATGAGGCGGTCGTTGCGGGCGATGGAGTCGACCTGGCGGTCCATGGCCCAGACCTGCGACTGGAACTCGGCGTACTCGGACTCGAGCTGCGCGAGGAGCTCCTTGAGGCGGGTCTCCTGGGTGTCGAGGTAGCCGAGGTCGCGCTCAATGTCGTTGGCGCGGCTGGTGTAGGCCGTGTGCACTTGCTGGATGCGGGTGGCCTTGGTGTAGGCGTCCTTGAGCGGGATGCTCTGGCCGTTGAAGCTGATCTTGACGACCTGCGGCTCGGCGTCGGGGTCGGCAGGGTCGTAGGAGGCGAGGGCGATCTGGCTGGCCTCCTCGGCGCGCTGGATCATCGCCTGAAGGGTGCTCATGTCGTCGACGGCGAGCTCGACCACGCGGGCCGAGACCTCGCGCTCGCGGACGAGCTGGGCCCGCTGGGACTGGAGCTCGGCGAGGTCGGAGCGGACGTCGGCCAGGCGCTCGGGGTACTCGCCCTCGAGCTTGCGCATCTGGGCGCGGAGGGCGACAGGGTCGGTGATGGCCTTGTCGACCTGCTTGTTGATCGAGTTCTGGGTCTGGTCGAAGAGGGCGCCCATGCGGTCGGGCCCGATGATGATGGCCGCGGTGCCGCCCACAAGGCCGGCGATCACGGCGAAACGGACGAGAGACTTGGTGAATGCCATGGCAGTGACTCCAGCGGCTCCGCCACTCCCCGCCCGGGGACGCCCCAGATGGGGAGTGGAATAGGGTCGTGGAGGCTTGTTGGGAAGAGGCGGGGGGCGGTTTCAGGGGGGCCGGAGGGGGAAATGTCGGATGTCGGATTTCGGATGTCGAATGTGAAAAAGGCCCGTGCTGGGGGGCAGCACGGGCCTTTGGCGTTAGGCGAGATCGTCGTGGGCTCGGCCAACCCCTCCTAGCCCTCCCCCCGCGGGGGAGGGGACAGGAGGAGCGTTACTTGGCCTTGCGGAGCTCGTTGAAGCGGTCCTCGGTCTCGACGACCTCGACATGGCCGTCGGCGAAGGCGGTGACCACGCCGGACTTGGGCCAGGTCTTGAACTCCTCGTGCATGACGATGGCGGTGGCGGGGTTCTCGATCTGGCTGAGCTTGTCAGCGGGCTTGGTATAGACCCACTCCTTGCCGGCGGGGTGCGAGAGGTCCGCGTCGCCGATGAAGGGCTTGAGGTCGTCGAGGGTCTCGGGGAACTTGTCCTGGTTGTCGGCGCTGTAGGCGTGCACGGCGACGAGGTACTGGCGGGCAGTGGACATCGCCTTCACACGCCGCGCGGCCTCCCGGGCCTTGACCAGCGGGAGGACGAGCCCCTCGGTGATGCGCTTGGTCGTAGAAGAGGTGATGGTGAGCTCGGCGCGGTCCTCGTTGGCGATGAACTTGAGCTCGCGGAGGATCTCTACGAGAGCGCCGGGCGGAGCCTGCTCGGAGGCTTGCTTGAGGAGACCGTTCGCAAGCGCGGCCACCTGCTGCGCGGGTAGCGTGCCGGTCGTCTGGACGATCGCCTTCGCCTCGGGGTTGGGCAGGCTGGAGAGGGCGATGCCGGCCCACTGGAGCTTGGTGTTGAGGTCCTGGGCGATCTGCACGTTGGCGTGCTGGGCGATCCGCGGCAGCACTGCGGACATGACCAGGCGGTGGGCGTCGGTGGGGATCAGCGCGGCCTTGGCGACGGGTTTGCCGTCGTTGAGAGCGGCGACCGACGCGAACGCGGCGTCCAACTGCTTGCTGCGGTCGGGGTCGGCTTCGGCACGGGGCAGGCCGCGGAGGGTGCTGCCGGCGAAGAGGACGCCGCTGCGCTGGATGATGCGTGAGTCCTTGTCGGCGAGCTCGGCGGTGCGGAGGAGGTCCTTGAGGCGGGCGGCGTCGGCTCCATCGGAGAGCGGGATGCAGAAGGCGGGCTCGGGGCTGAGGAGGATCCAGATCTCCTTCGCCCCCGCGGCGCGGATGTCGGTCAGCCACTGCTCGGCCACGACCTTCGCGTCGAGGAACTCTTTTTTGAGCCGCTCGAAGTCCTCTTTGTCCATGCCGCCGCCGGACTCGATCCGGCCTGCTGAGTTGGCCACCTGCTCCATCACGGCGCCGATGTCGGCGTTGGCGATGTCCACGATGATGACGCCGAACATGCGGTCATCGATCCAGCGATGGATGTCGTGGACGGCCGCGTGCTTCTCGGGCGCGGCGGCGGCTACCTTCTGGCCTTCAACCTGCGCGAGGGCGGCAGGTGACAGGAGCAGCACGGGCGAGAGGGCTGCGGCGAGCAGACGGCGGTGGCGCATGTGGGGTCCTTGGTCGAGAGTGGGGAGGGAAGGTGCGGAGTTCGGAAAAACAGACACCGCACGGGACTGGCCGTGCGGTGCTGGGTGGTTCGGGAAAACGGACGCTCAGTTCTGCGTGGGGGCGGCGGGCTTTGCTTCCTCGGTCTTGGGCGCGGGCTGGTCATTGCGCTCGGCTTCGGTGCGGGCCCGGGCCGCGTTGGGGGACTCGCCGACGGTGACCTCGGCCCGCGGGACCAGCGTCGGTGCGCACGCGAGGCGGTACGCGACCACGGCGGTGTTCGTGGCCGACTGCTCGAGGTAGGTCGGGATCGCGAGGTTTAGCTTGTCGTGCTGCGTGTGCCAGCCGTACTGGTAATCAGCGCGGCCAACCTCGGCCCAGTAGAAGCCGGGCACGCCCTTGGCGTTGAACGCGGCGTGGTCGCTGCTGCCGTGGCTGACGATCGTCTTGCCCGTGTCCTTCACGTCGCAGTTGAGGAACTTGCCGTCGGTGGTGTCATAGAAGACGTTGTTGATGGGCGCGGTGGCAGCGGCCATGAGCTCGACCTGGTTGGTCGCCACGCCGACGCCGCCCTGGTAGTTGGTGCCGCCGTCATCAACGAAGCAGCAGGAGATCTTGTCGAGGCTCTCGGCGTTCTTCTTGACGTACTCGCGGCTGCCGAGCAGGCCCTGCTCCTCGCCGGTCCAGTGAATGAAGCGGATCGTGCGGTGGGGCTTGGCCTTCGCGGCCATCAGGATGCGGGCGGCCTCGAGGGTGACGGCGCTGCCCGTGCCGTTATCCGTCACACCCCTGCTGCCGGGGCCGTTCCAGGAGTCGAGGTGCGCGGAGACGATGATGACTTCGTCGGGGTAAACGCTGCCCTTGATCTCGGCGACGGTGTTGTAGACAGGGACGGGGCCGTCGAAGAACTCGTGCTTGAGGTCGAACTCGCACTGCACGGGCTCGCCGTCGGCAAGGCGCGAGTTGATGGCGTCGTAGTCGCTGCCGCGGACGACGACGTGGACGTCCTTGGAGATGGTGTCGAGCTTCTTCTCGCGCCAGCCGGGGACGGCGCCGGTCCACACCCGCTCGTCACGGCTGGTGGAGATGTAGCCGGCGACGTCGATGAGCGCGACCTTCTCGGCCACGCTGAGCTTGATGTCCTCATCACCGTCCTTGGTCTCGCCCTTCTCGAGCTTCGCGGCCTTCTCGCGCGCGCGGTCGCGCATCTGGTAGCGGGCGCCGACGCCGTCACGGATGCCGCGCTGGCCGCTGGCGGGCGGGGCCTCGATGAGGACCCACGCGCCCTTGAGCTTGTCCTGCACCTTCTCGAGCTCTTCCTCGGTCTTGGGCATCTTGACGACCGGTGCGCGGACGGGGCCCTCGGTGCCCTTGGTCCAGGCCAGGGTGGTCAGCTCGAAGTCGCGGATGGTGATAACTTCCTTCTGCGCCGGGCGGTTCTCGGCGGCGGGCGTGCTCTCCGCGTCGCGACGTCGGCGGCGGGGCTCGACACGGGTGCGCTCGACGAGGAGCTTGCCGGCCGATGGGCCGCGGTCGAAGCCCACGCCGACGGTGCCCCACTGGTCGAGGTGGATGTTGGAGAGGCCCCAGGACTCGTACTGCCGCATGCACCACTTGTTGGCCTCGAACACTGCGGAGGAGCCGGTGAGGCGCGGGCCGATGTTCTCGGCGAGGTAGGTGAGGTGGTTCATCACCTGGTTGCGGTTCTTGCCCTCATCGAGGATGCGGCGGACGGTGGCGTCATCGCCCATCGGGATGTTGGGGCAGGGCACTTCCTTGCCGTCGATGATCGCGACCCAGCCGGTCTGCTGCGGGGCGGCGGCGGCGGTGGCCGGGGCCGTGGTGCCGAGCGCGGCCGGGGAGGCGGTGGTGCTGGCCTGCTTGCTCGCGCAGCCGGCGAGGAGGGCGAGGAGGAGGGCGGCGGAGAGGGTGGTGCGGTACGGACGCATGAGGTGCTCCGATAAGAGTGGTTGGGGGGAGTCTACAGAGGTTTGGGGTTGGTTGTGCTCCCGTCTTATTGGGATGGGAGACATAGCGACGAAGACGTCGCCATGGCACGCGGGAGTCGCCATGGCACGCAGGAGCTGCCATGGCACGCATGGGGCAGTCCCGGTGGCCGGCGGGCGGCTATCCTTCCCCCCCGGTCGCCGGAGACCGGGCGTTTTCCCGTTGACAATGACCAGGACCCGCGCCACCACGAGTGGGCGGACAGGAAGGATCGCCGGAGACAGCCATGGCCACCGCTACCCAGGAACGTCAGAACGTCGTGAAGCTCGCGGACGCGGGCCCCAGCTGCAAGAAACTGTCCATCGAGATCCCGGCGGAGACCGTGAGCGAGAAGCTCAAGGAGTCGCTGGACACGCTGGCGGTGGAGGCCGAGCTCCCCGGGTTCCGCAAGGGCCGGGTGCCGCGCTGGCTGATCGAGAAGCGTTTCCTGCCCACCCTCCGCAAGGAGGCCAAGAGCGAGCTGGTGACCAGCGCGGTCGGTCGGGCGATCGACGACCTCAAGCTCAAGCTGGTGGGCAACCCGGGCGGGGGGAACCTGGACAAGGTGGAGATCGAGGACGGCAAGCCCTTCGCCTTCGAGGTGGAGGTTGAGGTGCTGCCCGAGTTCGACCTGCCCAGCCTCGAGGGGATCGCGGTCAAGAAGCCGATCATCGAGATCACCGATGAGATGGTGACCGAGGAGCTCAAGAAGTTCCAGATCAACGAGGGCAGCCTCGAGAGCCGGGACTCGGCCGAGCCGGGCGACTACGTCACTGGTCACGCCGTGATGACGGGCACCGACGGCACCGAGTTCTACAACCTCAAGGGCGCCGTGATCCAGGTGCCACCGCCGGAGAAGAACGGCAAGGGCATGATCCTGGGGATCATGGTCGACAACTTCAGCAAGCAGCTGGGGGCGCTCAAGCCCGGCGCCACGGCGACCATCAAGGCGAAGGGCCCCGAGCAGCACGAGGTCGAAAAGATCCGCAACGCGGACCTGACCATCACCTTCACGGCCGACCGCGTGGACCGGATCATCCCGGCCAGCATGGAGCACATCATCAACGGCTTCGGCGTGGCGGACGAGGCCGCGCTGCGTGAGTTCATCAAGAGCCGGATGGGCATGCGGGTGCAGGTGCAGCAGCAGGGCGCGATGCACAGCCAGATCGCCAAGCACCTGATCGACAACGTGAAGATCGACCTGCCCCAGCGGATGACCGCCCAGCAGGCCGGCCGCACGCTGGAGCGCCGCCGCCTGGAGCTCATGTACCGCGGCGTCGACTCGAGCAAGATCGAGGAGCACATGGCGGAGCTACGGACCGCGAGCAACCAGGCCGCGGCCCGCGACCTGGCCCTGTTCTTCATCCTGCACAAGGCTGGCGAGGAGCTGAAGATCCGCGTGGACGACGCCGAGATCAATGCCCGCATCGCGCAGATGGCGTTCCAGCGGAACGTGCGTCCGGAGCAGCTTCGTCAGGAGCTGATCAAGACCAACCAGGTCGGCGGCGTGTACCAGCAGATCCGCGATCACAAGACCCTCGACGCCATCCTGGCCAAGGCCACGGTGACGGAGATGCCGGCCGAGGAGTACAACAAGTCGGTGAAGGAGGCGGAGGCGAAGGTCTGAGTCAGGGAGACGGTGAATAGCGAAACAGCCAGCAGGGGCGGCCGATGGGCCGCCCTTGTTCATTTCGGGCGCGGTGACGTTGGGACGAGCCCGGAACGAAGTGACGAGTCTTCGGTGAGACATGCGCAGGTGAAGACTCGGCCCGCTCACTGCGTTCGGGGCTCGTAACGAACGGTTCAGGCGCTCTTGAGCGACCTTGACCAAATCGAGAGCACCAGCAGCATGTAGAGCCGCTGGCTGTGATCACGCTTGTGGTTCATGTGCTCATTGATCATCTGCGCGACGAACGTGCGGTTGAGCTCGAGGCCGATGTTGGGCCACGGGTCCGCGGCGTTGAGGTGGTCGAGCAGGAGCTGCTTCATCTGGCCGTAGTCGGTGCGGAACCAGTCGCCGATGGGGATGGCAAAGCCCTGCTTGGGCCGGTCGACGATCTCAGGGGGGAGGTACTTGCGGGCGATGGCGCGGAGGAGGCCTTTGCGCTGGCCGCCTGGCATGAGAGATCCAAAGGAGGCGTGGATGCCCAGCTCCGCGACTTCGCGGGCGAGGATCGGTGCGCGGACCTCCAGGCCGACCGACATGCTGGCGGTGTCGGACTTGCGCATGAGGTCGTAGGGGAGGTAGAACATGAGGTCGAATCGGCGGGCCCAGCCATAGTCGCTGGACCACTTACCGTTCATCGGCGTGATGCCGTAATGGATGCCGTCGACGCCCCACTGGACACCGAGCTGCGCGTCGAACGGGGGTGGGTAGATGGCGACAAGCTCGCGGTAGCCTCCGCCGGTCGCGGCGTTGAGCAGGCGCGAGAGGCGCGTGCGGCGGGACTTGGGATCGTCATCGGGGGTGATGCGCTTCGCCGCCGCGGCGCGGAATGCTTGAGGGATGCGGCCCATGCGCGTGAAAGCAGGCAGTACGCGGTGGCGGTCGTAGCCAAGGAAGAGCTCGTCGCCGCCATCGCCAGAGAGCGCGACCTTGACGTGCTGGCGGGCGGCCCGGCTGACCCAGATCGACGGCAGGAGCGAGCTGTCGCCGAATGGGAGGCCGAGCTGGATGATCGCGTGGACGAGGTCTTCGGCCGGCTTGGGTGCACACTCGAGGAGCTGATGGCGGATGTTAAGTGCGCGCGCGGTCGTGGCGGCAGCCTCCGACTCGTCGAACGACGGGTGCGGCATGCGCACGGTGAACGCGGTGAGGTCGGGCTTTGCCTCGCGGGCGTACGCGCACACGAGGGCCGAGTCGATTCCTCCGCTGAGGAAGACGCCGAGCGGCGCGTCGGCTTCGAGGCGCGAGTGGACGGCACGCCGGAGCACCGCGTCGGCATCATCGACGGACACATCGCGGGTGACGGCGTTCTCGATGTAGCCCCAGTAGCCGGGTGAGAAGGCATCGAGAGGGTAGCTGTCGAGCGCGGTCAGCTGCGTGCCTTGCGAGAACTCCCGGATGATGGTGGATGGTGGGAGCTGGTTCCATCCGAACTTGATCCAGGGCGCGACCGAGGAGGTGGTGTTCGGAATGCCTGCTGCACTGAGTGCGGCGCTGACTGCGGTGTACGTGCTCGCGAACGCGAAGAAGCCGGCGCGATCGGCGGTGTGATAGAGCGGCTTTTCGCCGAAGGGGTCGCGGGCGAGGGTGAGCGTGCCGGCAGAGCGGTCCCAGATTGCGGCGGCGAACATGCCGTCGCTGCGCTGGAAGACCCCAACGCCCCACTCGCGCCAGCCGTGGATCAGCACCTCGGTGTCGCTGTGGTCGGTCGTGAACCGGTGCCCCTTGGACTCCAGCTCGCGCCGCAGCTCGCGGTGGTTGTAGATGCAGCCGTTGAACACCACGGCCACGAGGCCCTCAGCGGGTCCCTGCAGATTGGGGCGGCCGCGTTCGCTGACCATCGGTTGCTGGCCGCAGGCAGGGTCGATGATGGCCAGGCGGCGGTGGACGAGGGCGACGTCGACGGTGCTGCCGTCGGGGCGGGTGGCGCGGTCGCGGAAGCGGCCTTGGCCGTCGGGGCCGCGGTGCTTGATGCGCTCGTCGATGGTGTCGAGCCAGGCCTCGGGGATGGATTTGTGCGGGGGCGGAGGGGTGTTGCCCGCGGGCCAGACTCGGAGAATGCCGCCGATGCCGCACATCGGTGGGGAGGTTAGCGATTTCCTACACCCTTCGCGCCGGCTCAGGTGCCCGCGGCTTGGGCTCGGGCATCTCCGCGGGGGCGGGCTGAGGCGGGGGCGGCGGCGTGGTGGCTGCCGAAGTGCGGAGACGCTGGAGGGCTTTGCGTTCCTGGCGGAGCATCCAGAGGGTGTGCACGAGGCGGCTGGTGAAGATGCCCAGGACAAACCCCGCGGCCGTGGCCTTTTCGATGCTCACCCCCTTGTGCATCAGGGTGTTCTGAAGCCCGAGGGCTACCAGGTAGAGCAGCGGCGAGATGATGGCGCGCTCAAACTGCACGAGCGAAGCGTCGCGCATGAAGGAGAGGTCGGCGTAGGCGACGGTGGTCTGGGGGCGGCACTTCTGGGCCGGCATGTGGTTGGCAAGCCAGTGCAGGCCGTAGTAGACCAGCACGTCGGCGAGCAGGTCGACCACGAAGGTGAGGCCCGAGATGACGAACTTGTGGCCTTCCAGCTCGAAGCGACGGCCGAGGAGGTCGAAGCCGAAGTCGGGGGCGATGCCCTGGAGGCGAGCGATGAGGCCCCAGCGGTCGGCCAGGTGCATGACGCCGATGGTGATGGCGAGCGCAATTAAGCCGGCCGCGACAACGTTGACGTTGACGTTCACGATGCGGCGGCTGTAGAAGGCTCTCAACCAGGTCATTCGCGTCGGGTCATTCGGGGGCAGGAATGCTAGCGTCGTGACGGGGGTTTGCCCGGTTGCGGGGGTGGGGTGTCCGCCCCGGTTCCACTTGGGAGGTCGCGGGGGAGATCGTGGCAAGACGGGTCCGGGTGACCTCCACGGCCTGCGGGTTGATGTCGAAGCCAATGGCGGTCCGGCCGGTGGCGAGCGCGGCCGCGAGGGTCGTGCCGCTGCCGCTGCAGGGGTCGAGCACGGTGCCGCCGGGGGGGCAGCAGGCCTCGATCAGGAGCTGGAGGAGCGCGAGGGGTTTCTGCGTTGGGTAGCCGACGCGCTCCGCGGCCATGTTGTTGATGTTGGGGATGTCGAGCAGCTCGTCGGCGGCGGGGGGCGGGATGCGCAGAACGTCGGTGGACTTTTTGAGCTGGCCGTGCATGCGGCGGCTGGTGGCGGGGATCATGGGGGCTTGGAAGAAGTACCGCTCGGGATCAAGGCAGTAGAAGAGGATGTCGTCGTGCTTGCGGGCGAAGCGGCGGGGCGAGGAGCCGCCGAGGCCGTAGTGCCAGATGAGGTGGTTGACGAAGCGGTCCTCGCCGAGGAGGTCATCGAGCAGCAGTCGGGCGTGGTGGCAGACGCGGAAGTCGATGTGGAGGAGGATGCAGGCGGTGGGCTTGAGGGCCGGGAGTGTGGCGGCGAGGCGGGCGCGGAGCCAGGCGACGTAGTCGCGGGTCGTGGGCCAGGCGTCCTCGTAGTGGCCGGCGCGGTCGCGCTGAGTCTGGCCGGTGTTGAAGGGTGGGTCGGCGTAGAGGAGGTCGATGGAGTGGTGCGCGAGGGTGGGGGCGGCGGCGAGCCAGTCGGAGTTGAAGATGGTGGCGGGCATCGCTTTGGTGTTGCGGTCGTTCAGACGAGCTCGGAACGCAGTGGCGGGTCTTGGTTGACGCGGATGGCTTGCGGGTCTCAGCCCACTCACTTCGTTCGGGGCTCGTTCCGAACGTTATCTGATCACTTGATCGGCACCTCTCGGATCGCCTCGATGCAGTTCTGGATGTGCTGCTCGTCGGTGACGTTCGCGAGAGGGCCGAGTTCGGAGACGCCAAGGGCGATATCTTCGCGGGACACTGCAGCTGCGAAGGCCTTGTCCTTGAGCTTCTTCTTGACGGACTTGGGCTCAAGGGTCGCGAGACCGTCGGGGCGGACCTTGGCGCAGGCGACAATGAACCCCGCGAGCTCGTCGCAGGCGAAGAGGGCCTTGTCCATGGGCGTGGCGCGGATGTAGCCGGTGCGTTCGGAGGCGTGCCCACGGATTGCGTTCATGATGGACTCGTCAACGCCGAGGGTGGCGAGGTGGGCGACACCGACCTTGGGGTGCTCCTCGGCGGTGGGATGGCGCTCGTAGTCAAAGTCGTGCAGAAGGCCGGCGATCCGCCACTGCTCTTCGTAAGCGGGTTCGAGCTGCTTGGCGTAGCGGCCCATGCAGGCGGCGACAGTTTCCATGTGGATGCGGAGGGCGGGGCTTTGCACCCATTCGTGCATGAGGGTGCGGGCTTGGTCGAGGTTCATGGGCGGGAGTGTAATGGCTTTGGGTGGCCAGCCGCTCCGCGGCGGCTGCTTCAAGTGGCCGAGGCTCTTCAGCGATTGTGAGTGGGGTGAGCCGAACGAAGCGCCGCCGCGGAGCGGCGGGGTACCCAACGTCAGACGTCGCGAGCGGTGCCGTCGGGGCTGACCTGGATCGTGTGGTCGGGTGTCCACAGCTGCCCCATTTCACGCCCGACGACGCGGTGCTGCTGGCCATCCGCGGCCTGGAGCATCCGACGCATCGGCTCGTCGAGCGGCTCGTCGCTCAGCTTGAACGTGGAGTGGTGGATCGGGAGCAGGAAGTTGCCACCGGCCTGCTGGTGCATATCCCAGACCTGCTCGGGGCAGGCGTGGGCCTGGATCCACGGGTTGTACGCGCCGATGCCGAAGATGGTGAGGTCGGCGCCTTGTCGCCCCAGTGTGGAGTAGCCCTCGGTGTGGGCCGTGTCGCCGGCGAAGAGCACTCGGTTCTTGTCGGACTCCAGGACGTAGCTGTTGAAGCCACGGTGGCGGTCCCAGGCGGTGCGGGCGCCCCAGTGGTTGGGTTTCAAGGCGCGGAGGCGGAGGCCGTTGACGCGGAGCTCCTTGTCCCACTCGAGCTCCTGCACGCTGGCGAAGCCCTTGGGGATGAGCCGCTTGGTGTTGAGGGCGGTGACGACGTGCGTGTTCTCACTGACCAGCTTCTTCATGCTGGGCAGATCGAGGTGGTCAAAGTGGGCGTGGCTAATGAGGATCAGATCCAGCGGCGGCAGCAGCGCCGGGTCGAAGGCGGGGCAGAGCCGGCCAACACCGAACGTCAGCGGCCCCAGCTTCACGCCGATCCGGTGGGAGAACACCGGGTCGGTGAGGATCCACTTGTCGCCCAGGCGGAGCAGGATGGTCGCGTGCCCCAGCCACGCTGCCACCAGCGGGCCGTCGTGGGCCGCGTGGTCCAGCTCACTCTGCCAGACCTCGCCCTGCTTCGTGTTGTTGCGGAAGCCGTCCAGGAACTCCTTGGAGTAGCGGCGCACGCTGGACCGGGCGACCCCGGTGAGCTCCTTGAGCTTGGTGACGTCCTCATCGGCCAGACGGAATGACTTCGGCGCTGGGGTCGCGCTCAAGTCGGTCTCTCCTGTTGGGTCGGTGAGGTCGCGCACGGCAGTGTTCACCATAGGTGGGTGGTACGCGGCTCAAAAGGGCGTGTGCGGGTTCTTAGATGGTGATTGGGGTTTTGTGCTGAGAGATTCAGATGTTGGGTGGCAACCGCTGCGCGGCGGCACTCCGAAACGCGACTCGCGTGAAAAAGCTGACAGATGGAAGGAGTCTCCTGAGGGAAGAGCCGCCACGGAGCGGCTGGCCATCCAAACCATAAACTGTGGGCGTGACCCAGTTCTCCGACTCGTTCCTCTCCCGCCTGCACGGCCAGCATTCACCCGGTGACCAGCACGATGGTGGGCACGGTGAAGCCCCGCCCCCGCTCACGGCCGAGTCGCTGACGAAGGACCTGACGCCGCCGCAGAAGGAGGCGGTGCTGGCGACGGAGGGGCCGCTGCTGGTGCTGGCCGCGGCGGGGTCGGGGAAAACCCGGGTGATTACGCGTCGGATCGCGTACCTGATCTCGCTAGGGGTGCCGGCCTGGCAGATCATGGCCTTGACGTTCACGAACAAGGCCGCGGGCGAGATGCGGGAGCGCGTGCACACGCTGCTGGGGGATGGACAGCGTGCAAAGGGGCTGACGATTACGACGTTCCACTCGCTGTGCGCGCGGCTGCTGCGGCGGTACGCGGAGGCGGCGGGGCTGAAGCCGGACTACTCGATTTACGATTCGGGAGACCAGTCGGCGCTTTGCAAGAAGGTGATCGAGGCGCTGCAGTTGAGCACGAGCAATTTCCCGCCGCGGAGCGTGCTGAGCGCGATCAGCAACGCCAAGAACGACCTCAAGGACGCGGAGGCGTACGCGGCGGAGGCGTTCGACTTCTCGAGCAAGATGATTGCCAAGATCTACGCGGGGTACACCAAGGCGTTGCGGGGCGCGAATGCGGTGGACTTCGACGACCTGCTGCTGCTGACGGCGAAGGTCCTGAAGAACGACCAGATGGCGCGGGAGGAGTGCCAGCGGCGGTGGCAGTACCTGCTCGTTGACGAGTACCAGGACACGAACCACGCGCAGTTCCTGATTGCGTCGCAGATCGCCGGCAAGGGCAGCGGGCCGGGGGGGCCGAACTTCTGCGTCGTCGGCGACCCGGACCAGGCGATTTACGGCTGGCGCGGCGCCGACATCAGCAACATCCTGGAGTTCGAGCAGCACTACCCCAAGGCGCGGACGATCACACTGGGCGAGAACTTCCGCTCGACGGCGCCCATCCTGAAGGTCGCCGACACGCTCATCCGCAACAACAAGCGGCGCAAGCACAAGGACCTCTTCACGAGCAAGGCGGGGGGCGAGAAGGTCGAGGCAGTGCTGACGCGTGATGAGCGGCACGAGGCCGACATCGTGGTCGATTGGCTGAAGGCGCGTCATGAGGGCGTGACGTCCCGAGGGGAGAAGGGTGACAAGCCCGTTGCCTGGCGCGACATGGCGATTTTCTACCGAACCAACTCGCTGTCACGCGTGATGGAGGAGGCGCTTCGGGCGGCGGGGGTGCCGTACTCGATCGCGAAAGGCACGGCCTTCTACGAGCGCGAGGAAGTCAAGAACGTCCTCGCGTACCTGCGTGTGGTGGCGAACGCCGACGACTCGATCTCTCTGTCGCGGATCATCAACACGCCCGCGCGAGGTATCAGCAAGGCGACGCAGGACGCGGCCGAGCAGTTCGCGGCCATGCAGGGCATCAGCCTGCTCGATGCGTTCCGGCATGCCGATCAGCTGGATGGAATTACGCCGAAGGCGGTGACGAGCATCCAGAAGTTTCTGGAGATGTACGACGGGTGGACCGGCGGGGGCACGTTCCTCTACAAGGGCTCGGACCTCGGCCTCACCCTGCACGAGCTGGTTGATCGCGTGATCAAGGAGTCGGGCCTGGAGAAGATGTACAAGGAGCAGGCCGCGAAGAGCCAGACGGAGACGGACGCGGAGCGGCTGGACAACCTCGCGGAGATCGTGAGCGCGGCGCGGGAGTTTGAGCTGGAGTTCGACCCGGCGGCCGACCCTGCGGCCGATGTCATGGGTGGCCAGCCGCTCCGCGGCGGCCCTTCCGCTTCCGCCGCGGGCAAGACCCCCCCGAGCGTCGAGTGTGACCCCCTGGACGACTCACCGTTTGCACCGGACGCTGCATCGCTTCCAACTTCCGACTTCCCACCTCCGACTTCCACCGCCCCGAAGATGTTGTCAATGCTCCGTGCTTACCTCGAGTCCGTCGCCCTCGTCGCGGACGCCGACGCCGTGGACCCGGCGCAGGGCTCGGTGACGCTGATGACGCTGCACGCCGCGAAAGGGCTGGAGTTCCCGGCGGTCGCGATGATCGGCATGGAGGAGGGGCTGCTGCCGCACACGCGGGCTCTGACCAGCGAGGCGGATATGGAGGAGGAGCGGCGGCTGGCGTTCGTGGGCGTCACGCGGGCGATGCGGCGGCTGCTGATGACGGCCGCGAAGTACCGGACGATCCGCGGGCTTCAGGAGCGCACGATCCCAAGCCGCTTCCTGGGCGAGATGCCGCCGAGCGAGATGATCACGGTGGACATGAGTGATGTGTCCAGCGGCCTGGGCGAGGACTGGGGCGAGGAGCTCGACAGCGGCAGCGACCGGGTCGAGGCGCGCATCAGCCGCATGAACAGCGAGCGCCGCGGCGGGTCTACCTCGGGCGGCCCCGGCTTCTCACGCACGACGCCCGCGCCCGGGCTCGCGGGCGAGTTTCCGGTCGGCTGCCAGGTGCGCCACCCGCAGTTCGGGCTTGGCACGATCAGGAGCGTGCAGGGCGGGGCGAACGCGCGCGCGACGATCCAGTTCCGCGATGTAGGGGTGAAGACGATGGTGCTGGAGTATGCGCGTTTGACGCGGGTGAGTTAGCTGCGTCTGGGTACCCCGCCGCTCCGCGGCGGTCTCACTGCGGCGTGGGCCAGCTCGGAGCGACGGATCGAACGTTGGCACGAGTGGATCTTGCTCGGCGAGCGTCGCACGTTTCTTTGACGTTCGACTTGACCGTGACCAACGGAAAGAGCCGCCGCGGAGCGGCGGGGTACCCGCTGCTACGTCACCATCCACAGCCACGCCAGAGTCACGACGAACATCAGCACGTGCACGCCCCAGATACCCGCGGCGAAGGCGGCCTGCATGCGCGTGGTCCATGCCATGATGCGGTGGCGGCGGCGGTACATGAGGACGACCGACGCGACGCTGAGCCAGCCGAAGGCGGTGGCGGCGTACCCGGGCGGGGGCATGCGGTCGCCGGGCGGGAGCTGGTGCCAGTGTGTGATGATGATGGGGACCATCATGAACACGGCCGCGACGCCGCTGAAGCAGCCCGGGGCCATCGCGACGATCAGCCACGCGAAGTGGGGGCGTGCGGAGGCAATCTTCAGGACCAGCTCGTCACCGCACTCCGGGCAGGTCGCAGTCTGAATATCGCGCAGGTCGTAGCCGCAGCGTGGGCATGGGACGGAGCGGTTGTGGAGGTAGGCGATGACTTCAGCATGTGGGTCGGGCGCTTGGAAAGTTGCGTGGCTGTCAGCGGGGTGAGGGATCATGGCGTGATACTCAGAACGCACGACAACGCCGCACGGTTCGAACCGGGTACGACGACGATTGCATCGGCAAGTCACCGCCCGCTGATCGCCATCAACACAGCCCCGCCCAGCATGAGCGACAGAACCGTCCACAGCCAGGCAAGGAGTGCGGTGACGGGCATGAGGGCGATGATCGTGCCGACCATCGTCGGGACATTCAGCCGCTCCCAGCGGACCAGCGTGACCACCATGCCCGTGAGGCAGGTCCAGCTGCCCAGGAGGACGAATGGCGCTATGAAGTCACCGTCGCGACCGACCCGCAGGAATGCCGCTACCACGTAAGTGGCCGGGGCGGCAAGCAGCGGCATCAGCCATGCGCGCAGCCGCGGGCCGCCGTTGAGCAGGCGGTGCAGTTCCCCACGGGACCAGCGGCGGCCACACTCCGGGCAGGTGACCTCGGCCTCGTGCACAAGGCCGCGGAAGTCGTAGCGGCAGGCGGGACACTCGGCCTGGTTGCGGTCGGGCATGAGTTCGCTCTCTCGCGCGGCGATCGATGGCTGTCGTTCTCTCTATCGCCTTAGGCGCCGTGCGGCTCCAGGTTGGGCAGCTTCGGCTTTTCGGGCTTGACATAGCGGTCGAGCCAGTCGCGGATCGCGTTGTCGTAGGTTTCCTTGTGGTCCCCAAAGAGGCCGTGATCGCCGCCCTCGAGCATGAGGAGGCGGTAGGGGCGCTTGGCCTCCTGGAGCTTCACGGCTATGTCGAGGGCGTCTCGGGGGTCGACACGCCAGTCGGAGGTGCCGTGCACGATCAGGACAGGGACATCCGTCGGGAGTTTGTCGGCCCAAAGCACAGCGGAGCGGGCGTGGATCGCGTCATCGCGCTGCGTCTTCCAGTTAGGGATGCACTCGTTGAAAACATTCTCCTCCATCTCAGGCCGGAGCTTGGCGCACCGTGCCATGTCTGACAGTCCGGCGCCCACGATGGCGGCACGTACGCGCTTCGTCCTGGTGAGCGCCAGGTAGGTCATCATGCCGCCGCGCGAGTGGCCCCACATGCCAATCCGCGACGTATCGGCGAATGGAAGGGCGTCAAGGACCCCGAGCCCGTTGATGATGTCGTTAACGTCCGCACCGCCGAACTCGTCCTGTCCTTCGCTTCCCGTGCTGCCCCTCAGGTTGGAGGTGAAGAAGACGTAGCCCCACTCCGCGGCTTTCCCACCGAGCATCTGGGCCCATCGATCGTCGGTCTCCCCGAAGGACCGGTTGCCCCCGCGATTGAACACCAGGCACGGCAGCTTGGACTTATTGCCAAGGGCGTCGGCGGGATATGCGATGTAGCCGACGATCCGGAGGCCGTCGGAGCGGTAGACGATCCGCTCGACGGTCGCCTTGCTGCCGGGCTCGGCGGGGAGAGTGGTGCGTTCCAGGATGAGATCGGTAGGTGTGGGTAGTGGGGGAGCCTCGGTCGAAGGGGCCGAGGATCTGTGTTCCGGCGTCGGCTGTGCCGGTTGGGTGGCGAGCGCTTGGAAGAAGAGCGCGAGGAACGCGAAAAGGACCGGCGCGGCGATCGTGTGCATGAGGGGCACCCTACCACCTGGATCCAGTTCCGGCAACGCTCTGACGTTTATACCCTCGTGCATGCCGACGGCACTCGACACCACGCTCCACAGCTTTCGCTACTCGCTTGCATTCCTACGCGAGCAGGTTTCCGATGTGCCCGAGTCGCGACTTTGCGAGCAGCCGGGTGGGTTCGTGAACCACCCAGTGTGGACCATCGGGCACCTGACGCACACCTGCGAGATGATCGGTGAGGTGATCGGTATCGAGGCGTGGCTGCCGGCGACCCATGCGAAGCTCTTCGGCGCAGGAAGCGCGCCTGTTGCGGATCGCGGGACGTACCCGTGCGTCGCGGAGTTGTTTGTCGAACTCAGGACTGCCGAGGAGCGGGTGATCAGCGGTGTGCGACGGCTCACTGACGCACAGCTTGAGCAACCCTTCCCAGACCCCGCATACGCCGACGTATTCCCTTCCGTGGGGCACGCGCTGACGCAGGTGCTGGCGGGCCACACCGCCTACCACGTGGGCCAGGTGGGTGCGTGGCGACGCGCGACCGGGCTGCCGGCCATGCGGCGGAGCTACGAGTAAGTCCGTACGCTGGTGACGATGAGTCCGTTAAGCCATTCCAGTGCCCCGACCTTGGTGTGCGTGTCCATTCCGGTGCGGGAGGTGGAGCAGGCCGCGGGCGATGCACGCGCGGCGAAGGCGGGCGGGGCGGACATTGTCGAGTTCCGCGTGGATGAGTTCTTCCACGGCGACGACGCGACCAATGCGGCGGAGAACCAGTCCTGGCAGCTGGCGCGGCTTGTGTCCGAGTGTCCGCTGCCGTGCATCGTCACGTGCCGGCACGTGAGCGAGGGCGGGCACTACGACGGCCCTGAGGACGCCCGCATCGCGCTGCTGGAGCACCTGACGCGGAGCGGCGGAAAGGGTTACCACCCGCCGCGGTATGTCGATCTGGAGCTGGCGAGCTACGAGCGGTCGGCGAACCTGCGGCAGAAGGTGGGGCTGGCGATCGGCGTGCCCGGGGGTGTTGGGGAGGCGCCCCAAGAGCGGTCGGGCGATCCGGGCACGTCGCTGATTCTTTCGGTGCACGACACCAAAGGGCGGCCGCAGGACCTCACCCGCCGGCTTGCACGCCTCTACGAGGCGGGCGCGGCTAGCGTGGTAAAGGTGGCGTACCGGGCCCGCTCGCTGCGGGATTCGCTGGAGCTGCTAGACATCGCGGCACAGGGTGCGGCGGGGCACAAGCCGACCATCGCGCTGGGGATGGGCGAGTATGGGCTGCTCTCGCGCGTGCTGGCGGGCAAGTTCGGGGCGTTCCTCACCTTCGCGGCGCTGCGGCGCGAGGACGCCACGGCGCCGGGTCAGCCCACGCTGGATGAACTGCTGAACCTTCACCGCTTCCGCTCGATCGGTGCACAGACGGCCGTGTACGGCGTCGTGGGCTCGCCCGTGGGGCATTCGATGTCGCCGCTGGTGCACAACGCGGGCTTCGGGGCGGTGGGCCATGACGGCGTGTACCTGCCGCTGCCGGTCGCCGCGGGGAGCACGCCGGAGGAGACTGACCTGAGCCTCAAGGCGACGCTGCTGGAGTTGCTCCACCACGAGCGGCTCAACGTCCGCGGACTGTCGGTGACCATCCCGTTCAAGGAGAGCATCGTGCGGCTGGGGCGAGCGGAAGGCTGGCCGCTGGACCCGATGGTGCAGGCGATCGGGGCGGCGAACACGCTGGTGGTGAGAAGGAGCACCGGTCAGGAGACCGGTGCCGCCTTGTACAACACCGACGCGCTCGCGGCCAGGGAGTGCATCGAGGCAGTGGTGGGGGCGCTCGCGGGCAAGCACATTGCGGTTCTTGGAGCAGGTGGCGTCGCACGCGCGGTGGCGTTCGCATGCGCCGCGGCCGGAGCCGAGACAAGTGTGTTCGCGCGGGATGTGGGGAAAGCCGCTGAGTTGTCGCAAGCCGTGGCAAGAACAATCGAGAGCGGGCTGAAAGCCCGCCCCCCCGGTGCGTTGCTCGACGCGCAGACCACCGACGCCGACGTGATTGTCAACTGCACCCCGGTCGGGATGACTGGCGGCCCTGCGCCGGGTCAGTCGCCTATTCCTGATCTCTCGCGCCTCAAGAACACGGCGGTGGTGTTCGACACGGTGTACAACCCGGTCGAAACCCCGCTGCTCAGGGCCGCACGGGCGCGGGGGCTTGCAACCATCGACGGCGTGAGCCTGTTCACCCGTCAGGCGGAGGCGCAGTTCCGCTTGTGGACAGGGAAGGTGCCGCCCGCCAATCTGTTCGACGGGCTCGTGCGCGAGAGGCTGCGGACGCAGGAGGCGTAGCGATGGAAAGCGAAGAGCCGCGACCGGGGAACCAGAACGCGGCGCCGGCCACTACGTCGTCCACGCCCGCACCTGCCCTTGCCCGGCGTGGCATCCACCGCCTCCATGCCCTCTACCCCAACCACTACTGCTGGTTCCTGCTGCTCTCGTCGATGGACGTCATGCTCACCGACGCGATCCTCAACGTGCTCAAAGGTCGCGAGCTGAACACGGTGGGCGACTTCTTCATCTCCCGCTTCGGGCTGTGGGGTGCGATCGGCCTCAAGTTCACCACGGTCGTGATCACCATCGCGATCATCGAGTTCGTCGGCCGCCGCCGCCCTGATCTTGGACGCAAACTCGCCGTGGTGCCCATCATCATCACCTGCATCCCCGTGGCGTGGGGGCTATTCCTGCTCGCGGTGGGCCTCTCTGCCGGACACGACGACCCAAGCCACGTCCCCGAGGCGCCCTGATCGCCCCGCGGACCAGCCCGCGACACCCGCGATGAACTACCATTGGCCCCTATGGCCAACGCTCCTGTCGTGCATCCCTCGGCCGTGCTGTCGGGCGAGATTGAGCTCTCCCCGGGCGTGGTCATCGGTCCGCACTGCGTGCTCACCGGCCGCATCAAACTCGGCGAGAACGTGCGGCTCATTTCGCACGTGTCGATGCAGGGGCCGGTCGAGGTCGGCGCCGGCACGCGGATCCACCCCTTCACCTCCATCGGCTTCACGCCCCAGGACGTCAAGTGGAAGGACGACCACGTGACGGCAGGCGTCCGCATCGGGCGTGATACGCAGATCCGCGAGAACGTCACGCTGCACGCGGCCAGCAAGCCCGACGTGCCCACGAGCGTCGGTGACCGCTGCTTCCTCATGGTCGGCTGCCACCTCGGTCACGACGCCAAGTGCGGCAACGACGTGGTGCTGGTCAACAACGTGCTGCTGGCGGGGCACTCGGAGGTCGGCGACAAGGCCACCCTCGGCGGCGCGGCCGCGGTGCACCAGTTCACCCGTGTCGGCCGCATGGCGTTCATCTCGGGCATGACCGCCGTGGCGATGGATGTGCCGCCGTTCTGCCTCTCGGCGGAGCGCAACCGCGTGCACGGGATCAACCTCGTGGGCCTACGCCGCAACGGCGTCGCCCGCGATCAGGTCACGCTGGTTCGCAAGGCGTTCCGTAAGGCCTTCCGGCCCACGCTGCCGCGTAAGGAGATGATCCAGGTCCTCGAGGAGATCGGGCGCGAGAGCCCGCTCGTGATGGAAATGGCCGAGTTCGTCAAGGCGGCCAGGCGGCCGGTCTCTAACGGGATGGCCCGCCCGCCGCGGAGCCTGGTCACGTGGATGCACTTCGCCCGCCGGGGTGAGCACCTGCCGGGGTTCGAGGAAGGGGCCGAGGAAGTGGGCTGAGTGCCGGAGTACGGTGAACGCATGGAGGCGCAGGGCCCGACCATCCCGCTGACGGTGCCCCTGTGCGACGAGGCCCGCCTGTGCGTGCTGAGCTCCAGCAGCAAGGGGAACTCTTCGGCGCTGGTAGTGGGGGGAGCGGGGGGGCAGCAGTCGCTGGTGCTGATCGATGCGGGGCTTTCGCCGCGGCGCACGAGGGACCTGCTGCTGGAGCGGGGCATCGACCTGCCGATCTCGGCAATCGTGCTCACGCACCTTGACCACGACCACTTCCACCAGGGCTGGCTGAGCGAGCGGGCCGGGCTGCCCGAGGGGGCGTGGCTGTACCTGCACAAGCGGCACCGCAACCGGGCCCAGCGGGCGGGGCTGCTGTACTCGCCGACGCGGGTGTTCGAGGATGACGCCTTCGAGGTTGCTCCCGGCGTGCACGTCTCCCCGGTGCTGATGTCGCACGACTCCCTCGGTGCCGCGGCGTTCCGCTTTGACTTCGCCCACAGCGGCCGCTCGCTGGGCTACGCGACGGACCTGGGCCGGGCCACGCAGCGGCTGATCGATCACCTCGCGGGGGTCGATGTGCTGGCTATCGAGAGCAACTACTGCCCCAACATGCAGGCCTACTCGGGCCGCCCCGAGTTCCTCCGCCGCCGCATCACCCACGGGAGCGGCCACCTCAGCAACGAGCAGGCCGCGGAGGCCGTGCGGGCGATCGCGCCGCGCGAGCACGTCGTGCTGCTGCACCTGTCGCTGGACTGCAACCGCCCGGAGCTGGCCGCGATGCACTACCACGGCTGCCCCTGCAAGGTGACGATTGCGAGCTGGGAGAAGCCAACCGACTGGATCCAGCTGACCTGGCCCGAGGCCCCGCGCCGCGAGCGGGTGGCGCCGCGGATGACAGGCCCCGTGGTGGTGGCCCGGCGGCCGGGGATGGCCTCTCCAACACTCTTTGATGGGCTGGGCGCGGGCTGATCTTCGATTCTCGCGCGGCGGCCCCATCCAGAATGGGCGACACATCGAACTGGGAGGGTTCCGATTGCTGGCACAGTCGGCGCTTTGGGAGACCTAAACTCGATGCTCATGCCCAGCCCGACCCAGCCCGTACAGGCCCAAGCCACCTCGCCCGAGACGCTCCAGTTCGCCATCGAGGCCGCGCGCCTGGTGCGCGACGACAAGTGCGAGGAGGTCGTGCTGCTGGATGTGCGCGAGCTGTCGCAGGTGACCGACTACATCATCATCGGCAGCGGCACCTCCGACCGGCAGATGCACTCGGTGCTGCGGCACGTGGAGGAGCTCGGCAAGGGGCGCGGCATGCCCAGCTTCCGCAGCAACGCCGACGACCGTAGCACGTGGCTGCTCATCGACTTCGTTGATGTGGTCGTGCACCTCTTCGAGCCCAATACCCGTGCCCACTACGACCTCGAGATGCTCTGGGGTGATGCGCCCCGGGTGCAGTGGGAGCGGCCGGACCAGATGCAGCGGGACCGGGCGGGGCTGAATCAATAACATCAATCGTCATGGCTGGCGAGGGACGGAAGAAGCTCAGGCCACTGTGCGACACGGTGGAGCTCGCGATCACGTCGAGCCCGGCGGGGAGCCTGCGTGATTTCATCCGCCCAACGGCGCACCCTGATGCCGAGCGGCTGGCCGAGTACCTGAGCCGGGCGCCTTGGCTCGAAGTCATTCCGGGCGTCACACGCGATGCTCTCGTTGCAGAGTCGCCTGCCAGTTTGGAGATGCACACGCTGACCGATGGGGTGTGGGCCTGGCGCATCGACTTGGCGCACTACGTCCGTACGCACCGGGTCTGGCCTCCCGATGAGTTCATCGAGCATGCGCGGGCTGCTGGCTGGCGACCGCCGGCTGAGGAAGAGATTGACTTCAGCACCTTTCGCTTAGAGTGAAGCGCGTCCGGGTAGGGAAAGGCACGACCCGACGGATCGTGCCACCCAACCCAAATCACGGCCTCGCAGCCGCCTTCGCCTTCTCTTCCTTCTCCGCACGCCGGCGCTTCAGTTCCGCGTCGATGAAGTCAGCGATCTCGCCCCGCAGCACGGCCTCGTAGTCGCTGGACTCGTGGTTCGTGCGGTGGTCCTTCACGCGGTTGTCGTAGAACACGTACGAGCGGATCTGCGTGCCCCAGCCGCGGTCGATGGCTCCGCCCGTGGCGGCGGCCAGTTCCTTCTCGCGACGCTCGTCTTCCATGGCCTGCAGCTTGGACATCAGCACGGCCATCGCCTGGGCCTTGTTCTGCGGCTGGTCACGGAATGAGTTCGCCACCACCTGGATGCCTGTGGGGAAGTGCGTGATGCGGATGGCGCTGGCCACCTTATTGACGTTCTGCCCGCCGGGGCCCGACGCCCGCACGAACGGCACGATCTCCAGATCCTTCTCGGGGATCTTGAGCTCGACCTCTTCGATCTCGGGCGCGACATCGACGGTGGCGAAGGACGTCTGCCGCTTGCCCTGGGCGTTGAAGGGTGAGACGCGGGCGAGGCGGTGCGTGCCGCGCTCGCAGTTGAGGTAGCCGAACGCGTACGGCCCCTTCACGTGCAGCGTGACCGAGTCGATGCCGACTTCCGAGCCGAAGCCGCGCTCGACCTCCTCGATCTGCCAGCCCATCTTCTCGCAGTAGTAGATGTACATGCGGAAGAGCATGTCGGCCCAGTCGTTGGCCTCGGTGCCGCCCTGGCCAGCGGAGATCGTGAGGAACGCGTTGGACGCGTCGTGCTTGCCGCTCAAAAGCGACTGCAGCTCGACCTTTTCCATTCGCGGCCCGAGCCGGAAGAGCGTCTCGTCGGCCTCGGCGATGAGGTCCTTGTCGCCCGTCTCCTTGCCCATCTCGTAGGCGAGCTTGGCGTCCTCGAAGTCCTTCATGACCCCGGTGAGCGGATCAAGCTGGGCCTTGAGCCCCTTGACCTGGGAGACGATCTTGCGGGCGCGGTCCTGCTGGTTCCAGAAGGCCTCGCCGGCCATCTCGGCCTCGAGCTCCCTCAGGTTCTTGAGCTTCTTGTCGTAGTTAAAGAGAGTCGCGGATGGTTACGATCCGCGCCTCGAGGTCGTTGATGATGGGGCCGTGGGCGTCAAAGTGCATGGGGCGGATGGTAGCCGGTGGCCCACCCGAGCACCGGGCCCCGCGCCTCTGACCGCCCCTCGAAGGCGCGGGCAGCCGTTTCAGGCGGGTACAATCCGGTTCGCCCCTTGCTGGACCCCCGCCACCCCGGCGGCCGATGGACTGTTTAACCACCCGATGCCCGATTCATCCCGCCAGAGCGACCCCGGCAAGACCTCACCCTTAGGGAAGGCCCCGGCCACCGGCCCGGCCGCGGCACAGGCCGCCTCGGCCAAGATGGGCTCCACCGGCCCCGCCGTGCCCACCGCCGAGGAGATCCTCCAGGAGGTCGCCAAGAGCGGGACCAACGTCGACACCATCGTCGGCCGCCTGGTGATCGACCAGGGCTTCGCCACCCCCGAGGAGCTGTCGCACTGCCTGGCGCAGGCTAAGGCCCTCGCGGAGGAGAAGAGCCAGCGCTCCCTCGCCGAGCTGCTCGTCGAGAACGAGTACGTCACCCGCCGGCAGATGGCCCGCATCCGCGAGCTTGCTGAAGGCGAGCGCAGCGGGCAGAAGATCCCCGGGTACAAGGTGATGTCCAAGCTCGGCGCGGGCGCCATGGCCACGGTCTTCAAGGCCAAACAGCTCTCGCTCGACCGCATGGTGGCCATCAAGCTGCTGCCCAAGAAGTACAGCAGCAACCCGCAGTTCATCGAGCGCTTCTACGCCGAGGGCCGGGCCGCGGCGCAGCTCAACCACCCCAACATCGTGCAGGCCTACGACGTGGGCAAGGCGGGCGAGTACCACTACTTCGTCATGGAGTACGTGGAGGGCTCCACGGTCTACGACGAGATCGTCAAGCACAAGCGCTTCCAGGAAGGTGAGGCCATCGACCTCATCATGCAGGTCGCCGAGGCCCTGCAGCACGCCCACGAGCGCGGCCTTATTCACCGCGACGTCAAGCCCAAGAACATCATGCTGGCGAGGACGCAGGGCGGCTCTGGCCCGGGCTCCAGCATCGCCAAGCTTGCCGACATGGGCCTGGCCCGCGCCATCTCCGACAAGGAAGCCGCGGAGGCCGAGCAGGGCAAGGCCTTTGGCACGCCCTACTACATCAGCCCCGAGCAGATCCGCGGGGAGATCAACATCACCCCCGCGGCCGACATCTACTCGCTGGGCGCCACGCTCTACCACATGGTGACGGGGGCGGTGCCCTTCGACGGCAAGAACCCCTCGGCGGTGATGCACAAGCACCTCAAGGCCGAGCTGGTGCCCCCCGACCACGTCAACGCCAAGCTCTCCGCCGGCCTCTCCGAGGTCGTCGAGATGATGATGGCCAAGGACCCGCGCAAGCGATACCAGTCCGCCCGCGACCTCATCACCGACCTCAAGGCCGTCAAGCAGAAGCAGCCCCCGCCCTTGGCCCACAAGGACATCGGCGGCGTGGACCTCACGCAGCTCGCCGCCGCCGAGGCCGCGGCCGCCGTGACCGAGATCCCCGTCTCCGCCAACCAGCCACCGCTGGTGCGCCCGTGGCTGTTCGGGCTGCTGATCGCCCTGCTGGTGATTAGCGTCGGATTCAATGTGTTCCTGCTCGCGCGGGGCGGCTGAGGGGCGTCCATGAGTACGGCCGCGGTCAACCGGGCTGTTGCTCGTGCGGAGCGGGTGCTCCCCGGATCGCCGGCGCTCCCAGGCAAACGCGACCCAAGGTGGCAGGCGATCATCCGGATCGGAGCGTTCGTAGAGACGCACCCCGAGGAGGTCTGGCAATTCGTGCAGCGGTGGGGGAAGCACGCGCAACTGGACATCCGCGCTGCAGTGGCGACGTGCCTGCTCGAGCACCTGCTCCAGGCTCACTTTGAACGGATCTTCCCCCGTGTCCGAAGCGCCGCGTTTGAGAGCGCTCGGTTCGCCCGCACGTTCCAGATGTGCTGGCAGTTCGGTCAGGCGGAAGAGCCAGCCAACCACGCCCGCATCAAGCGGCTGCAGAGCCAGCTTCGACGCACTCCCAAGCCACCGCCTCGTCGGGCCAGTTAGGAGGCCGATGACCGGGCGTGTGAACCTGTGGGCGGGGGCGGGGGGTGTGCGGGGTGAACGTCCGCGAAGGCCGCGAGCGGGGGGAATCCAGCGGATTCGGCCCCTTGGAGCTTGCCCCGGGGCGGGACTAGAGTTAGGCTGTGTTTCGGTAGTTCTTGTTGAGACTGGAGTCTGATGGCAGCACGCGTTTGTATCTCAGCACCAGAAGGGCGGGCCCTGTGCCTCCGGGCGCAGTCATGACCGCGCCCGCCCCCAGCCATCCCCAGCCTCTCCCCCCAGCAGCTTCACACAGCGTTCCACCCGCCGCGCCCGCCCCCAAGGCGAGCCCGGCGTGCGGCGCCCGCCAGCGTGGCGTGCCCGCGAGTTCTTGAGCGAGCGGAAGGAGTCAGAGTTTCTCTATGGGTCGATTCAGCCGTGACCACGGTCCAATGGTGCAGCGTACGAGGCTCAACCACCTCATCCGGATCACGCCCGTCCGCGTGATCGGCCCCGACGATGAGCAGATCGGCGTCATCGAGACGCAGGACGCCATCCGCATGGCCCAGGAGAAGGGCCTCGACCTCGTCGAGATCTCGCCCGACGCGCGCCCGCCCGTCTGCAAGATCATGGACTACGGCAAGTTCAAGTACGAGAAGAGCCAGAAGGACCGCAAGGCTCGGGCCGCCTCCAAGGCCACGGAAATGAAGGAAATCCGCCTGGGCCGCTCGGTCAAGATCGACCAGCACGACATCCAGGTGCGCATCGACCAGGCCCGCCGCTTCCTCATGCACGGCCACAAGGTGATGTTCACCCAGCGATTCAAGGGCCGCGAGATCGCCCACAAGGAGATCGGCCTGCAGAACCTCCGCAACGTGGCCGACGCGCTGCTGGACATCTCCAAGGTCGAGCAGACCCCGCGCTGGATGGGCAAGCAGGCCAGCATCATCATGAGCCCCGACCGCCCCAAGATCGAAGCCATCAAGCGCAAGCTCGAGAAGGAAAAGCAGGAGAAGCTCGCCAAGGGCGAGAAGGTCGAGGAAGAGAAGTCACTCGAGGTCCTCGAGGCCGAGCTCGCCGCCCAGAACGCCGGCGAGGGCGGGGACGAGGGCGACGAGGATTGATCTCCGAGTAGTGACGAACCAGTGTGCACGGGAGGGGCGTCCGCGAGGGCGCCCCTTTTTGTTGAGCCCCTGAGGATGCGCAACCACCGCTAACGCAACGGATTAGAAACAAATGAGAAGATTCTTGCCCGAAAATTGACAAGCGGGCTTGTTTGTCGGCCGGGCGATCAGTACCTTCTCGCGGGTGCAGGTGAAACACCCTGCGGGGAGAGAAGACAATGAAGAACGGTATCTGCGTGGGGGCGATCGCCCCTGCACTGGTGGGGCTGTCCGCACTTGCGTCGCAATCACTGGCCGGCGTCGGCCTTGAGCTGCGTCCCTCGCTGCAAACCGCGAACGTCGGCGACACCGTGACCTTCGGCATCTACGCCGTAGCGGACGCGGGCGTGCCGCAGGCTCTGTCGGCGGTGCAGGTGGTGCTCGCCTGGGAGCCCGCGTACCTGCAGATGCTGAGCAACTCCAATGCCGGGGCGGTCTCGCTGCTCTCGTCGGCGTTCACCTCGCCCGACCCTTACGGCCTCAACGAGTCACTCCTCCCGCAGGACGGCAACGCCCTGTACCTCGCGTACGCGGGGCTCGGCACTCCCGTGCAGGCGACGCCTGCGGGCGTTCTGCTCACGACATTCCGCTTCCAGACGCTCTCGCCGGTGTCGTTCACGCCCGTCAGCCTGCTGACCTCCGGCGGCTCGCCCGTGGGGTTCTCTACGGTGTTCGACGGCACTGTGCCGAACCTGGACGTAACCGGGGCCCTCTCCGGCGGCGGTGTGCAGATCGTGCCCGCCCCTGGTGCTCTCGGCCTTGCCGCGATTGGCCTGCTGGCCGGGGCCCGTCGTCGTCGTCGCTGAAGTCAGCTGATCAACCGACGCTTCAGCCGCCATTGGCCGCACTTGAGGCGCCGGACCTTCGGAATCTACACCGACACACCCTGATGTAAGCCAGCCAGCCTTGGCGGGTTGTGTGTTCCAGTCGCCCTTGGGGGGTGGCATGCTTGTCGCATGCCGCTGATAAACAACGGGCGGGTTGCTGTCTGCTTGGCTATTTCGCCGGGCAGACCGAGTTGTGGCTCAGGATGGGTTAGGCCCACCTGCGGCCTTCATTGTCAGTAGGGAGAGGAATCGATGAAGACCAGAATGTTCGGGGTAGGAGCGGCCATGGGGCTCGCGGCGCTGGCGCACGCGGCCGGGCTCGTCGAGACGTTCAACGCAAACCCGGTGCTGAGCAGCACGTCCGGCCCGGGGGTGTGGTACACCGACCGGTACAACCCTGCTGGGTTCACCAGCGCGGTATTCGACGGCGACCGTCGCTTGAAGCACTCAATCAGCGCTGCCGACTGCGAGCCTTGCCGTCCCGGCGGGTTCAACTCGGCGTTCTACAGCACTCAGGGCCGCAACTTCCAGCTGCCCGCGGGCACCACGTCGCACACCATTCAGCTGTACGTCCCTTCCGACTGGGCCACCAGCGGCAAGCGGATGGCGGGCTTCTGGGGCGTGGCGTACGACGCGGGCAACGCCGTGTCCAGCTACCCGATCCTTGAGTTCACCCAGAGCCCCGACGGCTCCGGCCAGCCCCGGTTCCGGGGTTGGGACAACGCCACGGGTTTGTGGGTCGACATGGGCCTCCCCACGGGCTTCACCTACGACCGCTGGTACACGCTGTCGGTCAAGCTCGTGGGGGGCAACTGGGTCTACCAAGTCGGTGACCTGAGCCTGACGACGACTGCGGGGACCTCAACCCGCATCGGCTCGACCCTGCTCCAGGGCCACAACACCGTGGGCGGCGTCAGCTACGACATCTACTGGGACAACCTGTTCACCAATACGACCGCCGGGATCACCCTCTCGGCCCCCAGCTGCTCGACCAATAACGTGGTCACCGTCAATGTGGACCTGTCGGGGGCGAGCGAGAATGTCGTGGGCGGCCAGTTCTTCCTCGACTACGACCAGACCCGTCTGCAGCTGGTCAGCGCCGTGCCGGGGAATGCCCCCTTCACTCTGGAAGTGTTCGAGTCGCACAACATGGCGAACGGAACGCTGGATTACGCCGTGGGCGTGCCCTTCGGCAACCTCGGCACCTCCGCCGACACCACGATGGCGACGCTGACGTTCAACTGGATCGCCGGCGCCGACTCGTGCAGCACCGGGGCGAACCTGGTCGAGTTCCGCACGCACAACCCCATCACGCGCCTGACCAACGCGGTGAGCGAGCCGATCAGCCCCACGCTGACCCCGATGGCGTCGATCACGGTCGATACCACGGACCCGGTCATCACCTGCCCCCCGAGTGTCACGCTGAATGCTGACGCCGGCCAGTGCACCGCATCGCTCCCGTCGATCCTGCGGGCGAGCGGCTGGCGCATCTTCGGCGATACCACCATCTCCCAGGTCCCCTCCACCAGCAACTTCATCGCCAACATCAGCTCGATCGTCGGCAACCCCAGCGGATTCAGCGGCATCATCCACACGCTGCAGTCGCCCACGACGTTCGCATCGCTCAGCTACCTGGGCATGGATTACCGCGTCACCCAGGGCTGCTGGGGCGCGGGCTCGCCCCGCTTCCAGCTGGCGATCGACACCGACCTGAACGGGACGAGCAACGGCAACGTGTTCGTCTACGTGGCGACGCCCCCCAACTTCAACGACTGCCCGCCGATCGGCGTGTGGCAGAACACCGGCAACCTGCTCGCCGCGACCGACCTGCGGTTCGACCTCACCCAGTTCGGCGGCAACTTCTACAGCACCTATGCCCAGGCCGTGAGCCTGCTGGGCAGCGGCAACGTGCTGAGCGCCAACCTGGTGATGGACTCCAGCTTCGTCAACAACATGGCGATGGACGTCGACAACATCAACGTCGGCGGCGCGGTGCAGTCCTTCAATGACGCGACCGCGACCGACAACTGCGGCTCGCCCACCGTCGTCGGCGTCCGCAGCGACAGCCAGCCGCTGAGCGCTCCGTACCCGACGGGCACCACGACGATCACGTGGACGGCAACCGATGGCTGCGGCAACGACACGCCGTGCGTGCAGACCATCACCGTCAACCCCTTCAACACCGTCACCGCGACTGTGCGGCTCGAGTCGGTGGTGAACTCGCCCTCCTTCACCCGCTGCATCACGTTCGGCACCGACACCTGCAGCAACTTCTACGACGTGCCGATTACCTTCACCAACGGCGTGGGCTCCGCCAGCTTTGACGTCCCCTGCGGCGTCTCCTCCTGCTTCACCGCCCGCGACAAGAAGCACACCCTGCGCGGCACCAAGCTGGCCACGATCTCCGGACCCAACTACGTGCTCAGCTTCACCGGCGCCGACCAGCTCATCGGCGGCAACATCAACGATGACTCCGTCATCGACATCCTGGACTTCGGCGGCTTCATCGGCCAGTTCTCCCAGAACGTCGGGGCCAGCACCCTGTGCGGCGCCAGCGGCCTGCACGCTGACTTCAGCGGCAACGGCATCGTCGACCCCGCCGACTTCACCTACGTGCAGATCCACTTCCTGAACTTCGCCGAGGCCGACTGCTGCGGCAACGTCCGCCCCCAGGGCGTGCAGGAGATCTCGGTCGACGAGCTCAACAGCACGGGGCGCGAAGAGATCGCCATGGGCGACGTCAATCGCGACGGCTGGCTCAACGGTCAGGACGTTGAGGTGTGGGTCGCTCACGGCGGCTTCCCCACCTGCACCCAGGACTTCAACGGCGATGGCGATGCCGGCACCGATGCCGACATCGAGGCCTTCTTCGCCTGCCTGGGCGGCACCTGCTGCCACACCTGCGGCAGTTCTGACTTCAACGGCGATGGTGACATCGGCACCGACCAGGACATCGAGAGCTTCTTCCGCGTCCTGGGCGGCGGCGCCTGCTGAGATCCTGACCCCTACGCCCCTCCTCCTGTTCTCGGCCTGCGACAGGCCCTGAACCCTGAACACCCCGCACGGCGCCACGAGCGCCGTGCGGGGTTTTTCGTCTTTATGAGCATCGATGTACTCCGTGAACACGCCCCGGTCCGGACCCGTACGTCTGCTCCCGGGCGAGACGGCCGCGTCTGCGCAGTGTGATGGGGGGCGGTTCAGGCGCTAGGTGCGTGCGGGCCGTTTCTCCGCGGGGTCCCCCATGATTCACTGCAGGGTCAGGCTGGCGCGGATTGGGGCCTGCCTGATCGCCGGCGCGGTGGTCACGTGGGGGGTGGCGTGGTGTTGCGCCATGCCGCGCAGGCAGAGCCGCACGGCGGTTGCCGCCGCGGCCAGCGACGCGTGCATTATGGAGGTGGGGGGGCGCTTCGTGCGGGTGATGACACTGCGCGAGGGCGTGGGGGCGACGACGTACACGCTCATGCACTCGGCTGGTTTCTCGGAGGACTACGCCACAGCCCGCGCGCATGGCGAGCAATCGCGCGCGGCAGAGTGGCTCAAGGGGGCAGGCGCGCTGGTCCCGATCCCCCGGGCTCTCAGAGGGCTGGTGGACTTCGGGCCAGAGCGCTGGGACTACAACGTCCAGACAGCCGGGTGGCCGGTCGAGTGCCTGCGGCAGGGCCGGGTCTCGGTACGCACGCCGAGTGGGCCGCAGACGATCGACGTTTACACAATGGAGATCACGTGGAGAGGCCGCACCTACCGCCTGCCCCGTGAGCCGCTGCTGCCCGGCTTCGCCCTGAACACCGCGTTCTACGCGATTGCCGCATTGGGGGTCGTCGAAGCACTCGCGTTTGCGCGGCGGCGGACGCGTGCGCATCGCGGGCGCTGCGAGGCCTGCGGCTATGACCGTGGCGGCATCGCCGCCGCTGCCGCGTGCCCGGAATGCGGGGCCGCGCAATGAGGCGCTCGGTCGAGGTCGGGCTGGTGCTGCTGGGTTGGGCGGTGGTGGTTGCGCTCGCAGCGCTGGTCGCGTGGTTCTTCTTCAACCTCCAGCGCTGGAGCGTTTGAACACCTCTCCAGCAAACCTGATCGCCACTCCGCCCACTCCGCTCACTCCGCGGAACTCCGCGGTAGGCCTTCTGTCTTTTACGCCGCGCCCGCCGTGACACGCTTGAGGGCCTGGTTGGCCGCGTAGCCCACTGCCAGCAGGGCGGCCACGCCCGCAGCAATGCCGGCAATCGCGAGCCAGCGTGGGGTGGCGTTGGCGATGTCCTGCTTGCTGGTGAGCGTCTCGATGTGCGAGCCGATCCACACCGCCGCGATGGTGCGCGGCGCCATGCCCAGCAGCGTGCCGAGCCACAGCGGGGCCCGCGGCACCTGCACCGACGCCAGCAGCAGGTTTGTGAGGGCGAAGGGCGAGTTTGGCGGCACGCGCACGAGGGCTACCAGGCCCGTGGTGCGCCAGAAGTCCGTCGAATGCACCTGCTCGCGCACGAGGGCGTCACGCACGCCCTTCCACTTGGGCTTCTCGGCGAGCAGCTTCATCACGCGGTCGCCGGTGGCGCGCCGGGCGATCTCGGTGCCCAGCCCGGCGCCCAAGGTGAAGGCCACGAGGGCCGCGGGCGTGCCGATGAGCATTCCGAAGGCGAAGCCGCCGAGCACGGCCTGGGCGTAGGTGGGCAGCACCGCCAGCCCGGCGAGCACGGCGAACGCGGCGGTGTACAGGAGCACGCCAGGAGTGCCCTGATCGCGCAGCCAAGTGCTCACCAGCCCCATGTTGGCAAAGAGCAGGATGCCGCTGATGGGCGGCAGCGTGGTAGCGACGAGGGCCATGGGCCCGGCGGGGCCCAGGCGCGTCAGGAGGCGCGCGGGGGTGCGTGGTGGAGGCGCAGCCGGTGGGGGCGGGTTGGTGTCGGTCTCGGGCAAGGCGTGAACACTAGGAATGTGCCCTCGCGGAGAACGCGGGGGCGCTGAAGAAGGCATTGAACGCGGAGGGTGCGGAGGGAAGACCCGGAGTACGCGGAGGGGCATTTGGACGCGAAGTGGAAGGCACGAAGGCGCGGACTGGCCGGGTCGCTTCACAAGTGCGACTTCCACCCGACTCCTTTTCGCGCCTTCGCTCCCCCTTCGCGTCCTGCGCAACTTAGCGGAATGCGGTGCAACCATTCGGCGAGCGCCGGCTACACCGTTTGCACCCGCGCACGCTTGCGTCCGGGCAGGTAGGGCAGGGCGGCGCGTCCTGCCACGCGCGACTCCGAATACCCGTAGGCTGAGTTGATGAGCTGCAAACCCAGAAGACCAGCTTGGACATGGATCGTCGCCCTTGGGTTGATGGCGTCCGCGGCGATTCTTGCGGTCCGTTCGGCACCGCGTTCCATCGAGGGCTCGCTCGCCCAACTTCGGCGGGTGTACGACCAGTACCCGGGTGTCGGGAGGGCGGAGTGGTACCGGCGCAGGGACGCTGTCGCCGGGCAGTTGGCCTCGAATGAAGTACTGAGAGGCGACGCGCTGGAGTTCCTCGTGAGGAGCCCTGAGCGCTCCGACTTCGCGGGCACCCTCCAGTGTGCACTGTTTGAGCAGCTTCTCGTGGCAGGGGATCGGCGGAAGTTAGTGCGAATGCTTGCGAATGTGCCGGTGGAGGTGGATGACCCCGACGGGTACTTCGTTGAGTACTCGCTTGTGAACCCTTACTTGGATCGACCGCTCGAGAACTTCACCATTCTGTTCGAGGCCTGGGAAGCGGCGACCCGCCCCGAGGTGAAGCGGACCATCGCGTCGTCGTTCCTTCGCGCGTTCTCTGCCGACATCCACCCGGCTTGGTGTGACGAGGAGGTGGTTGCACACGCCAGCCGCGTGTTCGATCGGGACCGCAAGGCATGGAAAGTAAATCGAGAGTGGCGAAAGGCCTACAACCCGGGGCTGTTCCATAGCTTCGACGGGCGGGGCGAGACTGCGCCCCCATTATTCATTCCAATGGATGGACCGGACGAGGTGCGTGAGGTACGGCGCTCGGCTCCATAAAGCAAAGCCACCGAGATGGGGACATCTCGGTGGCACGGTGGACGTTGGGTACGAGCCCGGAACGCAGTGACGGGTCCTTGAGTGAACCCTGCGCCGGTGAAGACTCGGCCCACTCACTTCGTTCGGGGCTCGTATCGAACGGTGCTCGCGGGGACCGGCGCGTTCGCGTTCAACTCAGCTCGGCCTTACCGGCGCACGCCCCACGGAGTAGTAGGTGAAGCCGGTCTCGGCCATCTGGGAGCGGCGGTAGAGGTTGCGGCCGTCGAAGATGGTCTTGCCCTTCATGATGCTGGCGAGGCGGGCGAAGTCGGGGGACTTGAACTCGTCCCAGTCAGTGGAGATCACGATGGCGTCGGCGCCCTTGGCGCACTCGTACATCTCGTCGCAGATCGTGACGGTGTTGGCGGGGCCCATCTCGGCGCGGACGTTGTCGGCGGCGACGGGGTCGTAGCCGCGGACCGCGGCGCCGTAGCCCATGGCCTTGCGCATCAACGTGAGGGCGGGGGCCTCGCGGATGTCGTCGGTGCGGGGTTTGAAAGCCAGGCCCCAGAAGGCGATGGTCTTGCCGGTGAGGCCGCCGGAGGACTTGAAGTGGGCCTGGATCTTGTCGAAGAAGCGGTCGCGCTGCTTCTGGTTGACCTCGTGGACGGACTTGCTGAGCTTGGCCTCGATGCCCGCCTTGTCGCCCATCATGATGCAGGCGAGCGTGTCCTTGGGGAAGCAGCTGCCGCCGTAGCCCAGGCCGGGGTAGAGGAACTGGTTGCCGATGCGCTTGTCAGAGCACATGCCCTCGCGGACCTTGCCGATGTCGGCGCCGTAGGCCTCGCAGAGGTTGGCCATCTCGTTGATGAAGCTGATCTTGGTCGCGAGGAAGTTGTTGCTCGCGTACTTGACCATCTCGGCCGAGAGGATGTCCATCAGGAAGATGGGGTGGCCCTGGCGGACGAAGGGGTCGTAGAGCTGGC
Organism: Phycisphaerales bacterium; assembly: GCA_035627955.1. NCBI lineage: Bacteria > Pseudomonadati > Planctomycetota > Phycisphaerae > Phycisphaerales > Phycisphaerales bacterium. The sequence continues at coordinate 267,958 of DASPKU010000001.1, forward strand.
GGAACATCTCGCCGGTGCGGTCGTCCTCAACGCCGACAACGACGCGGTCGGGCTTATTGAAGTCGTTGATGGCGTCGCCTTCCTTGAGGAACTCGGGGTTGTCGGCGACGGAGAAGGGGGTGTCGGGGCCGACGATGTCGCGGATGCGGGTCTTGACCGAGAGCGTGGTGCCGACGGGGACGGTCGACTTGACCACGATGACCTTTGGCTTCTGCTTGGGGCCCAGGGTCTTGAGGGTCGCGGCGATGTCGTCGGCGGCGGAGTTGATGTACTTGAGGTCGGTGTGGCCGCGCTCGTCGGAGGGGGTGCCGACGCAGATGAAGATCATCTCGGCGTCGCGGTAGGCCTCGGCCTTGTCGAGGGTGTACTTGAGGCGGCCGGCCTCGTAGTTGCGCTCCATGAGCTCGGTGAGGCCGGGCTCGTAGATGGGGCAGATGCCCTGGCGGAGCTTCTCGATCTTCTTGGCGTCGACGTCGAGGCAGGTGACGTCATTGCCGGTGTTGGCGAAGCAGACGCCGGTGACGAGACCCACATAACCGGTACCAACCATCGTCAGACGCATCGGGGACTCCGTGGGGGGCGTTTGGGGGACTGGGCCAGGGGGCGAAGAGGCTCGGAGGGGGTAGGTGGGGTACGAGGGCGGTCCCCGGGCCGTTCACGCGTGGTCCGGGGAAAGAGAGTATAAGGCCACGTTTTTCGGTCGCTGTCAGCCGTGGAGTGAGAAGATCGGCTGGTTTGTGGCGCGGTTTGAGGAACCTGAACGGAGGAAAGGTCCCCTATGGACGGGAAGCGGACGCAGAGGTCGGGGAAGGCGGGTCGCAAGGGCGGGGCGAAGGCGGCGGCGGTGACGAGCGCGACTGCCGATCGGCACAGGCTTTACGAGGCGGCGGTGCAGTCCCCCGAAGCGGAGGTGGGGTTTGTATCGACGCAGTTCCGAAAACTGCGCGGGCGGGCGGCGCGGGTCCTGCGCGAGGACTTCTGCGGCACGGCCCTGACGAGCTGCGAATGGGTGAAAACGCATTCAGAGAACCGGGCGGTGGGGCTGGACCTGCACCGGCCGACCTTGGCATGGGCGAAGAAGAACAACGTGGGCGCGTTGACGGAGGAGCAGCGGGGGCGCGTCACGCTGCTGGAGTGCGATGTGCGGTCGCCGGTCGCCGAGGCGAGGGGCGTGGACATCGTCAACGCGATGAACTTCAGCTACTGGATCTTCAAAACGCGGGAGGGGCTGCGGGCCTACTTCGAGAGCGTGCGCGAGTCGCTCGCGGAGGACGGGGTGTTCTTCCTGGACCACTACGGCGGGTACGAGAGCGCGAAGGTGCAGGAGGATCGGCGGCGGTACAAGGTCTTCGGCGGGTTCACGTACGTGTGGGACCAGGCGTCGTTCAACCCCATCACGGCCGACTACACGTGCCACATCCACTTTGAGTTCAAGCGCGGGCCGGCGATGCGGAGGGCGTTCACGTACGAGTGGCGGTTGTGGACCCTGGTGGAGGTGCAGGAGCTGCTGCGCGAGGCGGGGTTTAAGCGCGTGACGGTGTACTGGGAGGGGACGGACGCGAAGGGGAAGGGGAACGGGGTGTTCCGGGCGAGGAAGGTGGGGGAGGCGGACGCGGCGTATATCTGTTACTTGAGCGCGGAGAAGTAGGGAAGGCTGATGTGGATACGAGGAGTCCACGCGTTGTTTTGAAGCGGCTTGGTTGCATCATCCTGATCGCCTCTTTCGCCCTCAGCATTGCAGCCCTTGTGGGCACCTGGAATCGGTACGTCTGTTGGGTGTCGGCCTCTGGTCACACCGGCATGACCTGCGAGCATGGCATGCTGTGCGTGGTGACCCACAGGTACCCGTTCCCTGAGCGTGGGTTTCACACGGGCGAGGCGGAGCCGGGCCCGCTCTCCTGGTGGCCGGGGATCGCCGATAGGTACGACCATCATGGCGACAACATCAAGGGTCGAATCTACTCGATCCCTTTGTGGAATCTAGTGGCGGCTTTCGGGGTGCCCTGTGCTTTGATGACACGACGCCTCTGCACGCGGAAGCCGCGAGAGGCTTGTCATAAGTGTGGGTATTCTCGTCAGGGACTCGAGACCGGGTCCGTGTGCCCAGAGTGCGGCAGCCAAGACACGATCACGATGGCGTGATCGTGGCACCGATGTGGGGTGTTGGACGCGAGGTAGAGACGCATGGCGTTCTTCGACTGGTTGCGGCGGCGGTTGGGGGGCGGCGATGAAAGGGTGCCGGGGCGGCGGGTTCGCAGCGCGCCGCGCACGTTGGAGGAGGTCGCGGCGCTGGTGGAGCGGGAGGGGTTGAAGGAGCGGTGGGTGGACATCCAGCGGCTGGTGCGGCCGTGCGTGTACCTGGAGTTGGAGGCGTGTGACCCAGTGACCGTCACCGCGGAGCACTCGTTCCTGGGTGGAGGGTTTGCATCCCTGCGGCGGGGCGAGGAATGGCCTGCGGTGGACGGGAGGCCGCTGGACCCGCTGGCACGGATCCGGCTGTCGGAGGCGGCGGCGCACGACCGTGACGGGATGCTGCCGCGTTCGGGAGCCCTGACGTTCTGGTACAGCATCGAGGAGCAGCCGTGGGGCGGATCGGCGGAGGACGCGAGGTATGTACGTGTCACGTTCACACCGCAGGATGCTCCGTTGGAACGGCGTGAACTGCCGGGGGCTGCGGCGGGCAAGGAGGGGAAGCGGCCTCCGCTGCGATAGGTGACCTTCGTGCCGGGGTTCACGCTGCCGGACGCGGAGGAACTGCCCAGCGGCGTGACGTTCGGCGAGGGCGATGAGTACTTTGAGCTGCTGCACGCGGTGCGGCCTGAGGGCGGGCATCAGATGCTGGGGCATGCGGACCTGATCCAGGGCTCGATGCTCGACGACCAGACGCCGGCGGCAGGGGACGAGTGGGTGCTGCTGCTCCAGCTTGGATCCGATAATGGGCTGGACTGGATGTGGGGTGACGCCGGGCACCTGTACTTCTGGATCAGCCGGCGGGACCTGGAGCGTGGAGAGTTCTCGAGGATGTGGCAGCGGCTGCAGTGCTTCTGACAGGGTGGGGCACGATCACGAAGACGTGATCGTGGCACGGGAGCGGATCGCGCGGACGATCGACGGGGTGTCGAGGCCGGCTTCGGTCAGCTGCTGGACGCGGGAGTTCTGGTGGATCCAGGCGTCGGGGAGGCCGAGGCGAGTGATCGCGGTGGTGTCGAGGTTCATCTCGGCCGCGGCTTCGAGGACGGCGGCGCCGAAGCCGCCTGGCAGCGTGTGGTCCTCGATGGTGATGATGGGCGTACGGGCCTCGAGCAGGTTGCGGATGAGGGCCTTGTCGACGGGCTTGGCGAAGCGGGCGTCGTAGACGGCGACCTTGGTGTCGGACTTGACGGCGTCGGCCGCGTCGAGGGCGTTGATGGCGAGGGTGCCGAAGGCGAGGATCGCGACGTCGGGGTCGGTGGCTTCGGGCGTGAGGTTGTGGGCCTCGCCGAGCTCGAAGGGCGGGCAGCGGCGCTCGGCGAGTTTGAGGCTCACGTTGTCGCGCGGGTAGCGGAGGGCGGAGAGGCCCTTCTCGTACGTCCGCATGAACTCGAGCGCGGCCTTTAGCGTGGGCTCGTCGATGGCGGCCATGATGACCGCGCCGGGGAGGGTGCGGAGCAGGGAGATGTCGCAGAAGCCGTGGTGCACGGCGCCGTCGCCGCCGACCAGGCCCGCGCGGTCGAGGCAGAGGCGGACGGGGAGGTTCTGCAACGCGGCCTCCTGGAAGGCCTGGTCGAAGCAGCGCTGGAAGAAGGTCGAGTAGACGGCGAGGAAGGGCTTGTAGCCGGTCTTGGCCAGGCCCGCCATCATGTCGAGAGCGTGAGACTCGCAGATGCCCACGTCCCACGCGCGGTCGGGGAAGCGGGGCAGGACCTTGCTGAGGCCCGTGCCGTCGGGCATCGCGGCCGTGGCGGTGACGACCTTGGGGTCGCGCTCCATGAGGTCGAGCATGGCGTCGCCGAACGCGGCGGTGAAGCTGCGGCCTTCGGACTTGAGCGTGCCGTCGGTCTTGGTGAAGGTCGGCGGCGAGTGGAACTTAGTGGAGTCCTTCTCTGCGTACTCGTAGCCCTTGCCCTTGATGGTCTTGACGTGCAGGAGCATGGGGCGGTCGAGGTCGCGGGCCTCGCGGAGGAACTTGATCAGTGTGGGCAGGTCGTGGCCGTCGATGGGGCCGGCGGTGACGAGGCCGAAGTGCTCGAACCACGCGGCGCCCTCGGCGACGACGGCCTTGGTCATCTCGCCCGCGGCGTGGTAGGCCGCGCGGAGGGCGCCGCCGCCGGGGGTGGACTTGAGGACCTCGCCCGCAGACTTCTTGAAGTCGGTGTAGAGGTGGGAGAGGCGGAGGCGGTCAAAGTAGTGGGCGAGGGCGCCCTGGGGCTTGCTGATGGACATCCCGTTGTCGTTGAGGACGACGAGGAACTGGCGCTTGAGCGTGCCGGCGCCGTTGAGGCCTTCCATGGCGACGCCGTTGGCGATGGAGGCGTCGCCGATGAGCGTGACAACGCGCCGGCCGGTGGGGTTGGTCTTGGGGTCGAAGGCTTCTTTGTTCAGGGTGTCGCCGCGGGCCATGCCGACGGCGGTGGGGATGCCAGTGCCGGCGTGGCCGACGGAGAAGAGGTCGTAGCGGGACTCTTTGGGGTCAGGGAAGCCGGCCATGCCCTCGCGCGTCCTCAGCTTGGACAGCAGCGGCAGGCGGCCGGTGAGCAGCTTGTGCGGGTAGCACTGGTGGCCGACGTCAAAGAGGAGCCGGTCGTAGGAGAAGTCAAAGACGTAGTGGAGGGCGATGGTGAGCTCGACGACGCCGAGGTTGGGGGCGAGGTGGCCGCCGGAGAGGGAGACCTGCGAGCAGATGGCGTCGCGGATCTCCTGGGCGAGCTGCTGGAGCTGGGGGATGGACAGGCCGCGGAGGTCGTGGGGTGAGGCGATGGTGGGGAGGATGGGCATTGGTGGGTGCGGCCAGCCGGTGGTTTCAAAGTTTCTTGAAAGAAGTGTATGGTTCGGCCGGGGGTGGGGGCAAGGAGAGGATCGGGCGGAGGGGCGGCGGGGGATCAATCGAAGAGGTCGGGCAGATTGCGGGCCGTGTGCAGGATGTGGTCGATGCGGATGGGGCTGCTCTCGCAGTCGTAGACGACGTAGAACGGTACTGCGAGCCACCATCGGATGTTCGGTGGCGTGAGGCGTGGTTTCTGAACACCGGCGCGCGGCGCCTCGCCGATTAGGTGGAAGGCGCGGTGCAGCTTCTCCAGCATGGCATCGGCGCGGTCGGGGCCGTCATGCTCGGTGATGTAGTCGATGATATTTTCGAGCTCGACCGCCGCGCCCTCGGTGACGTGCCACTTGTTCACGCGGACTTCCTTTTCCGCTTTGATTGCACCCTCTGCCGCAGGCGGGCCATGAGCTCTTCGCCATCGTGGAGGCGGCCGGCCGCGGCATCATCATCCGCACGCTTGAGGATCTCGTCAAAGTGAGCACGCAGCTTGTCCCAGACGTGGTCGGGGACTCTTGCCCGCTCTTCATCGGTGAGACCTCCCGAAAGCTCCTTCTCGATCAGCCGCTTCCACTCTTCGCGCTCGAGGAGGCGAAGGCCTTCGCGGACGACCTCGCTTGCGGTCTGGTAGCGGCCGGAGGCGACCTGGTCGCGGACGAACTGCTCCTGGGCGGGGGGGAGGGAGACGTTCATGGTTTCGCGCTGTGGCATGCGAGGATTGTGGGGTGGGGGAGGGGGTGTGTCAAGATGTGACACAGGGGGTAGGGCGCGAAGGGGAGACCAGCTCGGCCCCGCGGCGGGGCCGACCGCTCCCTCACGGTCGCGGTTCCTATTTCGTGCGGGTGGCGAGGTAGTGGGCGAGGTCGCGGAGGGGTTGGGCGGGGGGGCCGAGGGGGGCGATGGCGGCGAGGGCGGCGACCTTGAGGCGGGCGACCTCGGCCTTGCTGTGCTCGATGCCGAAGACGGCTGGGTAGGTGAGCTTGCCGGCGGCGGCGTCCTTGCCGGTGCGCTTGCCTGCGGACTCGGCGGGCTGTTCGACGTCGATGAGGTCATCGACGATCTGGAAGAGGAGTCCGATGTCGTGGGTGTACTCGGCGAGTCCTTTGATGCCGGCCGGGTTCGATTGCCTGTTGTGGCTTTGCAGCCATTGATCGGCTGCGGACACGCTGAGCTCGGCCGCGGCGAGCAGCAGTGCTCCAGTCTTCTGTTCGTGGATCAATGCGACCTGCTCGCGGGGTGACCTCTCTGCCTGGCTCTCAGCGAGGGTGTCAAGAACTTGCCCGTTGATCATCTTCAGCACCGCGCGGCTGAGTAGCCGTGAGCTGAGCGAACATCGCGCGAGTACATCGAAGGAAAGCGCGAGCAGTGCATCGCCCGCGAGGATGGCCATGGCTTCGCCCGCGTGCTTGTGGAGGGTGGGCTTGCCGCGGCGGAGGTCGTCGTTGTCGAGGGGAGGGAGGTCGTCGTGGACCAGGGAGAAGGCGTGGACGAACTCGACGGCGGCGCCGGCGGGGAGGGAGGCTTCGCCGGGGGCGCCGAGAGCTTCGCAGCAGTACCAGGCGAGGAGGGGGCGGAGGCGCTTGCCGCCGTTGAGCACGGCGTACTTCATGGCCTCGCGGAGCGACGGAGCGAGATCAAGCTTGGGGTCGTCGAGGACCCCGGTCAGGTAGGCGTCGATGCGCTGGACCGGGGCGAAGAGGCGGGTGAGGTCGACGGGGTGGTCGCTCATCGAGGGTCACCGCGGGGGAGCACCGAGATGAGGACATCTCGGTGGCACGTCAGGCCGGTTTTTCCTGAGACTTGAGAAGGTCGTAGATCTGCTGGCTGCTCTCGGCGGCGTAGATCTTTTCGCGGAACTCGTCCATGGTCATGAGGCGGGAGATGCGGGCGAGGGCCTGGATGTGGTCGCTGGTGCGGTCGGGCGGGGAGGCGAGGAGGACGATGAGCTTGACGGGGTTGCCGTCGATGGCCTCGAAGTCCATGGGCTTGGCAGGTTTGCCGATGGCCATGGCGAGGCCCTGCATGCCGGAGGACTTGCCATGGGGGATGGCAAGGCCGTGGCCGATGCCGGTGGTGCGGGTCTGCTCGCGGGTCCAGACGGCTTCCTTGAGGCCTTTGGCGTCGGCGACTTTCCCCGCGGCGGCGAGGACGTCAACGAGCTCGTCGATCACACCCTTTTTGTCGGAGGCCGCGAGAGGGGCCTTGATGGAGGCGGGTGTGAGGATGTCCAGGAGATTCATGAAACGTCGCGCTCCGGGGAGGTGGGAGGGGAGTGTACGCCGGGATGGGCGATTGGGTGACGCGAAAGGAGCGGGGCTGTCGGTTGATGGATCAACAGAGGCGAACAGCGGGAACCACGGCGCGAAGGTCTGCGATCCAACGAGCGATTCGTTCGGGTGCCACTGCGCCGAACGCTCTGCATGACATCGTGAGTCTCACGAACCCACCCCCCGGCCCCCTCCCTCTGGGAGGGGGAGCAGGAGGGCGGAGAAGGCGCCGTCGCGGTAGGTGGTGGGCGGGTCGCCGGGGAGGCCCTGCGGCATGGTGCGGTGGGTGCGGGAGGTGGAGAGGTTGAGCGACGCGGCCCAGGCGAGCTGCTGTTCGTTCTCTTCGGGCTCGATGCTGCAGGTGGAGTAGAGGATGTGGCCGCGGGGTGCCAGGAGCGGGAGGGCGTCGGTGATGATCTGCCGTTGTGTCTTGATGAGTCGGTCGAGCTGCGGCTGGTCGCAGCGGTAGCGGGCCTCGACGCGCCGGGGGAGGACGCCGGAGTTGGAGCAGGGGACGTCGAGGAGGATGAGGTCGGCCTTGGCGCGGTAGGTTGAGAGCTCGTCGGGGTTGATGACGGTGACGGTGGGCTCGAGGCGGGCGATGTCGCGGAGGGTGCGGAGGCGGCGGGGGTCGATGTCGGTGGCGATGATGCGGGCGGAGGGGAAGGTGCGGGCGAGCTGGCGGGTCTTGGTGCCCTGGCCGGCGCACGCGTCGATGACGAGCTTGGGTTCAAGGTCGGCGACGCTGGCGACGGCGAGGGTGGAGGAGGCGTCCTGGACCCAGATGTCGGGGCGGTCGTTGAGGAGGGTGACAAGGTCCTCGCGGCTGCCGGTGTAGACGGCCACGCCCTCCTGCTCGTGGTGCTGCGTGTGGGGAACGGGAGAGGTCGCGGAGCGCGTGTTGAGCAGCGTTGGAGGGATGACGAGGCCGTGCAGCGCGAGGCGGGTGGCCTCGGCTTCGCCGAAGGCGGCGGACCAGCGGCGGAGGAGGGCGGTGGGGTGGCTGGTGGCGATGGCCGTGCGATCGAGGTCGGGCTGCGGGAGGACAGGCTGGCGGAGTTTGACGGCGTCGCCGTCGGGGAGCGGGAGCTGGTCGCGTTCGCGGGTGTAGGGGACGCGGGGCTTGTCGTCGGGCAGCCCTTTTTCCTGTGCGTACACCAGTTCGGCGATGCGGCGGAGCACGGCATTGACCATGCCGCCGGCCTCGGGTTTGACGAACTGTTTGGTCCACGTGACGGCTTCGTTGAGGGCGGCGTGGGGCGGGACCTTGTCGAGCAGGAGCAGCTGCGCGGCCCCGGCGAGCAGCACGGCGCGGACGCGGGCGTCGAGCGTGCCGAAGGGGCGGGACGAGAAGCCATCGATGAGGTAGCCAAGGGTGATCCAGCGGCGGAGGACGGTGTCGTAGATGGCGTGGGCGAAGTTCGCGTCGCGCGGGGGAAGGCCGGAGGTATCGAGGGGCGCGAGGTCGAGGTCGGGGTAGCGCTCGGCCTGGTGGGCGAGGGCGCGGTGGACGGCGTCGCGGGCGCGGTCGGTGGGCGCGGGGGGTGGCGTCGGCGCGGGCCGGGTCGAGCGTGGGGCGGGCGAGGGGGTTGCCGCGGGGCGGCGTTTGCGGGACGATTCGTGTGGCACGGGCGAGTCTAGTGGCCCCGGCGGAGCCCTGATGAAAGCACGGAAGGACAAGCAGAAGGCGGCGGAGGTGGCGGAGCCGGCGACACCGCCGCCCAAGCCGCCGTTCTTTGACCCGCGGCGGGTGAAGCTCGTGCGGGGGGAGTCGCGCGGGTTCCTGGCGGGGATGCGGATCAGGAAGAAGCTGATCTTCCTGCACACGGGGTTCTCGCTGGCGCTGGCGTTAGTGCTGGTACTGGCGATCCGGCCAGCGATCACAGAAGTGGTGGAGCGGGCGGAGAGCGACCGGGCGAAGCTGCTGCTGGAGGCCGTGGCGCCCGGGCTGGAGGCGGGGGTTGGGCTGGACGCGCTGGGGCTGGGGCGGCCGGGCGAGGTGACGGTGCGGTCGGGGTCGGCGGGGGAGCTGGGGTTGTCGGCGGACACGGTGAGCCGTGCGACGACGAACCCAGGGCGGGTCGTGGAGGCGATTTTGCCTGCGGTTGGGCGCGGGGCGGTGGTGTACTCGCCGGCGCGGGGGAGTCATGGCGAGCGGTACCACCTGCTGAGCGTGCAGATCCCCGATGTGCGGCACGCGGTGCGGCGGCTCTATGGGCTGGTGGTGATCGCGCTGCTGGGGGTGTATGCGCTGGTGGCATTGGCGCTGGAGATGTTGGTACTGCCGGAGAACGTGTACCGGCCGATTCGCATGATGCTGGCCGCGGACCGGGCGGTGCAGGAGGGTCGGAAGGGGGAAGAGATCATCCCGGAGGGGGCGATCCCGGCGGATGAGCTGGGCGAGATCATGCGGTCGCGGAACGAGAGCGTGCTGAAGCTGCGGCAGCAGGAGGCGATGCTGGGCGATGCGCTGGGGCGGCTGGAGCAGGTGGCGAATGACCTCAAGCGGAAGAACCACCTGCTGGAGACGGCGCGCCGGAACCTGGCGGATGCGGACCGGCTGGCGAGCCTGGGCATGATGTCGGCGGGCATCGCGCACGAGCTGAACACGCCGCTGACGGTGCTGAAGGGGCTGGTGGAGAAGCTGAACGCGAGCCCGGAGAGCGTGGATGAGGCGCAGCGGGCGCTGATGCTGCGGGTGGTGCAGCGGCTGGAGCGATTGGGAGAGAGCCTGCTGGACTTCGCGCGGGCGCGGCACCCGTCGGTCAAGATGGTGCCGCTGCAAGGGTTGGTGCAGGAGGCGATGCTGCTGGTGGGGCTGGACCGCGATGCCGAGGGCGTCGAGGTGGTGAGCCGCGTGCCGGAGGACGTGTTGCTGGAGTGTGATCCGGATCGGATGATGCAGGTGCTGGTGAACCTGATTCGCAATGGAGTGGATGCGGTGCGCGGCGGGTCGGGGGTTGGACGGGTGGAAGTCGCGGCCGAGCGGTCAACGAAGGATGGGCGGGAGTGGGTGTCGCTGGTGGTGCGGGATGAGGGGCCGGGTATTGATCCGAGCGTGCTGCCGCACCTGTTCGAGCCGTTCGTGAGCACGCGGCTGGATGCGCGGGGGACGGGGCTGGGGCTCGCGGTGTCGGAGGGGATTGTGCGGGAGCACGGGGGTGTGATATTGGCGAGGAATCGGGTGGACGGGGCGATGGGCGCGGAGTTCGAGGTGCTGATGCCACTGGCGCGGGAGGCGGGCGTCGCGGCGGTGGGGTAGGCTGGGGGCTGCATGGAACCGGAAGCACCGACAACCCCGCAGGCGACGACGGACCCGCTCAAGCTGCCGTCGCTGTCGATCGTGGCCCTGGATGACGACGAGGACTTCCGGCAGTACATCCGCTCGGTGCTGGAGACCGACGGGCACGCGGTGCGGACGTGCGCGACGCCGGATGAGTTCTTCCAGGCGTGCGAGCAGCACCTGCCGGACCTGGTGCTGCTGGACATCAAGATGGGGCGCTACAGCGGCGAGGTGGTGCTGGCGGAGGTGCGGAAGCGCTGGTCGCGGCTGTGCGTGATCGTGGTGACGGGGTACCCGTCGCTGGACTCGATGCGGCAGACCTTCAAGCAGGACGTGTTCGATTACCTGGCGAAGCCGTTCTCGGTGGCGGAGCTGCGGCGGAGTTTGGCGCAGGCGGTGATCACGCTGGGACTAGGCCAGAGGCCGCAGGACCGGCTGCGGGCGGAGCTGGGGCGGCAGATCCGGCTGGCGCGCACCGAGCGCGGATGGACGCTGAAGGACCTCAGCGAGTCGAGCGGGGTGAGCGTGAGCCAGCTGAGCTCGATTGAGCGTGGGGCGCACCTGCCGAGCATGGAGTCGATGGTGGCGATCGCGATGGCGCTGGATCAGAAGCCGTCGGTGTGGTTTGAGGCGGCGGGGTTGTAGTGCGGAAGAAAAGAGTCTCTCGCGGAGATCGCGAAGGCGCGGAGGATGACAATGAACTGGCGTTTCTCCGCGCCTCCGCGTTCTCCGCGAGAGATTCCGGTCTTTCAGGCGGTGTGAAGCGGACGCACCGAGATGAGGACATCTCGGTGGCACGCTACAGTGGGCGCGTGACGCAGGCGCCGGTGCATATTCAGTCGCGGGAGCGGAGGCCGACGCCCAAGGGCGGGGCGCTGCTGTTCACCGCGTTTGAGCCCAGCGGCGATGATCACGCGTCGGCGGTGATCGCGGAGCTGAAGCGGCGGCACCCGGAGCTGCCGATTTTCGCGTGGGGCGGGCCGAAGATGGAGCGGGCGGGGGCGGTGATCGTCGAGCGGACGGGCGATGACGCCGTGATGGGGATGCCGGGGATCAAGAAGATCATCGAGCACCACCGCATTAACGAGCGGATCGAGGAGTGGATCAAGCGGAACCGGCCCGCTGCCCACGTCCCGGTGGATTCGCCCGCGGCCAACACGCCGATCGCGGAGATCGCGAAGCACAACGGCTGCCGCGTGGTGCACCTGGTGGCGCCGCAGATCTGGGCATGGGGGCGGTGGCGGATCCACAAGCTGCGGCGGATCACGGACCTGGTGCTGTGCATGCTGCCCTTCGAGGAGGTGTTCTTCACGCGCCGGCGGGTGCCGGCCAAGTTCATCGGGCACTTCCTGTTCGACAAGAAGCTGGACTTTGAGGCTCTGGACCGGCGGGGGGCGATCTTCGGGGATGGGTCGCCGCGGGTGGCGATGATGCCGGGATCGAGGCCCGATGAGCTGGCGCGGAACTTTCCGATCCTGCTGGACGCGTACGCGGCTATCAAGAAGAAGCACCCGGGGGCGGTGGGCGTCGTTGCGGCGACGAGCGATCGCGTGGCCGGTGAGCTCAAGAGAATGGCGGAGGGGAGCCCGGCGGGGTGGCCGGAGTCGCTCCGGGTGTTCGTGCAGGACACCGATGCGGTGGTGCGGTGGTGCGACCTGGCGCTGGTCAAGAGCGGCACGGTGACCATGCAGGTGGCCAAGCAGGTCAAACCGATGGTGGTGTTCTACAAGAAGAGCAACCCCTTGTTCTTTCTGATGGCGCGGACGGTGCTGTCGACGAAGCTGTTCTCGCTGCCGAACGTGCTGGCGCGGAAGCGGATCGTGCCGGAGTTCATCCCGCACTTCGGCGGGGCGGCGGCGATCGTGCGGGCGGCGGAGGAACTGCTGAGCGATCCGGAGGTGGCGGAGAAGCAGCGGCGGGAGATGCGCGAGGTGCTGGCGACGTTCAGCAACAAGAACGCGGCGGGTGAGGCGGCGGATGCGATCGAGGAAGTGGTGGGGATCGAGAAGAGCTAAACCGGACAGCGGAAGCCGGAAACCGGAAGGCGGAGGGGACTGATCAGCGTGGCAGGAGCGCAACGGTGCAGGTGCTGTTGCCGATGCGGTCGGGGATGGGGAAGGTCTCGGTGATAGGGCTGCGGAACTTGTGGCCTTTGTCGAGCGCGCGGTGCAGCGCGATCGTGAGGTCGTGGCTGCCGGTCTGGGACGTGTCGGTGTAGAGGATCAGCAGCAGGGCGGACCAGCGCAGGGCCTCGTCGGCGTTGATTTTTGCGAGGTCGGTGTAGAGGCTGCCGGTGAGCTCGCTGCCGTAGGCACGGTTAGGTCCGGGCACGCCCTGCGTGTAGCAGTACTGGCCGACGACCTTGACCTCAAGCCACAGGGCTTCCTCGGAGCGGAGGGTGTCGAGGGCGACGGTGGGCTGGGTTGCGAAGGACTCGAAGAGCGTGCCCGCGGCCTTGTCCTGCTGGAGCAGTTCGGCGACGGGGTCGAGGAGCACCTGGCCGCTGCGGGGCAGGAGCACGAGGTCGCAGCGCTGGCGCTCGGCGAACTTTGGGCGTTTGGCGGCGATGCCGGGGTAGGGGTGCTCGCGGATGACGCCGAGGCCCGCGGCGAGGAAGGCCGCGGCGAGGATGGGGTGGGTGCGGACCTCGGTGAGGTGGTCGAGGCCGTGGACTGCCTGCTCGATGACGGTGGCGCGGCTGTACTCCTCCAGGCCCTGGCGCGCGGTGCGGAGGATGTCGTGGAGGTCCCACATGCTGCTGGGTCGGGATCAGGTGATGGTGGTAGCATCGAGCTCGCGGGCGAGCTTGCCGATCTGTGCGAGTGCGTCGGCGTGGGCGTCAGCGCGGGACTTCTTCCATTGCTTGGGCAGGAGCCAGAGCAGCGGGAGGATCAACAGGGGCAGGTACCAGGCCCAGGTCTTCCACTCCTCTACCGGGTACCACGACGGGAACCAGCTCACGAGCATGGAGTGCGTCAGCCAAGTGCCGGGCCAGATCGAGAACACGATCACGGCGGCATAGATCCACAGCACCTTGTGCAGCACGACGGTGCGGAACGTGAGGCGGGTGGATGCGCCGGGTGAAGCGGTGGCGAGGAGCTTGTGCTCGAAGGGGGCGGCGAAGGCCTCTACGGAGAAGAGAGCGGGCGGCTTTTCGGGCTGGAACCCGGCCATGCGGCCGCGGCGGGCGGCGGTGTCGAGGCGGCGGAGGATCTCGTCGGGGGTGTAGGGGGTTTCGAGCGTGGGCAGGGGGCCGCTCGCCGCGGCTGTTGGCGCGGTTGGGGGCTCGGCGGGCTGAGATTCGAGCGGCGGGGCCTGCATGGGGTTGAGGGTAGGGGCGGGGTTGGTCAACTGTGAGGGCCGTCAAGACCACGGAGATGAAGACGTCTCGGTGGCACGGGGGCTCCCGGCAGTACGGGTGGCATAAACGGACCAGGGGGCGGTGGGCAGGCTGTGCTTTGCTGGTTTGGGGGGCGGCGCGGGGTAGGGTGGGAGCGTGAACTTCCAACCTCAGAACGGCGTGGTGCGGGTGTCGCGGCTCCGTCTGGCGGAGAGCGAGGTGCTGACGCGCGGGGCGGACCCGGTGCGGGTGGCGTGGCGCGAAGTGGCGCGGGAGAACCATGCGTCGCGGGTCATGGGCCCGCAGGATGCGCGGTGGGAGCTGGCGCTGGAGGTTGAGGAGTCGATCGAGGGGGGAAGGGCCGCGATCATCCGGCCCGAGGTGCGGCGGCGGCTGGTGACGCGGGCGACCGAGCGCGGGCTGCGGCCTTTTGACGCGAACCTGGTGATCGCGGTGGTGCAGGAGGGGGCACGGCGCGGCGAGCGGGCGAGCGTGGGGCGGCTGGCGGTGGTCGGGCCGGCGCGGGAGAGGGCGCGGCCCGTGTCGCTGATGGTGGGAGCGGTGGCGCTGGGATTGGCCGCGGCGTTGGCGTTGGTGGCGTGGGTAGTGGGGTAAAAGGAAGAGTGAAAAGGGAAAAGGGAAAATGGGGGCGGTGTCACGCCGCAGTAGATGTGCGCGGCGTCGCTCGCGGTTGATGGTCTCACTGCCAACCCCTCCCTAGCCACGGGGGAGGGGACCGGATCAGGTTTCTTCCGCGCGGCGGGCCCATTCGAACTCGAGGGGTTCAAGCTCGCTGTTCACGCGGGTGCGTTCATCGCTGAGCTGGGATGACTTGCGGGCGTCGCGCCAGACGTCGGGGTCGCCGAGGTCCTGGTCGATCTGCTTCAGCCGCTGCTGGAGCTTCTCGATCTTCTGCTCGAGCTGCTCGGTCTTGAGGCGGGCGAGAGCGTTGGTGCTGGGGTTCGCGGCCTTGTGCTGCTGTTGGCGCTGCTTCTCTTTCTGGGCCTGTGCCTCGGCCTGCGCCTTCTTCTGGCGCTCGGCGTTCTCGCGGCGTTCTTTTTCTTCCGACTCCTGGCGGGCGAGCCGCTTCTTGCGCTCGAGCTCCTTCTCGTGCCAGTCGGTGTAGCCGCCGGTGAAGATCTCGGTGTTGCCCTTGCCGTCGAGCACGATGAGGTGGTCGCAGGTGGCATCGATGAGGGCGCGGTCGTGCGAGATCAGGATCAGAGTGCCGTTGTAGCCCTCGTCGTTGTCCTCATCGGGCATGGCGAGGGCGTCTTCCAGCCGCTCGGCCGAAGAGATGTCGAGGTGGTTGGTGGGCTCGTCCAGGATGAGCAGGTTCTTGGCGGAGGCGAGCAGGCCGGCGAGCACGGCGCGGCTGCGCTCGCCGCCGCTGAGCATGCCCATGTCCTTCTCTTGGTCTTCGCCCGAGAAGAGGAATGCGCCGGCGAGGTTGCGGGCGGCCTGCTCGCTCATCGCGGCCTGGGGGGCCTCCTTGAGGATCACGCCCTGGAGGTAGCGGTAGACCTGCACGTCGCTGGGCACGTGCTCGTGGGTCTGCTTGTAGTGGCCGACCTTGACGTTGCTGCCGATGCGGACGACGCCGGAATCGACGGGCGTCTCGCCGAGGAGGCAGCGGATCAGCGTCGACTTGCCGGCACCGTTGGGGCCGATGATGCCCCAGCGCTCGCCGCGGTTGATAGTGACGTCGAGGTCCTTGAAGAGGACCTTGGTCTTGCCTTCTTCGTTGGTGTAGGCCTTGGAGACGCCGCGGGCGGAGGCGACCATGTCGCCGGAGCGCTCGGCCTTAGGGAGGTTAAGCCTTAGCTCGGCCATCTCCATGGGGCGCTCGAGGAGGTTGTCGCGCTTCTCGCGGTCGAGGCGCTTCTCGCGCCCCATGGCCTGGCGGGCGCGCTGGCCGGCCTTGAAGCGGCGGATGTACTCCTCTTCCTTCTTGATCTTGGACTGCTGGGCCTCGTAGGCGCGGTGCATGACCAGGCGCCGCTCGGCGCGGAGCTGGCGGAAGGCCATGTAGTTGCCGGGGTAGTCGATGAGGCGGCACTGCTCGGCCTCGATAATGCGGGTGACGACCGCGTCGAGCAGGTAGCGGTCGTGGGAGACCATGACCACGGCGCCCTTGAACTCGCGCGTGAGGTAGTCCTCGAGCCACAGGCGGCCCTCGATGTCAAGGTGGTTGGTGGGCTCGTCGAGGAGCATGACGTCGGGGGACTCGAGCAGCAGGCGCGCCAGGGCCAGCCGCCCCTTCTGCCCGCCGGAGAGGCTGCCGACCTTGATGTTGAACTGAGCGTCGGTGAAGCCGACGCCGTGGAGGACCTCTTCGATCTTGTGCTCGATCGTGTACCCGCCCGCGGCCTCCATGGCGGTCTCGAGCTCGATCTGCTTCTGGAGCATGCGGTCGAGCTCGTCGCCCTTGGCGGTGGCCATGGCCTCGAAGAGGTGATTGAGCTCAAGGTGGATGCGGTGGAGCTCCTCGAAGGCGCCCTCGGCGGCCTCACGGAGGGTTTCGGTGGGGTCGAGGTTGTGGTCCTGGTGGAGGTAGCCCACGCGGCTGCCGCGCTGGAGGACCACCTGGCCCATGTCGGGCTTGAGCTGGCCCGTGAGGATTTTCATCAGAGTGGTCTTGCCCGCGCCGTTGCGGCCGACGATGCCGATGCGGTCGGTGGGCTCGATGGAGAGCGAAACGCCCTGGAGGATCGGGCGGTCGCCGTAGTTGTGGGAAATATTGGTGGCGGTCAGGATGGGCACGGGGCCAAGTGTAGATGGGCGGTGAGTGGATGGAACCGGGGTCGGGCGGGGACGTCCATAGAATGGGGGAGTCGCGCCGTGGCTATTGAGGGCTTGGCGCGTCCACCGGAGTAAGCCTGTGAAGAAGACCCAGCGTTGGTCGGGCGTGGCGTTGATCGCGGCGGTCGGTTTGGCGGTGGGGCTGGCCTGCGGGCCGGCGATGGGGCAGCAGGAGCCGCCCAAGCGACCGGTACGGACCGCGCCCAAGCAGAAGCCAGTGACCGCGCCGCCCAAGCCGCAGCCGCAGGCACAGCCGACCCCCGGCGCTCAGCCGCAGGCGCGGCCGCCGAAGAAGGACGAGCCGCCGAAGATCGGCGAATACGTCAGGCAGGAGCAGCCGAGGGACCTGACGCTTTCGGTGATGGTGCGGGTGAACCTCAATAGCCCGAACAACAAGACGACGTACAAGGACCCCTTCAGCGGGCGTGAGGTGCACATGCCTGCTCCTACGCCGATGAAGTTCAACACGCTGGGTTTCATCTGGCCCATCGTGCCATCCACGGCGTCGAGCGACCTGTTCTACAACGAGATCGCGGGCGAGCTGCGAGTGAACGACAAAGTGGTGGATACCGCGCCCGAAGTCCTGGAGGGGTACCCGGGGCCGGTGAAGCTGACGCGGTGGGATGCGGGCGCGCCCACAACCGAGGCCGAGGCGAAGCAGGTGCAGCTGGACGTGCAGATCGGCATGCGCTGCTACAACACCGTGTTTGATGAGGCGGCGGCGATGCAGGTGCGCTGGCCCAAGAACTACCCGGCGGACATCGCGGCCAACCTCCAGCCGCAGCTGTATGTGGAGCTGGGCTTGGACGCGGCCGGGCAGGTGCGGCCGTACGACGACAAGGACCTGTCGGAGACGCTGGCGGCGTGGATGGAGGAGGAGGGCGTCAAGGACATCAAGCAGCTGCCCCCGGCGCGGGTGGCGAAGGTGATCGCGGCCAAGGTGTGGCCGCTGATCCAGATCACCGGCGAAGGCCTGACCATGATGCGGACGGGCGAGCTCTCGGGCATGGAGATCAAGCCGCCAGCGCTGACGCTGATGGAGAAGCGCGGCAGCGAGCAGGACCTGACGGCGCTGATGGCCGCGCTCTACCGCAAGGCGGGGCTGCCCACGCGGACGGTGATCGGGTTCGACGTGACGAGCAAGGACGCCAAGTTCCTCCAGAAGAGCGGGCGGAGCAACCGGCTGCGGACGTGGGTGGAGTTCGCCCTGTACGACGAGGCGAAGAACACGATCAACTGGGTGCCGGTGGACATGGCGCGGATGCGCAAGACCACTAACCGGCCGCCGTCGATGGACCGCCCGTGGCAGTTCTTCGGGACGCACGACGAGCTCAGCGCGGTCACGCCGTTCGCGCTGCACTTCCACCCGCCGACGGACGTGGTGGCCTACGGGAGCCCGGGGTTCTGGGGGTGGTTCGTGACGCCGTCGCCGGCAAAGAGCGCGGACCAGGCGCTGAAGTTCGTGGCGACGCTGAGCAGCCAGCGCGGGGGGCAGGAGAAGGGAGACCCCAAGAACCGCGAGGAGAACAAGCCGAAGCCGGCGCCGAAGCGGACCGGTTACTAGGTCATCTACGGCTTCGAGGTCCTCGATTGGTTTGCTCCGCGCAACTCCGCATGCTCCGCGAACTCCGCGGTAGTGCCTTATTTTGCTGTCACTCGCGCGGATTGATAGCTGCGTCAGGGTTGGCTGGGCTGAGGTGGGGGACGAAGTGGGCGTACACGGCGCCGGTGATCGCGCCGAAGATGAGGAAGAGGCCCATGAGCGTCGCGGCGGTGAGCCAGCCGTAGTTGCCGCCAAGGAAGCCGGGGTTGCCGGTGAGCTCGCCGTTGAGCGGGTGCATCTCGCCGAGCGCTGCGAGCATGCCGCCGCCGACGATGGCGTGAGGGATGGCGATGGCGACGCCCCGGGCCCAGGTGGCCCAGCCCCAGGCGTGGAAGATGACGGCGTAGATGAGGCCGACGAGAGCGCCGAACATCACGTGCACGGCGAGGCCAAGCGCGAGCGCAGCGCCACCGGTGTCGCGTGTGAAGAGCGAGCCGAGGAACTCGGCGATGCTGAAGTTGGTGATCCCCATGAGGCGGGCGAGCCAGAGCAGGCCGCTGAAGACGAGGGCCGCGAGGGCGCCGGCGGTGAGCGCGCCGGGCAGGCTGTAGGCGCGGAGGGAGTGGGGGATTGGGGTGGCGACGTCGGGGATGTCGCGGGGGTGGTGGGCGAGGGCCATGGTGACCTCCGTGTCGGGCGATTCGCGCGCGAGCGGCGCGCCGTGCCTGATTGACGGTTCGCGCGGTCGCTTTGAGGCAGCGTGAAGTCAGGGTGATGCGGGCGCGGCCTTGCCGGTGAGCCGGTAGAAGGGCCGGAACGACAGGCCGGGGACGAGGGCGAACGGCCAGAGGGCGCGGACCAGGTGCGGGCGCATCAGCGTCCACGCGGTGAGCTGGCAGGCGGGAAGGCGGAGGCGGAGCTGCGCCGTGTAGCTGCGGTGGAGTTGGTGCTGGGTGGTGTGAAGGCTGTTGAGCTGGTCCCGCGTTGTGAGCGTGGCGAGGCGGGCAAGGGTGGCGGTGTGGTGCGCGAGCTCGGCGCCGGACCAGAGGGCGAGGCCGATGCCCTCGCCGCCGACGGGGTCGACCGCGCCGGCGGCGTTGCCCAGGCGGAAGGAGCGGGGGTGACCGGGCATGATGGGGCGCGAGCGTGGAACGCCGCAGGACTTCCAGGGCGTGGTGCGCCACTCGGGCCGGAAGGCGGGCCAGAGGTGCTGGACGATCGCGTCGGTCGACGGGTGCGTGCGAGAGAGCTCGCGCCGGGCGACCAGGGCGCAGGTGGCGAGGCCGTGCTCGACGCCGATGGTGCCGATGTAGGCGCCCGAGCAGGAGCGCATGGTGATGGTGTCGGGATCCTCAGCGTGCGTGCCCGGCGGGATGCGGAGGTGGCACTTATGGGCGAGCAGGGCGGGGGCGTTGGGGACGGGGCCAGCGGGGTCGTGACGGCCCGAGCCGTCGGCGTGGATGACGATGTCGCAGGTGATGGTGCGGGCGTCGGTGAGTTCGATGGTGACGCAATCGTCGGCGAAGGTGACGCGCCGGGCGGTGGCGGGCTGGAGCACCTGTGCGCCCGCCTCGGTCGCTTTGCGGAGGAGCAGCGTGTCAAGGGCGGCGCGGCTGAGGGACCACGCGGGCGTGGGCTGCGTCCAGGTGCTGCGGTGGTCGCCGGCCTCGAGGACCATGCGGGTGATGCGGCGGGCGCCGGCGGCGGCGAGTTCGTGCGGGGGGATGAGGGACTCGAGGATGGAAGTGGCCGCGGGGCTGATGTACTCGCCGCAGACCTTCACGCGCGGGAAGGGACGGGACTCGAGGAGGGTGACACGGAGGCCGGCGCGGGCGAGGTGGGCAGCGGCGGTGGAGCCCGCGGGGCCGGCGCCGAGGACGGCGATGTGCGGGGCGGGGGGCATGGGTACCAAACACGCAGACAGGGGTACCAAACACTGAGACACGGAGGGGCACGGAGGGTCCGGGACAAGAAGGCGCGTGGAAGGGAGCCATCAAGGGTCGCCACGGCGACGCACCGAGGCATCAACGCTGGACGGGCTTCTCGCCGGCGATGGTGAAGCGGTGGGTGAGGGCGCGCCAGGTGTAGGTGGTGTAGGTGATGCCGGCGCGTTGTGCGAGTGACTCTGCTTCTTCGCGTGTGAAGCCCGCGGCAACAGAGACGCGGGCGTCGTGCTTGACGATGTGGGGCATGCCGAGGGTGAGCAGGCGGATCACGCGGGCGGAGGCGGTGGAGCGGACGAGGTCGTTCCAGATGAGGCCGCGACGGGCGATGGTGTTCATCTGTCGCAGGACGGTGATGATGTCCTCGTCGCTGAGGTGGTGGAGGAAGAGGCCGGCGTGAACGTAGTCGAAGGACGTGGGCTCGAAGGTGCGGTCGAGCGTGAGAGCGTCGGCGTGCCGGAGGTCGATTGCGGGGTGGTTCTGCGTGTGCTCACGCGCAAAGGCGAGCGTCTCGTGGTGCTTGTCGACGCCGGTGATGCGGAGGTCGTACCCGCGGCGCTCGGCCCAGCGGCGGGCGGCGAGGGGCAGGTCGGCGGAGCCGGTGGCGACGTCGAGCAGGGTGATGGGGCGGTCCTTGGGCCAGCGGCACGACCAGGCCTTGAGGTGGCGGAGGAGCGAGGACTCGCCGCCGAGGACGCGGTTGACGGCGCGGATGTAGCGGAGGGAGAGGGCGAGCTGGTCGCGCGGGACGTTGGGGTCGTCCATGAGCTCGGGGGTGAGCGTGCGGTGCATCGGGTGGATCGTACTTGCCGGTGTGCGGGATTGGTGCGGGATCAGGCGGAAACCAGCGATATGAGGACATCCCGACGGCACGGCTACGCTTGGGTGTGAAACAGCCCTCATCCGGCGAGGCGGTGACGATTCGGACCATCCGCAAGATGGCGCGGGACGGGCGGCCGTTCGCGTGCCTCACGTGTTACGACGCGACGACGGCGCGGTTTCTGGCCCGGGCCGGGGTGCACATCCTGCTGGTGGGCGACACGGCCGCGGAAGTCATCCTGGGGTACAGCCGGACGATCGATATGCCGCTGGAGGTGGCGATTGCCCTCACGGCGGCGGTGAAGCGGGGGGCGCCGGACCGGATGGTCATGGCGGACATGCCGTTCATGAGCTACCAGGCCGACGAGGGGGACGCGATCCGCAACGCGGGGCGGTTCCTGACGGAGGGGCTCGCGGACATCGTCAAGATCGAGGCGGACGCCAGCCATGCGCCGCTGCTGGAGCGGATGGCGCGCGCGGGCGTGCCGATCTGCGGGCATGTTGGGAGCCGGCCGCAGCTCGCGGGGCTTTCGGGGGGGTATACCGGGGCGGGGAGGACGCCGCGGGAGGCGGAGCAGATCGTGGCGGATGCGGTGGCGCTCGAGCGAGCGGGGTGCGTGATGCTGCTGATGGAGGCGGTGCCTGAGGACGTGGCACGCCGGGTGATCGAGGCGACGACGGTGCCGGTTATCGGTATCGGTGCGGGGGATGGGTGCCACGGGCAGGTGCTGGTGCTCCAGGACCTGCTGGGGATGACGGATTCGCCGCCGCGGTTTGCGGAGGCTGTGGCAGACTTGGGGCGGCAGATCGAAGCGGCGGGTGCGGAGTGGGTGCGGCGGGTGTCGGAGCGGCGGGTGACGCCCAAGGGCACTGGAACGCCCGGGAATCCGGCTGGTCCGCGGTCCAGCATCCGCGGGGCGGGCGGGGGCGAAAAGACCACGGAGCCTCATAGCGGCGGGGGCTCAGTGGAACCGGGTGCCTCAGAAGCGGGCCGGGTCACGCCGATACAAAGGAAGCAGTAGCCGCCGCGGCGGGCGGTTTGGAGGTTCACCAGCATGCGGCGATTCATGAGCTTCGGACCGGCCTTCGTGGTGCTGGTGACCTCGGCCGTGACGCTGGTGGTGGTGCCCGGGGCCATCCGCAACATCGGCGCGGCGGACACGCAGCGGACCGTGCGGCTGGCCCAGCAGGCGCTGGATCAGGATGACGTGCTGGAGCGGCTGAACCGCGCGACGCGGAACATCGCGGCGGCGGTGGAGCCCAGCGTGGTGCACCTGGACGTGACCGCCGGTCGCGGGCGGAGCGTGGTGCGGCGGGCGACGGGCTCGGGCTGGGTGTACGACAACCTCGGACATATCGTGACGAACGCTCACGTGGTGGGCTCGAGCGACACGGTGACGGTGCAGTTCTATGACGGACATGTGGCCAAGGGGCGTGTCGTCGGCACGGACACAATGAGCGACATCGCTGTGATCCGCGTTGAGGATGCGGAGAACCTGGTGCCGGCGCGGCGCGCGACGGGGCAGCGGGTGGAGCGCGGCGACCGCGTGTACGCCTTCGGTTCGCCGTTTGGGTTCAAGTTCTCGATGTCCGAGGGCATTGTGTCGGGGCTTGGTCGCTCGGCGCGGACGCTCATGGGGCAGTACGGGATCTCGAACTTCATCCAGACGGACGCGGCCGTGAATCCGGGCAACTCGGGCGGGCCGCTGGTGGACATCCGTGGGCAGGTCGTCGGCATGAACGTTGCGATCGCGACGGCCAGTGAGAACGGCGGCGGGTCGGCGGAGAGCAGCGGGCAGTCGGCGGGCATCAGCTTCGCGATCCCGCTCACGACGCTGGAGACGCGGGTGGAGCAACTGATCGCGGGCACGCCGATCGTGCCGGGGTACCTTGGGATCACGTACGCCGACCGGCCGCGGGTTGATGGGCAGGACCGGCGCGGGATTCCGGTGGAGAGTGTGGCTGAGGATGGCCCTGCGGCCAAGGCCGGCATGCAGGCGGGCGACGTCATCATCTCGTTCAACGGCCAGTCCACGGCCGAATGGGGTGTGCTGCGCTCGCTGATCACGACCAGCCGGCCGGGCGAGAAGGTGACCATCATCGTGCTGAGGGACGGGAAGGAAGTGTCGCTCGACGCGGTGCTGGGCGAGATGCCCGCGGCCGCGCGGCTGACGCAGTTGCGCCCGGCGCTGCTGGAGACCTTCGGCGTTGCTTTCACTGATCTTGACGAGGGCCCGACGGTGGCGTTCCTGATCGACGAGAGCCCGGCGAGCCGCGCGGGGCTGGCGCGCGGTCAGGTGGTGACCACCGTGGCGGGCGAGAAGGTCGAGGACGCAGACACGGTGGTGACGGCGCTGGAGAAGGCCGGGCTGTTCGCCGGCAAAAGCGTGAAGATCACCGTCATGGAGACGGGTGAGGACGGCACGTCGAGCACGCGGGAACTGACGCTACGGCTGAGCGGCGGGCGGTGAGGCCGTGGCCGCGGCGGGCTTGGGGTTGCCCGCGGGCCTGATGCGGACGGTGACTTTGGTGTTGTACGGCGGGAGCGTGGACGCGTTGGCGATCAAGCGCGGTTCTTCCACGCCGCTGTCGGGGTTGTACATACGGGGCCAGGCGAGGGTCTCGCCGCCAAAGGTGTGCAGGCCTATGAGCGTGCCGTCGGCGTCGGCGCGGTAGGTGCCTTGGGCCTGGCGGTCGATCATCTGCGAGCCCGCGAACAGCCAGGCGGCGCCGGGCTCGAGGTCGGCGAGCGTCTTCTGGGTGTTGACGTCGAGGACCCAGGCCGCGGGGTTGACGGTGGTGCGCCTGCCGTTGTGCTCGTAGGTCGCGGTGATTTTCACGGCCGGGCCGCTGGGCGGAATCGTCTCGAGCTTCTCGCCCTCCCAGTTCCAGCGGCCGGGAGCGCCGGGCTCGAGGCCGATCAGCAGCAGGGCCGCGTGCACGTGCGAGGGCTTGGCGCTCGTGAGCAGCAGCGCCTCGTGCTCCTTGGTGTCCGGCGGACAGGCGATGACCTCGAGGTACACGCGGGGCTTCTGCGGGTCGTGGGCGTTGATGGGGACGGTGGCGTCGAACTCGACTACCTTGGCGGAGGCGTCGACGCGGACGTGGGGGAAGACCTCGCGGAGGGACTGTTGGGTGGGAGATGCCTGCGCTAGGTTTGTGGGCGCAGGTGGTGTTGGCGGTGTGGGCGGCTGCGGGGGGGTGGGGGGCGTTGGCGGAGTTGGGGGCGCTGGAGGTGTGGGTTGCGCCGGCGGTGTTGGCGGGGTCTGGTGCTGCGGCGAGGCGACGTCGTGACGGCGGTGGGGCACGGCCTCGTGGGCGCGCTGGATGTCGCGGTTGGCGCAGGCGGGGAGGAGTGATCCCGCGGCGAGCAGGAGGAGTGAGGTGCGGGCTGAAAGCCCGCCTCCCCGGTTCGGTGTCGGGCAAGCGGTCATACGCGGGCTCCCATGGCGAGCTCGGCGAAGCGCTGGCCGCGTTGCTCGTAGTTCTCGAACTGGTCCCAGGAGGCGCAGCCGGGGCTGAGCAGGACGATTTCTCCGGGACGGGCACGGGCGTGGATGTGCTGCATGGCGACCTCCAGTGTGCCACAGGGGGTGGCGCGTGCGGCCGAAGCGGCCGCGATGGCGGGGCCGGTCACGCCGATGGTGTACAGCCCGGCGAGCTCGCGTGCCAGCTGGCCGATTGGGGAGAGGTCCGACTTCTTGTCGTAGCCGCCGGCGATCAGGTGGATGCGCTGCCGATGGTCGCCGAAGGCGTTCACCGCGAGCAGGCACGATTCGGGCGTGGTGCTCTTGCTGTCGTTGTAATAGCGGACGCCGTCAACCTCGCCCACGAGCTGAAGGCGGTGAGGCAGGCCCTGAAATGTGCGCACGGCCTCGATCGCCTGCTCGCGGGTGATTGTGAGGTCGAGCGTGGTGGCGGCCGCGATCGCCATCGTGGCATTGAGCTGGTTGTGGGGGCCGGGGATCGCGAGTGAGTGGGTGAGGGGGTGAGTGGGTGAGGGGGTGATCCGATTGACTCCGGTCGGCAGGGGCCAGGTGGCGACGCTCTCGCCGAGGATGGCGGTGTCGCCGGGCTGCATCTTGGAGACGAGTCGGCGCTTGCTGTTGGCGTAGTGCTCGAAGCTGCCGTGCCAGTCGATGTGGTTGGGGCTGACGTTGGTGACGACGCCCACGTGCGGTGAGAACCTGCAGTCGGGGCTGGCCTCGCCGAGCCAGTAGAGCATGGCATTGCTGAGTTCGAGGACCACGAAGGTATCTGGGGTGATGCGCGCGAGGTCAGATAGCAACGAGCCACCAATGTTGCCGCCCAGGACGGTGTCGCGCCCGGTGGTGGCGAGGATGTGATGGATCATCGCGGTGGTCGTGCTCTTGCCGGCGGAGCCGGTAATACCGACGACCTTCGCGCGGTTGGGAAGACGCTCGACCAGCAGGCGGATCTCGGTGGTGATCGGGATGCCCGCGGCCTGCGCCGCCCGCAGGAAGCGGTTGTCCCAGGGCTTGGGCACCGCCGGGTTGGCGATGACGAGGTCGCACGTGGTGAAGTCGCTGACGTTGTGCTCGCCGAGGCGCAGCTCGACCTGGCCAGCGTCGATGAGGTCCTGGATACCGGCGATGGAGGCCGCGAGCTTGTCGCCGGGCTCGATGTCGGTCAGAAGGACCTGAGCGCCCTGCGAGCAGAGCCAGCGGGTGACGCCCGCGCCGCCGCCGAAGCGGCCCAGGCCCATGACGGTGATCTTCCTTGAATCGAACTCTCCCATCTGGACTCCCTTCCCATCCATTCTTGGGTACCCCGCCGCTCCGCGGCGGTTCGGCGGGGCGCGAGTGATGCTGCTTTCTGTGTGAAACGAAGAGCCGCCGCGGAGCGGCGGGGTACCCTGGAACGACAATCACATCAAGGCTACTGGATCGACATCCACCGCGGTGTTGGCATCACTCTTCAGCAAGCCTTTGGCGCGGGCGGCGGCGAGGACCTGCTGGACGATCCCCGCCCGCGGGGCGAACACGTCAAGGGCGTAGCGGTACTGGTTGGCGATCCGCGAGACCGGGCAGGGGCCGGGACCACGCACCAGGGCCGAGTCGCCTGCGATTGAGCGCAGCACCTCGACCAGCTCGGCCGCGCGGTCGCGGGCCTTCTTGTCGTCCTCGTCGCGGCAGACGATGCGGGCCATGCGGGCCGCGGGAGGGAGACGTGAGCGCTGGCGGGTGGCGAGCTCCTCGCGCGCGAAGGTCACGTAGTCGTGCGCGGCCGCGAGGAGGATGGGCGGGGCGTCAGGGTTCATGGTCTGGATGATGACGCGCCCGGGCTTGTCGCCCCGGCCCGCGCGCCCCGCGACCTGGCTGACGAGCTGGAACGTGCGCTCGCTCGCGCGGAAGTCGGGGATGTTGAGCGAGGTGTCGGCATCGAGCACGCCGACGAGGCGGACGTTGGGGTAGTCCAGGCCCTTGGCGATCATCTGCGTGCCGATCAGCACGCGGGCCTCGCCCTTCGCGAACCTCGAGAGCGCGTCGTAGTAGTCGCGGGCGGAGCGCATGGAGTCGGAATCCAGCCGCAGCAGCGTCTCCCCGAGCTTGAGGCCCATGCTGGTGAACTTGCGGATGAGCTCATCCTCGGCACGCTGCGTGCCGCCGCCGAAGACGTTGAGCTTGGTGCCGCACTGGGGGCAGAGGCGGGGCACGAGCTGCTCGGCCAGGCAGTGGTGGCAGCGGACGAGCTCGCCCGCGGGCACGCCGGAGTGGCGGTGCAGCACGAGGTTGGCGTCGCAGTCGCTGCACGCGAGCGAGAAGCCGCAGGCGGCCTTGGGGCAGTTAATGTAGTGGGCGAAGCCGCGCCGGTTGAGCAGGAGGATGGCCTGGGCGCCGTCGGCGAGGGTGTGCTCGAGGGCCTGCTCGAGGGTGGGGCCGAGGAGGTGCAGGCGGCCGTCGTCACCCAGCGGCAGCTGGGCCCGGAGGCGTCGTTCTTCGCGCAGGTCGACGATCTCGACGTCGGGCAGGCGGGCGTTGCCGACGCGCTCGGTGAGTTCCCACAGCGACCACTTGGGGCTGCCGCTGGTGGCGTTGGCGTAGCTCTCAAGGGCAGGCGTGGCGGAGCCCAGCAGCACCGGGCACGGTTCGAGCTGCGCCCGCTTGATGGCGACGTCGCGGGCGTTGTAGCGTGGCAGGCGGTCCTGCTTGTAGCTGCTGTCGTGCTCCTCATCGACGACGATGAGCCCCAAGTTGGGCACGGGAGCGAACACCGCGGAGCGGGCGCCGACGACGACCTGGGCCTGGCCGGCGGCGGCGCGGGACCACTCACGGTTGCGCTGGGCGGCGGTGAGGCCCGAGTGCAGCACGGCGACGCGGGGCTTGCCGAAGCGGGCGGTGAAGCGGTCGGCGGTCTGGGGGGTGAGGGCGATCTCGGGGACGAGCACGATGGCGGATTGGCCGCGCTCCAGGACCTTGGCGATGAGGCGGAGGTACACCTCGGTCTTGCCAGAGCCGGTGACGCCGTGGAGGAGGTGGGCGTGGAACGCGCTGAGGGTGGGGGCGATGGCGTCGATGATCGCCTGCTGGGCGCGTGTGGGCGTGATGGCGGTGGTGGAGACGCCCAGGTCGCCCGAGAGGTTCTCGCGGGCGTGGACCTCTTCGGTGATGGAGGCGTGCAGGGCGCCGGCTGCGATCAAGGCCCGCAGCCGCTGCGGGGTCTTGAGGTTGAGCTTGGCGGCGAGGCTCGCGAGCGGCAGCGGGAACACGTCCGCGGGGAGGGCTCTCACCTGCTCCAGCAGCTTGCGCTGCGGCGGCTTGAGGTGCTCGAAGGCTCCGGGCAGGAGCGACACCTGTTCGACCTCGCGCCGGCCGATGCCCTGCTTCACGGCCGCGGGGATCATCGACGCTATGACCATCCCCAGCGGGCAGACGTAGTAGGTCGCCATCCACTCGGCGAGCTCGACCATGCGGGGCGGGAGCGCCGCCCCGGAACGGCGGGCCACGGGCTTGACCTTGGAGGGCGCGAGGCCGTCGAGCAGCTCGGGGCCGCCGACGGCGACGACGATGCCAGATGTCAGCTTTCCCACACCGGTGCCGCGCCCGAGCGGGACCTCGACGCGCTCGCCGATGGTGGGGGGCGTCGATGCGAGGGGGCCGTCGAGCCGGTAGGTGAGGCCTTCCGCGGTTTTCTCGGCGTTCCAGTCGATCTCGATGCCGCGCTCCACGGCCACGCGGACGTACACGGAGCCGGCCGCTGCGGCGGATTCCTGTACGGCAAAGAGACTTTCGCTGCCCGTGGCCACGCAAATCCCCGGTAGAGCGCGCTACACTCTGGCTCGATGCCCAACCACGACATCGACGCCGCTCACTCCTCCCACAACGTATCCAACCTTCCCCCGGGCCGGCTCGCCCTTGCCGACGGGTCGGTGTTCCACGGCCAGGCGTTCGGGGCGACCGGGCGGTCGCTGGCGGTTGCCGCGGAGGTGGTGTTCAACACCGCGATGTGCGGGTACCAGGAGTCGCTGACCGACCCCTCGTACACGGGGCAGATCCTCGTCCAGACGTTCCCCCTGATCGGGAACACAGGCGTGAACGATGAAGATGTCGAGTCGCGGAAGGTGCAGGTGTCGGGGTTCATCATCCGCGAACTGGCGCGCCGGCACAGCAACTTCCGGGCGACCGGCACGCTGAGCGAGTACCTGGCCAAGAACAACGTGCTGGGGCTGACGGGGATCGACACGCGGGCGCTGACCAAGAAACTGCGGACGGGCGGGTCGATGGCGGGCGTGCTGACGGACCGCACGGACCTGAGCGACGCGCAGCTGGTGGAGATGGCGCGGAACGCGCCGTCGATGGCGGGGCAGAACCTGGTGCCGCGGGTGGGGTGCAACAGCGGCAGCACGTGGAGCGAGACGCTGGGCGAGTGGGCGCCGCCGCATCACGATCCCTCGCGGAAGCTGCGGGTGCTGACGCTGGACTGCGGGGCGAAGGCGAACATTCTGCGGAACCTGGCGGAGCGCGGGTGCGAGGTGGTGGTGGTGCCGCATGACACCGGGGCGGAGGAGATCATCCGCCGCTATGAGCAGGGGGACATCGACGGGCTGTTTATCTCCAATGGCCCCGGCGACCCCGCGGCCGTGGAGCAGACCATCGCGACGCTCAAGGGCGTGCTGGGCAAGCCCGGCGAGCCGATTCCTACTTTCGGCATCTGCCTGGGGCACCAGCTGCTCGCCCTCGCGGCGGGGGCAAAGACTTTCAAGCTCAAGTTCGGTCACCGTGGCGCGAACCAGCCCGTGCTGAACGCGACCAACGGGCGCGTGGAGATCACAAGCCAGAACCACGGGTTCGCGGTTGATCCCAAAAGCCTGGAGGCGGTGGGCGGCACGGCCACGCACATCCACCTGAACGACGGCACGCTCGCGGGCTTTGCGATGAAGGACAAGCCGGTGTTCGCCGTGCAGTACCACCCCGAGGCGTCGCCTGGGCCGCACGACGCGAGCTACCTGTTCGATCAGTTCGTCGCGGCGATGGAGAAGCGCGCCCACGTGGGTGCGCGGTAGCCGCCAGTTTGCGCGCATATGCGCAGAACTATCCACAATCACTGACCTGCGTGAGGGAATCGCGTCCCCGCATCGAGGGGCGAGATGTGAGTTTTTGTTCACTTCACCCGGGCTCCGGGGTTGTGAACCGCGAATCGCCCGGTAGGTTGGCCCGCCCGCGTCGGCAGCGACGCGGCGGACGCGCCGGGACGAAGGGTGCACGCCGAGGAACGGATTCGCCGCCTACGTAGGCGACGCGGCGTGGAGAGGCCCTTCCGGCTCATGCGGCGGGACGGAGTCCCCCGAAGGCAGGCACCATGCACTACGGACGACTGATGGGCGCCGCGGCGCTCGTGGCGGCGATGACCACGATCCCGGCGGCGGCGCAGGATGTAACCCCCATCCCCAACGTTGACAAGAGCACGATCCCGCACATCTACGTGGACGCGTCGACCAAGCAGGTCCTGCCCTACGCACCACGGCTGGTGGTGCAGGACGTGTACGACTCGGACGCCAACGGCGAGTGCATCGGCACATTCGGGCACAACCACCTGATCGAGGACGTTCGGTTCAGCAACGGTCCGTGGAGCAGCTCGATCGACAAGCCGCTGATGGAGGTGCAGCTGCTGATCAGTAACAGCTTCGGGCAGATCAGCGACTACGACATCCTGGTGAAGGTGTGGCAGAACGCGAGCTTCACGAGCAACCCGATGGTGGCGGCGGGGGCGGTGCCGCTGACGACGCTGGGGCCGGTGGCGATCCGCAATGCTCCGGACCTGGCGTACCTGAACCTGATGAGCAACGGGCTTCCGCTGTGCTACATCAACGGTGATCACGCGTACGTGGAGGTGTTCGTGCTCGCGCCGGGAAGCAACCAGCTCGCCAGCGTCACGGGCGGGCTGGTCGTGACGCACCAGAACGACATGCCGGTAGGCTCGACGACCGACCCCTGGGGGCGAGACCGCAACGCCGACGGCGTGATGCAGGGCGGGCCGCTGGATGCGCCGATGCCCAACGAGCACGTGCGGAGCATCTTCGGTGGGGCGCCCTGCACCGGCAACGCGGTGATCGCGGACCTGGTGCTGCGGGGGATCGCGCCCGCAACCGAGCCGCCGGCGACGGAGATCACGCTGCAGGACAGCGGGCTGACCGTAACCGCCCCGCTCGGGCCGGGCGAGATCAAGTGGTACAAGTTCGAGGTGCCGGGCAACGTGACGGACGCGCGCCGGACGTTCCTGGACATCGACACCGAGGGCTCGCAGCTCGGGCCGGTGAACCAGCCGGTGCTGGCGCTGTTCGACGGCGTGGGGGTGCTGCTGGCCACCAACCGCGACAGCGGCAGCGACCTGCAGGCGCAGCTCAGCTTCGGCGTCGGGAACCGGCCGGCTTTCGGCAACGGCCTCGCGTTCGACGGCATGAACGGGGAGCTGACCTTCGCCTTCGGCCCGTACTACCTGGGCGTGGGCTCGTTCCCCGCCGCGCGGGTAGGAAACGGCTGGCTGCTGACCGGCGCGAGCGAGAACTCGGGCACGGTGCGGGTGAACTTCCGCACCAACGCGACGTTCGCGGGGCCGCTGGCGCCGTCGGCGGAGCCCAACTTCATCGAGATCAACAACGGGCAGACGGTCCTCGCGCCCGGGCTGACCGTGCCGCCGGTGAACCCTGGAGTGCCCGGGGCGCTGTGGTACAAGTTCACCACGTGCGGGGCGGACGGCTCCACGCCGGAGAGCTACCTCGACATTGACTTCACCGGCAGCGACTCGCCGCAGACCGCGGACCAGGTCGCGTTCGTCTTCAACAGCAGCGGCAACGTGGTGGCCTCGTCGAACGACGAGGGGCCCTGGGCGCTCCCGCAGTTCTCCTTCGGGGCGACGTGGGCCCGGCCGTCCCGCACCGGCAACCCCGCCGACCCGGTGTTCGCAGGGCAGAACGGCAGCCTGCCCGCGGGCACCTACTACCTTGCCAGCGGCTTCGCGCCGATGACGTCGCTATCAAACGCGGCGACTGACGGCCGCTGGCACGTACGCCCCCGCAGCGGCGATGACCTGAACATCCGCGTCGACTTCCTCACGGGGGTTGTGCAGTGCGGCCCCACCTGCGGCACGTCGGACTTCAACGGCGATGGCGATTCCGGCACCGACCAGGACATCGAGGCGTTCTTCACGTGCATCGGCGGGACGTGCTGCCCCACCTGCTACGCCGGCGGCTCGGACTTCAACGGCGACGGCGACGCGGGGACCGACCAGGACATCGAGGCGTTCTTCCGGGTGCTGGGCGGGCATCCTTGCTGAGCGGCTTCTGAAGCACAACTCCACGACGGTCCGAGCACGGTCGTGCCACCCGTCGGAAAAACAACAGAGCCCCGGGCCGTCTCGCGATCCCGGGGCTCCGTTGCTTTTTGGGGCTCGTAGCGCGGGGACCACCCCCCGTTTCTTCGGTAGCTCACAGGCGTGTGAGCTTGGCGTCGCGCACGACCAGCGTGCGCCCGGGGATCGGGCCGCCGTCGTTGAACTCTCTGATCTCGTC